>CAZKXG010000016.1:2407-11426 GCA_964556465.1 uncultured Cryomorphaceae bacterium | reverse complement strand
TATGCGGCGCTTAGTCCGTTGTAAATTTCGCTTGATGGATATACAAAACCATACTCTTTGGCGTGGCCGATTATCTTCTTGAGTACGTCGTCGTGTTGGCTCATGTGGAGGTCATTTTATTCTGAGAAGGATTCTTTCTCGAAGGCGCAAAAGTAAGTGATTGGAAGTGATATTGAAACGGCGAATGCCTAACTTCGGGCCATGATTCAAATTGACGATGCTCTCCTTTCTGAAGACCTCTTCTCAAAAAGATTTGTTTGCGACTTAGGCGCTTGCAAAGGAGCCTGCTGCGTGGAAGGCGATAGCGGTGCTCCGCTCGAAGCAGAAGAGGTAGGTCTGCTAGAAGAAGCACTGGAATACATCAAGCCATACATGCGCCAAGAAGGGATTGATCGCGTAGAAGAAACGGGTGTTTTCACCATCGATGTAGACGGCGAATATGTGACTCCATTAGTCAACGATGAGGAATGTGCGTTTGTCTCTTTTGACAAGAATGGAACAGCCAAGTGTTCCATCGAACAAGCACATCGCGATGGAAAAACAAATTTTTTAAAACCGATTTCCTGTCATTTGTATCCCATTCGCCTAACTCAATTAAAAGACTATATCGCTTTGAATTACCATCACTGGCCCATCTGCGACCCCGCCAGATCATGTGGTGCAAAACTTGATGTCAAAGTCTACCGATTCTTGAAAGAGCCCATTACCAGAAAATTTGGGCAAGAGTTTTACGACAAGCTCGTTGAGGCGGATAAATTGATGGAATCTTCTTTAAGGTAAAACTCCATTCAGGTATTCTAAGGGGAGATCTTTTTTTGGTAGGTCGGAAAAAGAAGAAGGCCGAATTTATCCTTTTCATTTGATGCTCAGTTAACTTAGGATAATAGCGAATTGGTTCCCTAAACAATCACATCGAAAATGCTATTTCTTGGTACACTATATTTTTCAACAGGACAAATACGCTATATAAAATACAATAAATCAGTTGATTATAAGTCATTGTGTTTCATATTTTAAACTCATCCCGAAAAATAGTGCCGGGAATTTCGCCACATTGGCCAATATCGACCTGTTGATTAACACTCTCCAAATTCTGTATCCACTGCTGCTATTGAGCCGGTAGCCAATGTCAACTTTTCGTGTTGAAAACTTGAACCGAATGTGAATTAAAACAGATAGGTCTGCGAGCCCTTTTTTCCAATTTTTGTTGGCGGTCAATCGAGAATATTTCGGAGAGTTTTCCTCTCTTTTAATCGACTTCGACCTCGCGCTCTTCTTATAAGGGCTTGCCTGTCAAGATTATACGTATTTATTTAATAAACCGATAAAAAAATAGAGATTTTATCATGGCCGAAGTGACCTCTAACAAAACTGAAGTGGAGATTGAAAATGTACTCCCTGAAAACACCACAGTAACCGAGCCGATTCTCGAAGAGAACGAGAACCGTTTTGTGCTTTTCCCGATCGTGCACAACGATATCTGGAAATTCTACAAACAATCTGAAGCCTCCTTTTGGACGGCGGAAGAAATTGACCTCGAAGCTGACTTGGTAGATTGGAGCAATAAGTTGAATGACGATGAGCGTTACTTTATTAAACACGTATTGGCATTTTTTGCCGCAAGCGACGGAATCGTTAACGAAAACTTGGCAGAGAACTTCCTCTCTGAAGTTCAATATACCGAAGCGAAATTCTTCTACGGATTTCAGGTGATGATGGAAAACATCCACTCGGAAACGTACTCATTGCTCATTGATACTTACATTCAAAACAAGCAAGAGAAAGATAAACTTTTCAATGCTATCGAGACGCTCGACTGCGTGAAGAAAAAGGCGAAATGGGCTCTGGATTGGATCGATAATGGTTCTTTTGCCGAAAGGCTAATAGCTTTCGCAGCTGTTGAAGGAATCTTCTTTAGCGGTTCTTTCTGTTCTATTTTCTGGTTGAAGAAAAGAGGTTTGATGCCTGGCTTGAGCTTCTCTAATCAGTTGATCTCTCGTGACGAAGGAATGCATTGCGACTTCGCTTGCTTGCTCTATAACGATCACATAGTAAACAAGCTTCCAAAGGAACGAATAGAAAAAATCATCGTCGATGCGGTGAACATCGAAAAGGAATTTGTAACCGATGCTCTTCCGGTAAAATTGATCGGGATGAATGCTGACTTGATGTCTCAGTATATCGAGTTTGTGGCTGACAGACTTTTGGTTGAGCTTGGAAACGATAAAGTGTACAATGCAACAAATCCATTCGACTTTATGGATATGATTAGCCTTCAAGGCAAGTCAAATTTCTTTGAAGTTCGGGTAGGCGAATACCAAAAAGCGAGCGTCTCAAATACATCGGCTGAGGACAAGAGCTTCACCATGGACGCCGATTTTTAATCCATCCTTCTGATCCACCATTAAACTCTTATAAAACAATATGTCATACGTACTTAAGCGAGACGGTCGGCGTGAAGCGATCCAGTTTGATAAAATTACAGCGCGAATTAAAAAGCTTTGTTATGGTCTTCACCCTGCGGTAGATCCGATTGAAGTGGCAAAGAAGGTAATCAACGGTCTTTATGAAGGTGTTACCACCAGTGCGCTGGATAACTTAGCAGCGGAGGTAGCTGCTACCAACACCGTAAAGCATCCCGATTATGCTCTTTTGGCAAGTCGTATTGCGGTGAGCAACCTCCACAAAAATACGGAGAAGTGCTTTTCAGTAGCCATGAAAGCACTATACGAATACATCGATCCGAATACGGGAGAGCCTGCATCTCTTCTTGCTGATGATGTTTACTCCATCATAGAGGAAAACAAAGAGATTTTGGATTCTGCGATTATTTATGACCGTGACTTTCGTTATGATTTCTTTGGTTTCAAAACGTTAGAACGTTCCTACTTGCTTAAATTGAATGGAGAAGTAGCGGAGCGTCCG
The DNA here is from genome assembly GCA_964556465.1 of uncultured Cryomorphaceae bacterium. Taxonomy (GTDB): domain Bacteria; phylum Bacteroidota; class Bacteroidia; order Flavobacteriales_D; family Cryomorphaceae; genus JAKVAV01. The sequence continues at coordinate 8,501 of CAZKXG010000016.1, read as the reverse complement.
CAGCAAATGATCATGCGTGTGGCCGTCGGTATCCACAAAGAGGATATTGACTCGGCTATCGAGACTTACCACAAAATGTCTGAAGGTTGGTTCACTCACGCAACACCAACTCTTTTCAATGCTGGTACACCTAAGCCACAAATGTCTTCTTGCTTCTTGCTTACGATGAAGAAAGACAGCATCGACGGTATTTATGATACCTTGAAACAATGCGCACAGATTTCTCAAAGCGCTGGTGGAATCGGATTATCTATTCACGATATCCGTGCAAAAGGAACCTACATCAAAGGGACGAATGGAACTTCAAACGGAATCGTTCCGATGTTGCGCGTATTCAATGATACGGCTCGTTATGTAGATCAAGGTGGTGGAAAACGCAAAGGATCATTTGCCATGTACTTGGAGCCTTGGCATGCAGATGTATTCGATTTCCTCGAAATGCGCAAGAACCATGGTAAGGAAGAGATGCGTGCTCGTGACTTGTTCTACGCCCTTTGGGTGCCCGACCTGTTTATGAAGCGAGTGGAAGAAAACGGAGAGTGGACATTGATGTGTCCACATGAATGCCCCGGGTTATCTGATTGTCACGGAGAAGAGTTTGAAAAGCTCTACACGAAATACGAGAGGGAAGGAAAAGGCCGCAAAACCGTCAAGGCTCAAGAGCTTTGGTTCAAAGTTTTGGAAGCCCAAATCGAAACCGGTACCCCTTACATTCTATACAAGGATGCAGCAAACGAGAAGTCGAATCAGAAGAATTTGGGGACGATCAAGTCTTCGAACCTTTGTACGGAAATCATCGAGTACACCGCTCCCGATGAGGTAGCCGTTTGCAACTTGGCTTCTGTAGCCCTGCCGAAATTTGTCATCGATGGAAAATTTGATCACGACAAACTCTTCGAGGTATCTTATCTGATTACCAAGAACCTCAATAGAATTATTGACAACAATTTCTACCCCGTTCCTGAAGCGCGAAACAGCAATATGCGTCACCGCCCGATCGGAATTGGAGTGCAAGGATTAGCCGATGCTTTCGTATTGCTGCGCTACCCATTCGATAGTGCGGAAGCGCGTAAATTGAACAAAGAAGTATTCGAGACCATCTACTACGGAGCGCTTACAGCTTCCAAAGATTTGGCGAAAGAAGACGGGCCCTACGAAACCTACGAAGGTTCGCCTGTAAGCCAAGGCATTCTTCAACACGATATGTGGAATGTTAAGCCAACAGACCGATGGGAGTGGGATGTATTAAGAGAAGAGATCAAAGAGCATGGTGTTAGAAATTCATTGTTGCTTGCGCCAATGCCTACGGCGAGTACCGCTCAGATTCTTGGAAACAACGAATGCTTTGAGCCTTACACGTCGAATATCTACACGCGTCGCGTATTGTCAGGCGAGTTCATCGTCGTGAACAAACACTTGCTTCGCGACTTGGTAAAGCTGAATCTTTGGGATGAAGACATGCGTCAGAAACTCATGGCCGCCAATGGATCGGTGCAGAACATCAAGGAAATTCCTGACAATCTCAAAGCACTGTACAAAACCGCTTGGGAGCTTAGCCAAAAAGCCATTATTGATATGGCAGCCGACCGAGGAGCGTATATTTGCCAGTCGCAGTCGCTCAACATTTTCATGGAAAGCGCGAATTTCGCCAAGTTAACATCCATGCATTTCTATGGATGGAAACAAGGTTTGAAAACAGGTATATACTACCTCAGAACCAGAGCTGCGGCTGATGCGATCAAATTTACCGTTGACAAGTCTAGACTTGAGCAACCGGTTGCAATGACCGAGGAAGAATTAGCTGCGCAAGCTTGTTCGATTGAGAATGGGCCTGATTGCGAGATGTGCAGCGGTTAAAACTTTACTGTTTGTTTTATTTGATTGGAGAGAAGGCTACCGAAAGGTGGCCTTTTCTTATTTAGAATCCCTTTAAATAAAAGCTTCTGACAGTTCTATGACACTGCGCCGACACCCCGTGTAGACATTTGCAAACGCATTATATGGAAGAGCTAAATCGTTTTTACACTATTGCTTTCAACCACAAGCGGTTACCGCTTGAGGTGGTAGGTAAGTTCCATATCGATGAGGGCAATCAAGCCACCATTCTCACTTCTCTAAAAGAAAAATTAGGTTTAGAGGAATTGATGTTCTTGTCCACTTGCAATAGGGTGGAGTTTTTCATGGTATCTAAGCAGGTTAAAACTGCCGAAGATATTCTTGAATCCGGCCTATTTAATCTTTCTCAAGAAAATGCCTTAATTGCAAGATCGAACGCAGAAATTCACTTTGGAAGAGACGCTGTGAGGCACCTTTACAAAGTGACCTCTTCTCTCGATTCGATGGTGATTGGTGAACGTGAGATCATCACGCAAGTGAGAAAATCATACGAATTCGCTGAGGTGAATGGATTGGCGGGAGAATTCTTACGTCTTTTGATGCGAAAGAATATTGAGTCAGCGAAACGAGTTTTTACTGAAACTGCAATTTTCAGAAAGCCCGTCTCAGTTGTTTCTCTTGCCTTTCACAAATTAAAAGACTTGAATGTACCTTCCGAAGCCAGAATGCTATTGGTGGGAGCGGGAAGAACCAACAAGGCCATGGCCAAGTTCCTTTCCAAACACGGATATAAGAATATCGCCATTTTCAACCGTACTGAGTCACGTGCGGCTGAATTGGCAGTACAAGTGGGTGCGAAGAGTTACGCCCTAGATCAGCTTGAGTCATACGACAACGGCTTTGATGTCTTAATCGCCTGCACGGGTTCAGAGAGCCATGTAGTGAGCCGAGACCTATTTGATCACCTTTGTGGTGAGGAAACAACTCCCAAGGTGCTCATCGACCTGGCCATTCCTGCCGATATCGAAGCGAGCGTATTTGATAGAACTGATTTGCGCTTGACCCACATCAATATCGAGGAATTGCGAATTACTGCTGAAAAAAATCTCCACGAGCGCTCTCAGGAGATTTCAAAATGCGAAGTGATTGTAGAAGAGGGCATCTCAGAGTTTGAGCAGATTCATAAAGAACGAATGGTTGAATTGGCCATGCGTGAAATTCCCCGAAAAGTGAAAGAAATCCGTGAGAAAGCTGTGAGTACCGTCTACGCGAAGGAAATAGAAGGCCTCAACCCTGAATCAAAAGAAGTACTCGACAAGGTGATCACTTACCTTGAGAAAAAATACATTTCCGTGCCTATGAAGATGGCGCGTGAGGTTATGTTGAATTCTAAGTAGTGAAGACCAATAAGATTACGATAGGATCAAGAGGCAGCGATTTAGCGCTTTGGCAGGCTTACCATATCAAGTCGAAGTTGGAAAACCTCGGCCATGAAGTGGAGATCAAAATCATAAAGACTCAAGGAGATATTATCCAGCATCTCAGTTTCGATAAAATGGAGGGAAAGGGTTTTTTCACCAAAGAACTGGAGAAAGAATTGTTGGATGAAACCATTGATTTGGCAGTGCATTCCTTTAAGGATTTGGAGACCAATTACCCCGAAGGATTGACGATTGGTGCGATTACCGATAGAGCCGATCCTCGTGATGTCTTGCTCATTCGTACTGAAAGCGTCGATCCATCTCAAAAGTGGGAGGTAAAGGAAGGAGCATTGATTGGAACTTCAAGCGCTAGGCGAAAAGTTCAATTGAAAAAACACCGTCTCGATATTCGAATCGACGATATTCGCGGAAACGTGCCCACCCGCGTTAATAAACTCCGCGACGGAATGTTTGACGCCATTGTTTTGGCGAAAGCCGGCCTAGATAGATTGGAACACGACGTGAATGATTTGCATGTTCATGTATTTGACCCCACCGAGTTTATACCTGCTCCGGCACAAGGCGCCCTGGCTATGCAAATCCGTGAGAAGGACGCGCGCTTGAAAGAAGTTATGGCCAAGATCAACCGAGAAGATATTGCCACCACTACTTCTATCGAACGGAGGGTACTGAATCTCTTTGAAGGCGGATGCCAAATGCCATTGGGTTCATACTGTTTGCCGACAGAAAGCGGCGAATTCGTGCTACGCGCCGTGATGGCTCAATCGGTGAATCACATGCCCGCGTACGTCCATCTGGAAGGTTCTGATCCCGAAAAGCTGGCCCAGGAAGCGGTAGCTCAGCTAAAGTCAAAAGCCCTTGAAGGTATTTCTTAGTCGAGATATCCCAAGTGAAGTCTTAGTCAATCACGCGAAAAAATCTGATTGGGAACTCATCTGTTTTTCCTGCATTCAAAAGACCATTGTAACCGCGGAGAACCCGCCCAATGCGGATTGGATTTTCTTTTATAGCCCGAGTGCGGTGAGGCTTTTCGCTAAAAATTTCGATCGATCGACCCGGCGATTCGCAGCTTTGGGAGAAGGAACTGCCAGCGCCATGCGTGAGTGCGAAATGACTCCTGATTTCATTGGTTCATCATCCAATCCATCTGAAGTTGTCAAGGAATTTGCGCTATTACTCAGTGTCGATCAAACTGTCGTTCAAGCCAGAGGAGAAATGAGTTTTGAGCGATTGCGTGAAGCCCTGAATTCCGATCAGATCATCGACTGGCCTTTTTACCGATCGGAACCGAAGAGTGACATTCCAGAAGTTGCAGCTGATAACTACATCTTTACATCGCCATCAAATGCGGAGGCTTATTTAACCAGGCACGACTTGCCTGAGAAATCTGCGGCAGTAGTTTTTGGCGAAAGCACGAAAATTGCTATTCAAAAAAAAGCGAAAGTAAAAATCGTAGTCACCAAGCAGCCAGGAGAGGAAAGCGCTATTCAACGAATAGTGCTAGATCTAGAAAAGTAACCTGTCAGAAGCGGGTTCTCCCTTAAGAAAAAGCATTCTCACCCGTAATATCCAGCCCCGTAATCAACAAGTGAATGTCGTGAGTTCCCTCGTAAGTCACTACAGACTCCAAGTTCATCATGTGGCGCATAATCGGATACTCATTGGTAATTCCCATTCCACCGTGCATCTGACGAGCTTCACGAGCTACTTTCAAAGCCATGTCCACGTTGTTACGCTTTGCCATCGAGATTTGGGCGCTAGTGGCTCTTCCTTCGTTTTTGAGTTGACCCAAACGGAAAGTGAGCAATTGCGCTTTGGTGATCTCGGTGATCATCTCGGCCAATTTCTTTTGCTGCAATTGGAAGCCCGCAATGGGTTTTCCAAATTGGACACGCTCCTTGCTGTAACGCAAAGCCGAGTCGTAGCAGTCAAGGGCTGCGCCGATGGCACCCCAGGCTATTCCGTAACGCGCGCTGTCCAAGCAGCTCAGCGGAGCGCCTAATCCCGATCTTCCGGGTAAGAGATTCTCTTTGGGAACTTTAACATTGTCAAAAACCAACTCGCCCGTAGCGCTGGCGCGGAGACTCCATTTTCCGTGGGTTTCGGGAGTGGTAAAACCTTCCATTCCTCTTTCTACGATCAGTCCGTGGATTCTTCCTTCTTCATTCTTGGCCCATACCACCGCTATGTTACAAAACGGTGAATTGGAGATCCAAAGCTTGGCTCCATTCAAGACGTAATGGTCTCCTGCGTCTTTGAAATTGGTGAGCATACCGCTAGGGTTTGAACCGTGATCGGGTTCGGTAAGACCGAAGCTACCTACGAATTCTCCAGAGGCTAGTTTGGGAAGAAATTTCTGTCGCTGTTCTTCGGTGCCGTATTTCCAGATAGGAAACATCACCAATGAGCTTTGCACAGAAGCCGTAGAACGAAGGCCGCTATCGCAACGCTCCAATTCTTGCATAATCAATCCGTAAGAGATTTGATCCATCCCTGCTCCTCCGTACTCCTCTGGAATGTACGGCCCAAATGCTCCAATTTCAGCTAGTCCGGGGATTAACTGTTTCGGGAATTCAGCTTTTTCGTAATACTCTTCGATGATCGGAGACACTTCCTTCTTCACCCAGGCTCTCGCCGTTTCTCTGATTAGCTTGTGCTCGTCGGTGAGCAGCTCATCCATCTCGTAATAATCGTGTCCTTGATATTGATCGGTGCGCATATACTTTTGTTTTACGGGCGCAAAGTTAAGCATATTGTCGGCAGAAATCGCCAGATTTGTGCTGCGAATGGAACCAATTTTACGGGAGAATCCGATA
>CAZKXG010000016.1:0-2397 GCA_964556465.1 uncultured Cryomorphaceae bacterium | reverse complement strand
CTGGATGATAGCGGTGTTCCTCATTGCTTTAGCGGCTTTGGCCTACATACGTATGGTGTATTCCAAGCGATTTGGGCTTTTGCTCAAAACTGCAGCGCGATTGCAGATTCTTCGGCAGGTGATGCGCGAAGAATTACTGTTTTCCCATCGGGCTTCGTTGGTACTCTTCGCTCATTTTGTGGTAATGGCTTCTCTGATTATTTACTCGGCTTTAAACTATTACGAAGTGATTGGAAAAGAGAGTCTTGGGTTTTCACTTTACCTGATAGTGCTGTTTAGCTTCCTTCTGTTATACCTTCTGAAATTTCTTTTCATGAGCGTCCTGAAATGGGTCTATCAAGATAAAGGGTTACTCAGGGAATACCGTTTTGAAGTGTTTTCGGTCAGTAAAATTTTGGGTTTGATTTATCTGCCATTGGCACTTATTTCCGTTTCTGTAAATGTGGGAAAGCTGGAATGGGTTTTTCCATTGGCTGCCCTTTTGTTTGTAATTTCTTTTGTATTCAGAACTGTACAAGGCTTGGCGATGAGCTTTTCTTACAAGGTTTCTCGAATCTATATAATTTTGTACCTTTGCACCCTCGAAATTTTGCCCTTCGTGCTGTTTTTAAGCCTCTTTAACAAGAGTTTTGCTTAGTTGCACTGTGGGCTCAATAATGGATGCATATGGCAGATAAAGTTAAATCAATTCTGATTTCTCAGCCCAAGCCGGCTTCTGATAAATCACCTTATTTCGAATTGGCAGATAAGTATAAGATTCAAATTGACTTTCGCCCGTTTATTCATGTTGAAGGTGTTCCTGCAAAGGAGTTTCGTCAGCAGAGGATAAACATATTAGAGCACACGGCAATAATCTTGACCAGTAGAAACGCTGTTGACCATTTCTTCAGAATGTGCGAAGAAACCAGAGTGAACGTGCCTGAGTCATTAAAATACTTTTGCTTGTCAGAATCTACAGCTTACTATCTGCAGAAATATGTGGTATACCGCAAGAGAAAGATTTTTCACGGGAAGCAGAAATTTGAAGACTTGATGGAAGTGATTAAGAAACACAAGAATGAAAAGTTCTTGCTTCCGTGCTCTGATATCCATAAGCGCAGCATCACTGACCAATTGGACAGTTTTAATATTAAGTACAGCAAATCCATCTTCTACAGAACTGTTTGCAGTGATTTATCAGACTTGGCTGATGTTAATTATGACATGCTGGTATTTTTCAGTCCTTCAGGAATTGAGTCATTGCTCAAAAATTTCCCTGACTTTAAGCAGAATGCCACTCGCATAGCTGCTTTCGGAACAACTACAGCCGATGCTGTTAAAGGCGCTGGTTTGACCTTGGATGTACATGCTCCGGCCCCTGGATTTCCATCCATGTCAATGGCCATCGAGCACTACATCAAGAAAGTGAAATAACTCCTTAAGCGATATTGATCATTTAAAAGGCGACCTTTTGGGTTGCCTTTTTTTATTATTGCCTACTAATGAGTTCTAAATTTCCAAAAGCCGAAAAAATTTGTTCGAAATACGAGATCGATGCAGTTTTTGGTAGGGGCAGAAATTTCCGTTCAGGATCATTGAGCTTTAAGCTGCTGGCTGAAGAAACACAAGAGTGGCCTCTATTAAAGTTTCTAGTGGTTGTGCCAAAAAGGCGAGTCAAAAAAGCGGTGGATCGCAATCGGCTTAAAAGGCAGATGCGCGAAGTCATTCGACTTAATAAAAAAGCCATCGAAAATGAAGCCGTAAATTCCAATAAAAGGCTTTTGATTGCCGTTATTTACAACGGGCAACCAAGATCGAACTATTCACAGCTAGATTCAAACTTTGTCAGAATGATAAATGAGATTCCAAAAGTGATTAACAAGATTTAAATGCCAATAGACGCCAAAGCAAGGAATCGCTGGAATTTCTGTTTTAAATTTAGTCCTCAATTTATTGATACATGAAGATTAAGGGAAAAAGAATAGTTGTAGGTGCAGCCATTTTGGTTGTAAGTTTTTTAGGAATACGTGCAGTAGCTCCCGGCGACAATTTTTTCGAGGTTTCGAAGAACTTGGAAATTTTCGCGACGCTGTACAAAGAGTTAAACCTCTACTACGTAGATGAAACTCAACCCGGCGAACTGATGAAAACGGGTATTGATGCCATGCTTGAATCACTCGATCCATACACCAACTACATTACGGAGAGCAATATTGAAGATTATCGCTTTATGACCACAGGTCAATACGGTGGAATCGGGAGTTTGATTCGATCAATTGATGGAGACGTTTACATCTCAGAGCCCTATGAGGATTCTCCTGCACAAAAGTCGGGATTGCGCGCCGGTGATAAGATTATAATGATCGATGGTACCGACATTAAAGACAAGAATCAAGAAGAGATCAGCTCCTTGCTAAA
>CAZKXG010000015.1:27301-32584 GCA_964556465.1 uncultured Cryomorphaceae bacterium | reverse complement strand
CAGCGAGCAGGTGCCGCAGATGCCCTCGCGGCAATCGTGGTCGAACGCGATCGGCACATCACCTTTTTCAACCAATTCTTCATTCAACACATCCAACATCTCTAAAAAGGACATGTCAGGACTCACATCAGAAACAGGGTATGTTTCCATGCTCCCTTTTGCTTCCGGTCCTTTTTGTCTCCAAACCTTTAGTGTTAAGTTCATGCTTCTATCTTTTGACCTGAACGAACAGGTTATTTATAACTTCTTGTTTTTACTTCAACGGCCTCGAACTCGAGTTGTTCTTTGTGGAGCACCTCTTTTCCAGGATCACCTGTGTATTCGTAGGCACTTACAAAAGTGAAATTCTCATCGTCACGAAGCGCCTCTCCTTCCGGAGTTTGGTGCTCTTCACGGAAGTGACCACCTGCGGACTCTTCTCTATCGAGGGCATCTTGACACATCAATTCGCCCAGCTCAAGGAAGTCAGCAACACGCGATGCCTTTTCCAGCTCCAAATTCATATCGTTGAGTTCTCCCGGCACTTTTACATCGCTCCAGAATTCATCGCGCAAGGCACGAATGTCTTCCATCGCTCTTTTCAAATCTTTTCCGTTGCGGGACATTCCGCAATCGTTCCACATGATTTTCCCCAATCGCTTGTGGAAGTGGTCTACGGTTTTATTTCCCTTGATGTCAAGGAGCTTTTGCAAGCTATCCTTCACTTCTTTTTCTGCTGCTGCGAATTCCGAAGAGTTGGTGTCAATTTCCCCCGTTCGGATATCATCGGCTAAATAATCACCGATCGTGTAAGGCAACACAAAGTATCCGTCGGCCAATCCTTGCATCAATGCTGATGCTCCAAGTCTGTTTGCTCCGTGGTCACTAAAGTTAGCCTCACCACATGCATAACAACCGGGAATGGTAGTCATCAAGTTGTAATCTACCCAAATACCTCCCATTGTGTAATGAACTGCAGGGTATATTTTCATTGGAGTTTCGTAGGGATTGTCGTCGGTAATCTTCTCGTACATCTCGAAGAGGTTTCCGTACTTCGACTCAACCACTTTTTTACCCAGATTGATAATTTCTTCTTTTGAAGCGTTTTCCAAACCATGCACTTTGGCTTCGGTCTTTCCGTAACGCTCAAACGAAGCTGCGAAATCGAGGAAAACTGCTTCACCCGTTTGGTTTACTCCGAATCCTGCATCGCAACGCTCTTTGGCAGCTCTCGAAGCCACGTCACGCGGCACCAAGTTTCCGAATGACGGATATCTTCTCTCTAAGTAATAATCGCGATCTTCTTCAGCTAAGTTTACCGGCTTGAGCTTTCCTTGGCGAATCGCCTCAGCGTCTTCTTTTTTCTTGGGAACCCAGATTCGTCCGTCATTTCTCAACGACTCGGACATCAAGGTAAGTTTCGACTGATGGTCTCCCGAAACGGGAATACAAGTCGGGTGAATTTGTGTGTATGATGGGTTTCCGAAAAAGGCTCCCTTCTTATGTACTTTCCAAGAAGCAGAAGCATTGGATCCCATGGCATTTGTAGAAAGGAAGAAAACGTTTCCGTACCCACCGGAGCAGATCACTACCGCGTGCGCACCGTGTCTTTCAATCTCTCCAGTCACCAAGTTTCGCGCGATAATTCCTCGCGCCTTCCCATCTACTTTCACTACATCCATCATCTCGTGACGGTTGTACATCGTGATTTTTCCTTTAGATATCTGACGAGACATGGCCGAGTATGCTCCGAGCAACAATTGCTGACCCGTTTGCCCTTTGGCGTAAAACGTTCGTGATACTTGAACTCCACCAAAAGAACGGTTGTCCAAAAGACCGCCGTATTCTCGTGCAAAAGGAACTCCTTGAGCTACGCACTGGTCGATAATGCTGGTAGAAACCTCAGCCAGGCGATACACATTCGCCTCACGAGATCTGTAGTCTCCACCTTTAATCGTATCGTAGAAAAGACGGTAAACACTATCACCGTCATTTTGGTAATTCTTGGCTGCATTGATTCCACCCTGAGCGGCAATACTGTGCGCCCTTCTGGGGGAATCTTGGAAACAAAACGCTTTCACGTTGTAACCCATCTCCGCGAGAGAAGCTGCGGCAGCACCTCCGGCAAGTCCTGTTCCCACAACGATGACATCAATAAGTCTCTTATTGGCTGGGTTGACCAGCTTAATGTTGTTTTTGTGATTCGTCCACTTCTGATCAATCGGACCCTTAGGTATTTTAGCATCTAGCTTTGTCATGACGAAAAACTTAAAAAATTAGATAAATGTAAATGGGGATGGCGGCAAAGGCCAATGGTACCAGAATCGAAAAAGCATATCCAGCCTTTTGAATGGCCGATTCGACTTTAGGTGTTTTGGCTCCAAGCGATGTGAAAGCGCTTTCGAAACCATGCCATAAGTGAAATGCAATAGCTGCGACTCCAATTACGTAGAGTAATACGATCCACCATTCTTGAAAAGCAACCATCACTTCTTCGTGAAGGTCTTTCATTACAGGGCCAAGTACTTCGCCACTGCTCGAAACCACTTCATAATTGGCATTAACCGTTGCTCCCGAAATTTCTTCTCCCGACTTCAAAAGCATAGCACTTCCATCTTCACTGGTCATGTATGGCATCTCGCCAAACTTGTAGTCATACCAAAAGTCCTGCATGTGAAAAACGATGAAGGCAAGAATGATCGTACCCAAAATCCCCATGTTTCGCGAGCTCCACATCGAGTTAGCTGAAGGTTTTGTCTTCGCGTATCCCTGAGGTCTTGCCTTTCTGTTGTTCAAGGTCAAAACCAAACCATCAATGGCATGGAAGATAATGCTCAAGTAAACCACGTAGCTCAGAATCTTCACGGCAGGGTTTGTCGTCATAAAAACCGCGTACTGGTTAAACTGAAGTTTGGCGGCATAGCCTTCTATGAAGAGCTGTAAATTCCCAGCGAGGTGTCCCACTAAAAATAGACACAAAAAGAGACCCGTGAAGGCCATCCAATATTTCTTAGCTAAGCTCGATTTTATCAATGCAGAATTACTCATGGTAAAAGCAGTTGTTCAAAATTTAAGCACAAATGTAAGTCTCCAAAGGGAATAAAGTAAAAGTTGAGGCTATCTAAACTCATTCTACGCAGTTTCAATCTTCACAACCTATAAACACTCATTAAATCGTAAAGTTTACTTTTGAGAAAATTGAAAACATACTAATGAGATATCAAGCGCTCTCTTCAAAAACATACATCAGCCACCGCAGAAAGCTCACTGACCGAATGTCAGACGGAGAAATGGCAATGGTAAATTCAAACGACATCCTTCCAACCAATGCCGACGGAAATATGCCCTTTCGGCAAAATAGCGACCTCTTGTACCTGACTGGGGTTGATCAAGAAGAGTCTATTCTAGTGGTTTTTCCAAGTGCACATAATAAAGCCCATCGTGAAATCTTATTTCTAAAAGAGACCAGCCCCGAAATCGCCATTTGGGAGGGAGCGAAATTGAGCAAAAAGGAAGCCCAAGATCTAACTGGTATTGAATCCATCATGTGGGTTGATAGTTTCGAAACTGTCCTCAAAACATTGATGTCTGAAGCTGAAACCATCTTGCTTCCATCGAATGAGCATACACGCAGATCGATTGAAACCGAGACACGCGAAGAGCGCTTTTCAAAATGGATTCGGAACGAGTACCCTCTTCATACATACGGCAGACTTGCTCCGCATATGCACAGAATCCGCTCCATTAAAAGTGTGGAAGAAATTGAGCAAATGCAACGCGCATGTAAAATCACCGAAGACGGATTTCGAAGAGTCCTGAAGTTTGCAAAGCCCGGAGTGAAGGAATACGAAATACAGGCGGAGTTTATGCATGAATTCTTGCGAAAGCAATCAAGAGGATTTGCTTACGAGCCCATTATCGCCTCAGGATTCAGCGCGTGTGTATTGCATTACATCAGCAATGAAAACGAGTGCAAAGACGGTGAAGTGATACTAATGGATGTGGGTTGCGAATACGGAAATTACGCCAGCGATATGACTAGAGCCATTCCTGTAAACGGGAAATTTACTTCACGGCAAAAAGACGTTTACAATTCGGTGCTACACGTAATGAAGGAAGCTAAAAAGCTTCTACGACCAGGCGTATTCTTAGCAGACTATCACAAGAAAGTCGGCGATTTGATGGAGATTCAATTAATAAAATTGGGGCTAATTACTCAAGAAGAAGTTGACAATCAAAATCCATCAATGCCTGCTTACAAGAAGTACTTTATGCACGGTACATCTCACTTTATTGGGTTAGATGTGCACGACGTAGGATTGTGGACAGAACCGATTGAGGCAGGAATGGCTTTTACCGTGGAACCAGGGATTTATATCAGAGAGGAGAATTTGGGAATCCGCCTTGAGAATGACATTATCATTACTGAAGATGGGTTCATTGACCTCATGAAAGATATTCCAATTGAGGCGGACGAAATTGAGGAGCTAATGAAAGCCTAAGAATTTGGGGTGAGCTGGATTCTTTCTGTGAAAGCTCTATCACCATCTAATATTAACAGAACGTATTGATTCTGATCAAGCCCATTGAGATTAATGTTTGTTTCTGCGGACGAAATTTCTCCCGTTTGCAGAATTCTTCCCTGTATATCGCAAACATCGAAAAGCGCAGGAGACGATGCTGGTTGATATTCAACTTTAAGGGTAGATGTTTCTGCGTCTAATTCTAATTTAATTCTGGTGTGAAAATCTATCATACTCCGATTTATTCCAATCGGAAGGTTCTACGGAATTGACTTCAAATGAGTTACAGAGGCCTATTCCAAAGAGCGCCTATTCGCGCTCTCTTTGTGATCATCGATCAGAAAAAATCCATCTGGACTCGAAGTCCTGTGATTCTATTGAAATACTTGAGTTGGGTAAAGAAGGAATCATAAGCATTAAGTTTTTGTTCATCTTAAATTTATGTCAACTTTAGGGATTAATTAAGTCCCAAAAAAGGAACGGGCCTTATGAGCCAATCAACGGAAAACAATTCACAAAATCTTGAGAACGAACGGAGATAAAATAAGAGCCTTAATCGTAGACGATGAACATCACGCCCGAGAGAATCTAAAGTTCTTGATTGAAGAAAGCTCACCCGAGATTGAGGTAGTGGGAACTGCTAATGGCGTTCTCGCTGCCGAAAAGCTGTTTCACGAATTGAAACCAGACCTCATCTTTCTCGATATCAGAATGCCATCAGGAGCGGAAGGATTCGATTTATTGGAAAAACTTGAAGGGGAGTCATTCCAAGTTGTATTTG
>CAZKXG010000015.1:17278-27291 GCA_964556465.1 uncultured Cryomorphaceae bacterium | reverse complement strand
TTCGGTATTTATTATCTCTTTGCGATTAAACTTATCAATATTGGTTGTATCAATATCATTTTCATTCTCAATCCATAAAGTAAGAGTAAATACTCCACCAGGTGTGGCATTCCAAGTTGTATTTGTAACCGCATTTAAAGATTACGCCATCAGAGCTTTTGAGCGCCGAGCGTTGCACTACGTTTTAAAGCCCATTGACGAAACTGACTTAAGAGAATCCGTAGAGAGAATAATGGTATCTCGTTCCAATTCAGAAAATCTCAGTAGTCAAGAAAATCTCAAAAATCTAAAGGAAGAGATCGAAGAAAATAAAGAGCCTGAACGAATTACAATTCATCACGCAAAGGGAATTCGCATTATAGAAATTTCAGACCTTGATTATTTGGAAAGCAGCGGAAATTGCACAATTCTTCATTTTACGAATGGTGATCAGTATTTGGACACCCGCACTTTGAAAGTATATGAAGCACTGCTTCCCGGTTTTTTCAATAGAACACATCGCTCATACATTGTCAATCTAAAGGAGGCGCGCGAAATACTTCATGGCGATGATCAATCCGTTGTTTTAAAGTCTGGAAAGAGTATTCCTGTATCTCGAGAGCGCAAAAAAGATCTAATTGACGCGATAAAGAATTTGGCTTAAGTCAATGAGAGCTACCACTGGCTCATTGAGCGCGTGGTTTCATACTAAATCGGCCTTTGGGCAAGCGGCTATTCCCTAAATTCATAAAAAAGCCGCCTATGAAAGCCTTAATAGTAGACGACGAAAAATTTTGTCGCGACAATCTTAAAATTCTCCTCTCAGATTACTGTCCTGAAGTAGTTGAAATTGAACTTGCTTCCAGTGCCACAGAGGCGCGTGAGAGACTCTCCGAATACGATCCTGATATTCTATTTCTAGATATCATGATGCCAAGTGAAAATGGCTTTGATTTGCTAGAAAGTATGCCTAATAAGCCCAAATCGATCGTATTCACTACCGCTCATAATGAATATGCACTGCAGGCCATTAAAGCTGAGGCTTTGGACTATCTCGAAAAGCCGATCAATATCGATGATTTGCAGAATGCGGTCTCAAAAGCGTCGAAAAGGATTGGCGATATGTCGAATCCGAACGATATTGTGAGACAGGTTCTAAAGGAAATTTCTAAGAAGTCTGACAATGAAAAAATTGCTATCCCCATGCGGGAAGGATTTGAGTTGATAGCGGTTAAAGACATCGTTCATTTAGAAGCGAGTGAGAGTTACACACTTATTTATTTATCGAATGGAAAGCGCATTGTCAGCAGCAAAAACATTAAAGTCTACGAAGAAAAACTAGATGAAAGTGTCTTCTTCAGAACACACAAATCGCACATTATTAATGTAAAGCACCACTTGGTTCGCTTTAGCAGAATAGATGGAAATTCTGCTGTGATGAGTAACGATAAATATGTCCCGATTTCACGTCGTAAACTTCAATCATTCTTAGAAGAAATTGTAGGTTCGTCGGAAGAATGATTAAACGGAGTCTCCTTCTTTTCTTGATCTTATCCTTGAGTATTGCTGTTTGTGGACAAAAATCGACTTACATCAATTATGGATTAGAAGATGGTCTGCCTCAGTCTCAAGTAAGGGCAATTGCCCAAGATTCATCAGGTCATTTGTGGATTGGGACCATGGCTGGCTTAAGCCGATTCGACGGGGCTGAGTTCAAAAATTTTAGCAAAGAAGATGGTCTCAAAGACAATCAAATAAATTGCTTCTATCAGGGGTCAAAACTTTATGTAGGAACAACGGGGGCCTTGTGCTATGTAGAAGGCCAAAAGATTACGAGCATCTCTTTTCCCAAAGAACTAGGAACGGCAAAAGTTCTCGATTTTGCCGAAGGTACAAATGGCATTCTTTACATGGCTACTGCAGGCAGCGGCATTATCAGATGGGATGGGAAAGAGTTTAGTACTATTTCTGTTAATGATGGATTGCCGGATGATTATGTTAGAAGCGTCGCATTCGATGAGCTGGACCAATTGTGGATCGGAACCAGATCAGGAGCCGTAATGCTTAGATCTGCTCAGGATACCATTACTCCTACTGATTCGGTCTTTTCAAATCTCAGCGTTAGTCAAATCCGATTGGCATCTGGAAACGGGGTCTTCTTTGTGAAAGAGAATAAGGTTGAAAATTTTACAACAAATGATGGGCTGAACACCGACTTCATCAGGTGTTTTGAGGAACTCCCTTCGGGCGAATACTGGTTTGCTTCCAGAGTAGGGTTGGCCAAGTTTGAAAATGGAGAGATAGAAACCTTCAATGAATCCAATGGCCTGTCTTATGAAAATGTAAAGTCTCTGGGCCAAGACCGAGAAGGAAACCTTTGGATTGGAACAGACGGTCAAGGGCTTATAAGAAGTGCAGGTAAGGTATTTCAAACTTTTTCTGTCCTGAGCGGCCTCAATTCAGACTTAGTGATGTCAATAGCAGAGGGAGATAATGGCTCCTTACTTCTCGGGACATACGATGCAGGTATCTCTATTCTCAAAAACGATACAGCTATCAGCTATCCATTTAATGAGCTCTTACCATCATATACCGTCTGGTGCTTGAATAGAAGTCCTCAGGGTCTGCTCGCAGGAACATCTTCCGGACTGTTTTTCGAGAAAAACGGACAAGTTCAAGTTTTTGATAGGCAGAGTGGGCTTCCTGGTAATCGAATTACTTCCATTTACCGCAAAAGTGATGAAGAGATTCTCTTGGGCACAGAAAATGGACTCGTTTCCTTGAACTCAGATTTCGAAGTACAAAAAAATATTTCCAGCGTTGGGAAAAAGAATATAGGTGGAGTTCGAGCAATAGCCGAATACAAAGGTGAAATAGTCTGCGGAACCGACATAGGCTTAGTGAGTGTGGATGGCAATAAAGCCACCATCATTCCGAGCAGTATTTCATCAGAAGCATCTACTTATTGCATCAGTGAAGATTCCTACGCGAATTTATGGGTCGGAACTTCCGATGGCCTTTTTGTGATTACTGCGGACGGAGATAGCCTTCAAGAGGTCAATTTTGCCAGTGGTTTCGGAGCTAAAAATGTAAACTTTCTGACCGATGTGAGTAAACGCAGGATGCTTATAGGAACAAATAATGGCCTCTACTCTATTGATCTTGCGGATTTTCAAGAACAATCCAAAATATCAACTAAGCATTATACTCGATTTGAAGGCCTTTCGGGATCTGAGACAAACCAAAATGCTGTTTTTAATGACGGGGCCTCTGTCTGGTTCGGTACCACTCAAGGCGTAGTTCGATTCGACGTTGAAAAAGAACCAAATCAATACTCTTCGCCGTCTATAGAAATATCAAACATTCAATTGTTTCTGGAAGACGTTGAATGGGAAAATCTCACCGATAGTTTTTCAACTGAGCTCGGCTTACCTATTCACCCGGAACTCAAGCACAGTCAAAATTATTTGACTTTCAATTATAACGGAATCTATTTCACGAATCCTGAGAAGATCCGCTACCGATATATGGTAGAGGGCGTTGATGACAATTGGCTTGGCCCGACTCGTAGTCGATCAGCGACTTATGCCTATTTACCTCATGGAGATTTTACCTTCCGTGTTCAATCCTACCAAGTCGATAATCCCGGGCTGATCGCAGAGGCGGTATTTGCTCTTTCGGTAAAGCCCCCCTTTTATCTCACCCCTTGGTTTTTCATCCTTGCCGCATGCAGTGTTATAGGACTAATTTACCTCATCTACTCGTCTCGCCTCAACAAAGAGAGAGAGAAACGTGAAAGACTTCAATTGGCCTTACAAGCAAAACTCATGCAACTGGAATCACAATCATTGAATTCAAGTATGAACAGACACTTTATTTTCAATGCGCTTAATTCTATCCAGTATTACATCAATATGCAAGATAGAAAATCTGCTAACCGATATCTAACCAGTTTTGCGAAGCTCATTCGAAAAAACTTGGACAGCAGTCAGCAAATGGATACCAGTTTGGGAGAAGAATTGGAACGTCTGAAACTCTATTTATCTCTGGAACAAATGCGCTTTCAAGAAAAGTTTGATTACGAAATAGAAATTGACCCTGAGATTGATGTTGACGCGCTGACCCTCCCGGCAATGATGCTACAGCCCTTTTTGGAAAACAGTATTTGGCATGGGATCTTGCCGAGCGATACCCATGGAAAAGTTCTTATTCGAATTGTTCTAGGAGATGGTAACTATGAAATCATCATAGATGACAATGGAGTGGGAATAGATACTAGTTTGAAGAATAAATCCAGTCATCGCGAAGCTCACGTATCTCATGGTATGGACATTACTTTAAATCGAGTAAGGCTTTACCAAAACATGACAGGGCTGAGATATGAAGTCGATGGGCCTTTCGAGAGAAAGAGTAAATCGGGAGATACCGAAGGAACCAGAGTGATCATCCGAATACCGAAAAAATCAACCGTTCCTGAACTTAAGCAGGGTCAAACTTGGAAAATTAAGACTGATGAAGTATTTTAGTCTATCAGAAATGCGATTTTTCAAATACATAACGTTCTTTTTCTGCCTCACTTTGGTCTTTAGTTGCACCAAGCCTGCGGATGATTCACCTCAGAGCATTGTTCCATCTTCAGTTACAGATGCGCCTTTCCGCGATTTTGAAAATGGCGTTCAAAATGTTTTGCCCGAAGAAAGTGAGGAGCCAACACCTCTTTTCATCAATGATGATGGGGATGATGAGTCTGGTCCTTCAGACGGAAGAAATCCTAAATAAATTAGTTTCTACCGTTCATTGTTTGAGGTTCACTTTATCGGTGAGCCTTTTTTATTTTGATCTCAATCCACCTAGTGAATTGATATGTCAAATAAAGCCTCAAATCAAGTCCACGAATTAATCCATTCCATGGCTCCTGCAGAAAAGCGCTATTTCAAGCTTTATGCAGAGCGTCATTCAGGGAATTCAAAAAACAACTACCACATCCTTTTTCGGGCTATTGAAAATCAAATTGAATACGATGAAAAAACGATTCTCGAACGATTTAACGGTGAGTCATTCGTCAAACACTTCTCCATTGCTAAAAATAGGTTGTATCATCAAATTCTTAGATCTCTGGATGCTTATTACGCAGAAAGTTCCATAGAGGCCGAGCTCCAACGATACCTGCACTACGTAGAAATTCTATTTCAAAAGACACTCTACAATCAGTGCTCCCGGGTTTTAGCTACAGCAGAAAAAATCGCTGAGAAGCATGAAAAGCAAATTGTCCTGCTTCGTATTATCAAATGGAAAAAGAAACTGATAGAAGTTCGACACCATGAAGAACAGAGTGCCAACTTATATGATGACCAAAGTAAGTTGGTCTCCGAATTATCATTGGGCAATGAGCTTTGGAAAATAAAGGCAGCTGTTTTTGAAGAACTCTTCAGAATGGGTCAAGCAAGAAGTCTTGAAATGGCCGAAAGCAGCGCTCCCGATCTTGAAGCGTTGAGTAAATTCAAGGGAAAATCAGACGCATTTGACACCAATCACCTCATCTTCCACACAGAAAGTGCCATCTATTTCAGAACAGGCGATTATGATAAGTGTAAGAATGCACTACTCGAAAATCTAGCATTGATTGAGGAACACCTTCACTTGGTAGCGGAGGAGCCAATTCTCTATCATTCTGTGCTTACCAACCTCATTTATGTTTCAGCCAAGCTCAATCATTTTCGCGATGTTAAGCGATTTCTTGAAGATAGCAGGGCACTACCTGAAAAATTGAAAATAACCCCTACCGAACATATCGAATACCGGATATTCTCCGATAGTTATGAATTGGAGTTGGCCATATGCAACCTTTCAGGAAACACTACAAGAGGGAAGGAACTGGTGGAAATAATTCCACCGATGCTTGAAAGGTGGCAGCATAAGCATGGTGACGTCAAACGTGCATCTTTTTTGCACGGTCTCTCTGTCATGTTTTTTACTTTGGGATCAATCTCAGATTCGCTCAAATGGAACAATGAATTGCTCAACACAGTCAGCATTAAAAAAGCCGAGGATTCCTTTTGTTTCGGGCAAATGTTTCATGCGGTATTGCACTTCGAGCTAGGGAATAGAGATCTCTTATCGGGTATAATCAAAAGCCTGACAAGATATCTCGACACACGAGAGCGTCGATACAAATTTGAAGAGCACTTCCTGAGATTGGCTAAAAATCTAGAAAAACATAATTCCCATTCAACCGAAATGGAATATTTTGAAACTTTTGTAGAGAGTATTAAACCCCTTGAAAATGAAGATTATGAAAAGATCGCATTTGAATACTTTGACTTCATTGCTTGGGCCCAAAGTCATATTTCCAGGCTTCCCTTCCAAGAAGCGGTTAGGGCAAGAGTCGAATTAAAGAACGTTTTATGAATCTTTATTCAGAAAAGCATCCCATCCCTGCGCGATAAGCTCGACTGCTTGTCCATCTTTAGTTACGAGCAGAGGCGAACCCCCTTCCGTCATGTGGCCAATAAATGTAAAATTAGGATTCCCTTTCAATTTCTCGTAATCCGTTTGTTTGATCGTAAAGAGAAGTTCGTAGTCCTCTCCTCCGTTCAGCGCGCATGTGGTAGAATCTAGATTAAAGTCTTCGGCGGCTGTCATGACAGTAGGGTCAATAGGAATCTGCTCACCGAAAAGGGAACAGCCCACATTAGAATTCTTGCAGAGATGAAGAATTTCAGAGGCCAAACCATCAGACACATCAATCATAGAAGTTGGCAAGACGTTCAATTTCTCCAAAAGCTCCACTACATCTTTTCGAGCTTCCGGCTTCAACTGTCGCTCCAAAATATAATCGTACCCGCTCAAATCCGGCTGAATATTTGGATCAGACTTATAAACTGCTTTCTCTCTCTCCAGCACCTGAAGCCCCATGTAGGCAGCTCCCAGATCTCCTGTCACTACAAGTAGTTCTTTGTCCTTGGCCCCATCCCGGTAAATCACGTTCTCTTTTTGAGCTCTGCCGATAGCAGTTACACTAATCATTAAACCGCCTTTTGAACTAACAGTATCTCCGCCCACGAGATCGACATTGTAGATTTCGCAAGCCAACAAAAATCCCGAATACAATTCTTCAATTGCTTCTAAAGAAAAGCGGTTACTCAATGCTAAACTCACAGTCATCTGCTCGACATGCCCGTTCATCGCATAAACATCAGAAAAATTCGCAACAGCCGCTTTGTATCCCAAGTGCTTCAGCGGAACGTAACTCAGGTCAAAATGGATTCCCTCCACCAGCATGTCGGTAGTCACTAGCTTTACATGATCTCCTGCATCTATAACTGCCGCATCGTCTCCAATTCCCTTAACAGTAGAAGCTTGAGCTGTTTTTACATGCTTCGACAAGTGATCAATTAAACCAAATTCTCCTAAGTCTGCAAGTTCTGTTCTTTCCATAATAATGTCATTTGAGGGCCGCAAAGATACAGCTTAGTCTCATCTTGAAAGAATTTGTCAATGAGCCCATCAATAAACACCTATCAATTCGTTTGTTTACACGGAACTTGTTAGGTATTTTTGTAGAAGTTTTGGTTATTTATATTTATTCTAAATAACCTTCTGACGTTTATCAACAATTGCGTTTAGAGACTGTTAGACACTTGAAATTAAGCTTATGATCAAAGTACGCGAAAGTGCAAAAGCCGAAGTTCAGCGCCTTCTCAGCGAAAGCGGGGCAGGAGAAAATGCCTTCATCAGAGTGGGTGTAAAAGGCGGTGGATGCAGCGGATTAATGTATGACCTTGATTTTGATACCGATAGACAGGAAGGAGACAAAGAATTTGAAGACAACGGGATCAAAATTGTTGTAGACAAAAAAAGCTATTTATACCTAATCGGTACGGAGCTCGACTATTCGGGCGGGTTGAATGGGAAGGGATTTTCTTTCGTGAATCCCAACGCCAACCGAACATGTGGCTGTGGAGAAAGCTTTTCAATTTAAGAAACTATGGCAGTAGACGAAAATCAACTGATCGACGAGGCGATCAAAACGCCTTATAAATACGGATTTACCACCAATATTGAATCGGATAAAGCTCCTCTAGGAATCAACGAAGACATCATACGGTTGATTTCAAGTAAGAAGAACGAACCCGAATGGATGTTGGAATTCAGACTTGAGTCCTACCGAAAATGGACGGAAATGACGGAACCCGAGTGGGCGCACGTTCAATACGAAAAACCCGATTTTCAGGCTATTCACTATTATGCGGCTCCTCAGCCAAAGAAAAAGTTGAATAGCTTAGATGAGGTAGACCCCGAATTACTGGATACCTTCAAGAAACTCGGAATTTCAGTCGACGAGCAAAAACGACTTACCGGTGTTGCGATAGACGTAGTAATGGACAGTGTTTCTGTTGCTACCACTTTCAAGGAAAAACTAGCTGAGTTGGGAATTATTTTCTGCTCATTCAGCGAAGCGGTTCAGAATCACCCTGAACTAGTAAAGAAATATATTGGGTCGGTGGTTCCAAAATCCGATAATTTCTATGCGGCGCTCAATAGCGCTGTTTTTACCGATGGATCATTTGCATACATCCCACCGGGAGTGCGCTGCCCGATGGAGCTTTCTACCTACTTCCGAATCAACGAGGCTAATACCGGTCAGTTTGAACGAACACTAGTCATTGCCGACAAAGGAAGTTACGTGAGCTACCTCGAAGGCTGCACGGCACCCATGCGAGACGAAAACCAACTGCACGCAGCAGTTGTGGAGCTTGTCGCACTTGACGACGCAGAGATCAAATATTCCACCGTCCAAAACTGGTATCCGGGAGATGAAGATGGAAAAGGTGGAATCTTCAACTTCGTGACGAAAAGAGGGCTTTGTGAAACGAATGCGAAGATTTCTTGGACTCAGGTCGAGACCGGTTCTGCTGTTACATGGAAATACCCATCTTGTATCCTGAAGGGGGATAATTCTGTTGGAGAATTCTACTCAGTAGCTGTTACAAACAACTACCAGCAAGCCGACACGGGTACGAAGATGATCCACATCGGAAAGAACACGAAGAGCACGATTATCTCAAAGGGCATCTCGGCAGGAAAGAGCCAAAACTCTTATCGCGGATTGGTGAAGATCAACAAGAGTGCTGAAAATGCGAGAAATTTCTCTCAATGCGACTCACTACTTATGGGCGATCGATGCGGAGCTCATACCTTCCCTTATATCGAGACTTCAAATAGCTCTGCGATGGTCGAGCATGAAGCGACGACTTCTAAAATCGGAGAAGACCAAATATTCTATTGCTTACAGCGTGGAATTAGCGAAGAAAAAGCAATAAGCCTTATCGTAAACGGATACGCCAAAGACGTTCTAAATAAACTTCCCATGGAGTTTGCCGTGGAAGCACAAAAACTACTCGCCATTTCCCTCGAAGGAAGTGTTGGATAAACCAAGAATTACAATAAAATGCTCAATATAAAAGACTTACACGCCTCAGTTGAGGGCAAAGAAATACTCAAAGGCTTAAGCCTAGATGTGAAACCAGGAGAGGTTCATGCTATTATGGGGCCAAATGGTTCCGGTAAAAGCACCTTAGCGTCCGTACTTGCCGGAAACGAAAGTTTTGAAGTGACTTCGGGTGAGGTTGACTTCCTCGGTCAAGACCTATTGGAAATGGGGCCTGACGAACGCTCGCATGCCGGGGTGTTTTTGGCTTTTCAATATCCTGTAGAAATTCCGGGAGTAAGTAATATCAACTTCTTGAAAGCTGCCATCAACGAACGCCAAGAAGCGTTGGGAGAAGAGCCTATTTCTGCAAAAGACTTTCTACAAAGAGTGCGGGAAAAAGCGAAGTTGGTAGAACTGGACAACAAGCTCACCAACCGTACGGACCCGGCGATTGCCGAGATGATCGATATCATCAACAGCACCCTGCGACTCCTTGAGATGAACAAGGTAGCGCACCGCTTCAATAATATCTTCCCGGGTCAGGGTTCTCGTCTCTACAGGAGTATCAAAACCAAGCTTGGCATTAATCTTAAAACGTCCG
>CAZKXG010000015.1:12319-17268 GCA_964556465.1 uncultured Cryomorphaceae bacterium | reverse complement strand
CGGTAAACGAAGGATTTTCAGGTGGGGAGAAGAAGAGAAACGAGATTTTTCAGATGGCCATGCTCGAGCCAAAACTGGCTATCCTCGACGAGACCGATAGCGGACTAGACATCGACGCATTAAGAATCGTAGCAAATGGCGTGAATCAGCTTCGTAGCGAAGATCGCTCTTTCGTTGTGGTGACTCACTACCAGCGACTTTTGGACTACATCGTTCCTGACTTCGTTCACGTGCTTTACAATGGAAAAATTGTAAAAACGGGAGGCAAAGAATTGGCTCTTGAACTCGAAGAGAAAGGATACGATTGGATAAAAAAAGAAGCTGACGCAGTAACTGCTTAATGATGGAATTAGCAAAAGAGATGACAAAAGAAGAAGTGGCTTTGGATTCTATGCGGAATTCGTACAAAAATTCTGTCCCTGCTTCTTTCACTTCCCAAAGAGATCAAGCTTTTTCGAGCTTGGAATCACTGAGGTTTCCGACTACAAAGTCAGAATATTGGAAGTACACACGCACAGGACAGATTGCCAACAAGGCATGGAAGTTTGCAGAATTAGCTCAAGTTGATCTCCCTGAAAACTTACCTGTTTCAAAACACCGAATGGTATTTGTAAACGGTCATTTTGACGTGTCTAGATCAATCCTTCCTCAAATTGATGGCTTAACGATTTTGCCATTTTCAGATTCAACAATTTCTGAAACGATCGCTCAAAGCGAGGTAGATATTTTCGGTGCTTGGAATGCCGCCATGCCTCAAGATGGTTACCACATTCGCGTTGCGAAAAACAAAGCGATCGAAGAAACGGTGCAAATCGTCTTTCTTTACGCTGGCGATCAAACAATAGCACAACCTCGATCATTCGTTGAATTAGCGGAGAATTCAGAATTGAAGATTTCAGAATTTCACATCCACTCGGCTGGCAGTTTGGCCTTTGCCAATGTACACTCTGAGGCTGTGGTAGGAAATAATTCTCATTTGAAGATTGACTTGGTTCAACATGGTTCCGAAAAAGGCTTTCACCTTCACGAAACGTTCGGTGAACAAGGAAAAAATTGCACTTACACGCAAAACACTTTTACCTTGAGTGGAAACTGGACGAGAAATAACTCGACCATTCGACTGACCGATGAGCACAGTGAGTGTAACTTGAACGGATTCTACATCCCGAACTTAAAGGAGCACATCGACAACCACACGATTGTAGACCACGAGAAACCCAACTGCGTTTCCAACGAATTGTACCGAGGAGTCTTGCTGGACAAGTCTACGGGAGTTTTTAATGGGAAAGTCTTCGTGAGACAGGATGCGCAAAAGACAAATGCTTTCCAGAGCAATGGAAACATCATAGTATCTGATACGGCAACAATGAACTCGAAGCCCGAGCTAGAAATTTACGCCGATGACGTAAAGTGCAGCCACGGGAGTACTACAGGACAACTCGACGAAGAAGCAGTGTTTTATCTTATGGCTCGAGGCCTTTCGAAAGAAAGTGCTCGAAAACTGTTGATTAACGCCTTCGCCGAAGATGTATTGGAAAAACTCGCAAACGAAGATTTGAGAGAGATAATAGAAGATACCATTCACACAAAACTGGCTTGACGATGGCCGAAAGCGCAACGAAATCCATAACGATACCAGATAACGCCTCATTTATTGAGGCTTTTCCCATTTTGCAAAGAGAGGTGAATGGTCACAAGCTCGTTTATCTCGACAATGCCGCTTCTGCGCAAAAACCGAAGCAGGTTTTGAAAGCCATTGAAAACTACTATTTCAATGAGCACAGCAATGTGCACCGAGGGGTCCACTACCTCAGCCAATTGGCTACGGACAGTTACGAAGGCGCGAGAGAGAGAATGCGCAAATACATTAACCTGGTTTCTTCGGCTTTCGCCAAAGCTCATCTCAATGAAGGAGATGAGATCCTGATTACAGAAATGGAGCACCATTCCAATATCGTTCCTTGGCAAATGGCTTGCGCCGATAAAGGAGCCAAGTTGGTGGTGGCCAATGTCAATGCTGATGGATCGCTCGATATGGACGACTTCAAGTCAAAATTATCAGAACGAACAAAACTCGTTTCTGTCGTTCACATTTCCAATGCTTTGGGAACGATTAATCCTGCTAAGGAAATTGTAATCGAAGCAAAAAAACACGGAGCTTATACCTTGATCGATGGAGCCCAATCAGCTCCCCACGGAGGTATTGATGTTCAGGACATCGATTGTGATTTCTACGTATTCTCAGGACACAAGATGTACGGTCCTACCGGTAGCGGTATCCTCTACGGAAAAGAGTCTGTACTCGAAAATATGCCTCCGTATCAAGGTGGCGGAGAGATGATCAAAACGGTCACTTTTGAGAAAACGACTTACAACGAACTTCCATTTAAATACGAGGCGGGTACGCCCAATATGGCGGCGGCCATAGGATTGGCGGCAGCAGCAGATTTCATGGAAGACTTCGGGATTGACAAAATCTCCGAAATTGAAGACGGACTTCTCACATACGCAACGGAAAGACTTTTGGAAATCGATGGTCTACGCATCATTGGAACGGCACCGCAAAAAGCCAGTGTGGTTTCTTTCGTTGTTGAGGGAACTCACCCTTCCGACATCGGGGCTATTATCGATAAGCTCGGAATCGCGGTGAGAACAGGGCATCATTGCACTCAGCCATTGATGGATAAATTTGGCTTACCCGGGACGTGTCGCGCTTCCTTTGCTGCTTACAACACCCTCGAAGAAGTTGACTTGCTAACCGAAGGCGTAAAACGCGCCGTAAACATGTTGAGGTAATGGCTGAATCGATTCAAGATCGCGAAGCAGAAATCATTGAAGAGTTCGAATTTTTCCCCGAATGGATGGAGAAATACGAACACCTCATCGAGTTGGGGAAAAGCCTTCCACTGATTGACGATCAATACAAAACGGATGAGAATATCATCAAAGGGTGTCAGTCTCGAGTTTGGTTGCACGCCGATCGAGAGGAAGATAAAATCAAATTTTCTGCGGACAGCGACGCGATTATTACGAAAGGAATAATTGCCTTGATGATTCGAGTTCTCGACAATCAAAAGCCTGAAGATATTGTGAACGCGGAATTAGGGTTTATTGATCAAATCGGTTTGAAGGAACACCTCTCTCCCACCAGGTCAAACGGGCTTGTTTCGATGGTGAAACAAATGAAATATTATGCTTTGGCCCATCCGGCAAAACAGGAAAAGTGATGAACGACATTCAACTTGAAACGACGATTATCGATGTGATCAAGACGATCTACGACCCGGAGATTCCCGTGGATATCTACGAGTTGGGTTTGATCTACGACATCGCTATAGATGCCGAGCGCAAAGTAAAAGTGAGCATGACCTTGACTTCCCCTTCTTGTCCGGTGGCTGAGTCATTACCCGTAGAGGTAGAAGATAAAATAAAGGGAATTGAAGGGGTCAACGACGCCAAGGTTGAGATCACCTTTGAGCCACCTTGGGACAAAGACATGATGAGCGAAGAAGCACAACTCGAACTAGGATTCTTGTAATGAGCGATTTCGAAATTGAAAATAAAGTGGCCAAGAGTGGGCTAGTTGTTATCGAAATGGATGAATTCGTTTCAGATGATGAAATGGTTCTGATTGATATCAAAGACCAGCTTTGGGAAGAAGTTGCCTTAAAGGAAAAAGACTTCAGAGACTATGTTTCGACCCACAACTGGAGTCAATACCAAGATAAGGCCGTAGCTGTATTCTGTTCTGCAGATGCCATCATTCCGAATTGGGCCTTTATGCTATTGGCCTCCAGACTGGAGTCAGTTGCTTCTGAACTTTATTTTGACACTCCTGAAGAAGCTGAGAAAAGGCGCATAGAAAAAGCCATTTCAGAATTAGACGTTTCAGCATATCAAGACTCCAGAATTATAATCAAAGGCTGCGGAAAAAAATCGGTACACTTCAGCGCTTACGGCAAGTTGACCGAAAAACTTATGCCGGTGGCTAAAACGATCATGTTTGGCGAGCCGTGCAGTACCGTGCCGATTTACAAAAAGCCAAAAGCTTAGTAAGCTCGCTCGTTTTTCCCTTCGTAATAATTGATAAATGCGCGATTAACCACGCGATTTCCACCAGGTGTGGGATAGTCGCCCGAGAAATACCAATCGCCGGTATGATTGGGAACTGCTTTGTGCAATCCGTCCAAGGTTTGGAAAATAATCTCCACTTCGCACTCTACCTCAGGCGGGGTGAGCAGCTTGGAAATTTCTGCCGAAACTTCTTCGTACTTAAACGGCTCAAAAATCTCCTTGGCGTAGTTTCTGATCTCTGACTTGTCTAAGTTTTCTTGGTTCTTACACTTCTGGTAAACGTCAGAGATGATTTTCTCCTGACCCGTTTTCTTCAAAAGACTGATACCTGCCTGGAAAGCAATAAAATCGCCAAGCTTGGCCATATCGATTCCGTAGCAATCGGGAAAACGAATTTGAGGAGCACTGGAAACAATGACTATTTTCTTGGGGTCAAGTCGGTTCAAAATGCGGATAATGCTTTGCCGCAACGTGGTACCTCGAACAATACTGTCGTCGATAACCACCAAGTTGTCGAGCTTAGGTCTGACCGCCCCATAGGTCACGTCATAAACATGGGCCACCATATCGTCACGCGACTCATCTTGGGTAATAAAGGTGCGGAGTTTGGCATCCTTAACGGCAATTTTCTCCATACGCGGACGCATAGAAAGGATTTTCTCGAGTTTGTCAGGATCTGATTTATCATCCAGCTTCAAGATCAAGTCTTTCTTCTGAGCATTCAGTTCATCCTCCAAACCTTTCATCATTCCATAAAAGGCTACTTCGGCCGTATTGGGAATAAAACTGAAAACGGAATTTTCAATGTCGCCATCAATAGTTTCCAAAACGCGCGGAACTACAGTTTTTCCCAATGCTATGCGCTCGCGGTAAAT
>CAZKXG010000015.1:0-12309 GCA_964556465.1 uncultured Cryomorphaceae bacterium | reverse complement strand
AAATATCTTGATCACTTCCTCTTGAGAAATAGATGCGCTCAAATGAGCAAGCTTTTCGCTCTCCCGGAGTGCGAATTTCGCTCAAGCTCATTGTCCCATCGTGACGTATGATAGCCGCATGACCTGGAGGCAATTCGTGCACATCTTCAACCTTCAAATTGAAAGCTGTTTGAATAACAGGTCTTTCAGAAGCTAGCACTATGACCTCATCATCCTCGTGGTAAAACGCGGGGCGAATTCCATTTGGATCACGCAGCACAAATGCATCACCGTGCCCGAGGAGTCCTGCCATGGCATAGCCTCCATCCCAGTCTTCAGCTGAACTGCGAAGAATTTCAGGAAGGTTCATGTGCTCAATGATTTTTTCTGTAATGTCTTTTTTACTGTACCCCAGCGCTTTCCAATTAGCTACCAATCGATCATTTTCCTCATCGAGGTAGTGACCGATTTTTTCCAAAACAGTAACGGTATCAGATTTTTCCTTGGGGTGTTGGCCGATGTCTACCAAAAGATCAAACAACTCATCTACATTGGTTAAGTTGAAGTTCCCGGCAACTACGAGATTTCTAGTCTTCCAATTGTTCTGACGCAAAAACGGGTGACAACTTTCAATGCTATTTTTTCCGAAAGTTCCGTATCGGACATGTCCGAGAAATAATTCTCCTGTAAATCCTTCGTTTTGCTTAAGCCAATCAACATCCGTCAGCTTCTGTTCGTCCTTCTCGGCCAGCTCTTGAAAACGTTTGTTGATATGGTCGAAACAGTCTTGGATAGGCCGCTGACTATTAGATCTAACTCGGCTAATAAATCGAGTGCCGGGAGGCATATCGAGTTTGACATTGGCCACACCAGCTCCGTCTTGCCCGCGGTTGTGTTGTTTCTCCATGAGGAGATACAATTTGTTCAGGCCGTAGAATGACGTCCCGTATTTTTCGCGGTAAAATGAGAGTGGTTTCTTGAGCCGGAGAAGTGCAATACCGCACTCGTGTTTGATCGGATCGCTCATGAATTTTTTCGAAAGCGCAAAGTTAGTTGAATAAATCAGAAAGTAAATAATTCAAAAGATGATCAAACTTGTAAAGAAAAGTAGCAATGACGGAAGTCACGATGTCAACCATTTAGGAGATTTAGCGTCATAATTGTATATCTTTAAAGTCCCTCGTTCGAGAAAATGCTCCCACCACCAAAA
Organism: uncultured Cryomorphaceae bacterium; assembly: GCA_964556465.1. Classification (GTDB taxonomy): domain Bacteria; phylum Bacteroidota; class Bacteroidia; order Flavobacteriales_D; family Cryomorphaceae; genus JAKVAV01. The sequence continues at coordinate 11,120 of CAZKXG010000015.1, read as the reverse complement.
CAGATAACATTCTTCGTTTTCTGGCTGATTCTTTTTCAGTCAGCCATTGGTGGTATCGACCCTCGGTTGGTAGAGAACAAAGGTCAATGGCACGAAAATGTTCATTTCAAGGCTCTTACGGATGGCGGATACTTTTTTATAGGAGAAGATGGCATCACCGTTCAGCAATTGGAGCAAGGCTTTTTCGATCACTTTCACAGTTACATCCAAGGAAATTCAGAAGAACCGCTGGCAAAAACGCATACATTGAAGCTCACCTTTATTGGTGGAGATTTCAGCGACTTTCGAGGAGAGGAGAATTTAGGTAGGGCTGACAATTTTTTTATTGGAAACAATACGGCCAAACATGCTACAGCAGTTCAGTCTTTTCAAAGGTCTTACTACACCAATGTTTACTCCAATATCGATTTACGATTCGACATAAAAAGCGATCGCCTGAAGTATGAGTTTCTGGTTGCACCAAATGCTGATCCGAGTGAAATTCGGGTCAGTGTGAATCATACTGAATCGATTGAAATTCGCGATGGTCGTTTGATTTTTAAGACGAGCATCGGTGAGATTTACGAAGAGCCTCCATTCGTCTATCAGCTTGATGAATATAGCCGTATCGAACCAATAAAATGCAATTATCATTTAGCAGGAAACATGGTGACCTATGAATTCCCGGAAGGTTATGACACCGATCGAGAACTCATCATTGATCCTGAAATATCCTTCTCGACTTACGTCGGGGCATTTTCCGATAATTTCGGCTTCACCGCCAGCTATGATGCCGATGGAGATCTTTACGGAGGAGCAATCGTTTTCGGTAGTGAATACCCAACTGTAGGGGGGCCTTTCCAAATAAATTTTGCCGGGGGAGTAATTGATTGTGGGATCACAAAATTCAGTGCAGATGGCACGGAATTATTGTACAGCACCTTTTTGGGAGGATTGGATAATGAAGCGCCTCACTCGCTCGTGGTGAATGAGAACAATGAACTCTTTGTATACGGAAGTACGGGGTCATTTGACTTTCCAACAACTACGGGTGCTGCACAAGAAAACTTTGCGGGAGGCCCTTCTTTAACGGGGCTCGGAGCATCCTACCTTCAAGGCTCAGACATTTTTGTTGCCAAAATCAGTGCAGATGGAACTGACTTAATAGCTGCAACTTATGTCGGAGGAACAGGCAATGATGGCCTTAATTTTTCCCCGGCTCTGGAATTCAATTTCGGTGACCGATTCAGGGGAGAAATTGTAGTTGGTAATGAAGGGGATGTTTACGTGGCTTCCTCCACGGCTTCTGCTGACTTCCCTGCGGTAAACGGCTTTTCGAGCGCTTTTAATGGTTTTTCCAATGGCACAGTCTTTCGTTTGAGCGAAGACTTGTCCACCCTTGTCTGGTCTTCTTCTACAGGAGGGCAGCTTGCTGAAGCAGCTTATGGTGTGCAGATTGGATTGGACGGAACCATCTACATCACAGGTGGGACCGCTAGCTCAAATCTGCCCGGAACTGCGAACGGAGCAAATCCAAATGCCAGTGGTGGTGTAGATGGCTACATCATGCGAATTAGTGCCAATGGTGCTTTACTTCTTAACACAACTTACACGGGTACGAACGATTTTGATCAAACGTATTTTGTGCAATTGGACACCGACGGAGAAGTTTACGTCATTGGTCAATCGTTAGGAGATATGGAAGTGTCGCCGGGTGTTTATTCCAATCCCGGAGGGAAGCAATTTGTACAGAAATACAACAATGAGCTCACCAACTTGGAGTGGAGCACCACGATAGGAAGCAACGACAACCAAATCAATTTTTCTCCTTCAGCATTTTTGGTGACTAATTGCAATGATATTTATGTCTCAGGCTGGGGCGGATCTACCAATAATTTTGGCCAAGCCGGAGGAACAACACTTGGATTGCCTACCACTCCTGATGCATTTCAATCATCAACCGATGGAAGTGATTTTTACCTGATGGTGCTCAGTGAAGATGCTCAAGATCTTATTTATGCTACCTACTTCGGTGGAAGTGAAAGTTCAGAACATGTAGACGGAGGAACCAGTCGATTTGACAAAAACGGAACGGTTTATCAAGCTGTATGTGCAGGTTGCGGAGGCTTGAGTGATTTTCCGAGTCAGCCGGGAGTTTGGTCACAAACCAATCCATCTTCCAACTGCAATTTGGGCGTTTTTAAGTTTCGGCTTAACTCCGTATCAGCATTGGCCGAGGTTGATTTCGATGCGACTCCACTTTGTGAAAATCAGCCTGCAATTTTTACCAATCTTAGCGAAGACGCTGATCTTTTCTTGTGGGATTTTGGTGATGACAATACCAGCACAGAATTTGAACCGACACACGTTTATACTGAGCCCGGAATTTATGAAGTCACACTTCTGGCAGAAGATAGTGAGGGTTGTTTGGGTCCCGATTCCACTACCATTGAACTCGAAGTTCTTCCCTCACCTGAGATAGAATTTAACTTTGAGAACAACCCAATTTGCCCAGGAGAACAATTGACTCTAGGTGCAAGTGGCGCAGACTCATACTTGTGGACACCTGCTGATGTCTTTAATAATAACACCTTGGCAAATCCCATTTTCTCAGGATCAGAATCCACGACAGTTACCCTTACGGGTATTACTGCTTGTGGAAGCCAAACATTAGAGGTTACCATTGAGGTGGGTACTGTTGAGGTTGAGTTGGACGAAGAGTTACTTCTTTGCCCCGGAGAATCGGCACAGTTAATCGCCTCAGGTGGAGCCGCATATTCGTGGTTTCCCACTACATTTTTGGATAACCCTGATATACCCAACCCAACCGTGACACCTGACACTGATGTAACTTATGAAGTTACAGTGAGCACAGAGCAAGGATGTGAAGGGACAGGAAGCATCGAGGTGATCGTATTAGAACCGCCCCCCGTAATTTCCGGAGAGACCGACTATGCCACATGCAATTCCATTCCGGTCCAGCTCAACGTCAGCGGAGGCGATAACTATTCTTGGTTTCCCGAAACGGGTTTGAGCAACCCGTCCATTTCAAACCCCACTGCAAACCCATCATCTCCTACTGTTTACACAGTTACCTCTACCAATGCATGCGGCTCTTCCAGTTTAGATATTTTGGTGAGAACAGAAGCTATCGATATTTCGATGACTACGGACTCCATCGGTTGTTTTCTAACCCCAATCGGTGTGAGTGCTTCCGGAGGTTCATCTTACAGATGGCAACCGGAAAGCCTATTTGCTGATCCGAATGCCTCGAACACTTCGGTTGAAATTACCTCAACAACCGAAATTTCGGTCATTGGATTTAATGAAGATGGCTGTTTTGATAAAGAGACTCGCCTGATTAGAATTTATCCCCGACAACCCATTTATTTGGGTCTTGACGAAGTTATTCCGTTTGGCGGAGAAGCTACAATTGAGGCTTTTAGCAATTTCCCCATTACATGGGTTGACAGTCCTTACTTAAGCTGTTTGGACTGCAGTAATCCCATTGCATCACCGCCTGAAACTTCAATGTTCTATGCCACTATAGAAACTCCCGATGGATGTATTGAAAGAGATTCGATATTGGTAACAGTAACAGGTAACATCTACGTACCCAATGCTTTTTCTCCTGATGGCGACGGAATAAATGATATATTCAAAGCTAAAGGTATTGACATTGTTGAATTCAAGATGGAAATATTCAACAGATGGGGAGAACTGATCTTTACTTCAAGCTCAATAGACAATGGCTGGAACGGGAGCTCTCCGAATAATGATTATTACGCTCCCACAGACGTTTACCCTTATCGAATAGTTGCAACAGAGCACACTGGCGAAGTATTTGAATTGAAAGGAATGGTCACGCTAATCCGCTAGATGAATCGGGGATCGGTTTCCATTTTATGTCCGCAGTTTCTACAGGATCTCAAATCTTCACTTCCATAAAACTCCCGAAATCTCGGTAGAAAGTCTTTCTCGATATTCTCAAGTTTGAAATACGTTTCGTGCAATTTGTTGTTGCACATGTCGCAAAACCAAAGAAGACCATCTTTGAAGTCAGTCCCTTTTCTTACCCTTTCGATTACCAAGCCGACAGATCCATCAGACCGCATAGGAGAGTGGGGAATACGAGGCGGCAGCAAATACATCTCTCCCGCTTTTATTGGCACGTCTACCGCCTTTCCGTCCATCTGAATGCGAACGTTGATATCACCTTCGAGCTGGTAAAACAGCTCTTCCGTTTCGTTGTAGTGGTAGTCTTTTCGCGCATTTGGCCCGCCCACAACCATAACAATATAGTCGGTACCCTCAGGATACAAATTCTTATTTCCTACAGGTGGCTTGAGAATATCTCGATTGTCATCGATCCACTGCTGTAAGTTAAAGGGCTTCGGAATGCTCATAAACGTAATTATTGGTCAAGCCTAAAGTTAGGCAAAATCGCTACTTGATTAATACGAATTCCGTTCGCCTATTCTCAGCATGCTTCTCATTGGTGCAATAAACACCATCTTTGCATTCGTTGATAGGCTGACTTTCGCCACGCCCTTCATAGGTGAGCCTGTCAGCATCTATTCCTCTTCTGATTAAGTACCTGACTACCTCTCTGGCTCTCGAGTTAGAGAGTTGCTCATTATAGGCTTTCGGACCCCTGCTGTCAGTATGAGAGAGCACTTTGATTTTTTGATTGGGGTTTTGACGTAAGAATCCATATAGATTATCCAGAGATTCTGTTGACTCAGGACTCAGTGTGAAACTATCGAAAGAATAATAGATGTTTGGAAGCGAAACGATTTTTTCAGCCTCTTCAACTTCTGTAAAATCAAATTTCCACATGCCTTGAGATTTTAGTACTCCTGATTTCTCAAAACCGTGATAGGTAGAAGTCAACTTTAAGGAGTTCGTAACATCTGCCTTCACAAAATATATAGAGTCCATTGGAACCTGACTAAAATTAAACAGGCCGTCTTCTATCGCATACGATTTTGTCAAGAAGTTATTTGACGCTCCGAAAAGTGAGATTTCGTCATTGGCTTTTAACTCCTCAGACATCCCCAAGAGGTTCAATAGAATCTCTTTCTCTTCTACTAAAACTTCGTTGGGTTTTTCATTGGTATTGTTTTCAGCAAGCTCGACTTCCGTTATTTCAGGCTTCATCGAAGGTGGCATCAACTCGAATGCAAAAGCTGAAGTACCGTCGGGACGTACAGTTTGAGTAGTATCACCCGATCCATCTATGATTACAAGCTTATCACTCAAATTGAAATGGCTGTCTTTGAAAACCAACTCGTAAGCATGACCTGTAGAAAGACTTCCCATTTCTATAAACCCATCCTCGTCAGGCACACAAATTCTTATCAATGAATCACCCAAAGCCCTGAGTTCAGCCCTATCATTCAAAGCTAGATCAGCAGTAGGCACGATGCCAAAAACAGCGGGAATCTGCTTATGGGTAGATGTCATCCATTCCGGTTCAGGTCTGGCGCGAGTGTACGCAAAGCTATTTCTTGCCGGCCCTGCCTCCATGGTTGTAATGGGAACTCCGGTTTGACCAATTACATCTATTTCAACATCTCCGATTGCACCTTTTGTAGTCAAGTTGTATGGCGAATCCCAAGCCAGCCCTTTTAGCAAAAACTGACCCGTACTATCGGTGGCAACCTCATCAATAGAAGTTCCTTCATCGCTTTGGAGAAGAACTGAAACATTGGAGAAATCCTCAGTATCATTAGAAACAACGGAACCGAGCAGGTCATACAAATCACTTTCATCTAAATTTTCTTCCTTCTTCAGATCATACTCATCCTGATCCAAAAACACAATCATGAAGGAAGAGGTGTCTGAGGTAAACTCTTGGAATACATTGCCATTTTGGTCGTAAGCAACCAGCTTGAGTGTAGTCTCAAATACTGAATCTGTTTCGATTGTATAAATCTCTCGCGTAACTACTCCTGAGACTCTCATTGACTTATCGCCACCATTAATCCCAACCATTTCATTTCCGGACTTATCAAAAATTCGAATCGGTTTTTTAGCTCCACTCATATCTTCCAATGCCAGGGTAAGATTATCCAATTTCTTCCCTGATTCTGCCGGTAACGCCTCTTGCGTAGCTGGTTGAATTGAATGCGAGTTCAGTTCAAATGAAAATTATCGTTTGAGTAGTATCTCCTGAATCATTCACGATTAGAAACATATCGTTCCATTCAAAATTACTGTCTTTGAAAATCAACTCATAGGCATGGCCCGTTGTGAGGCTTCCCATTTCAATAAAACCATCTTCATCCACCTCACATATTCTTATCAAAGAATCTCCTTGTGCCCTTAGCTCGGGGCTATAGTCCGTGTTGAGCTTGGAAGTGGGTACAATTCCAAATACGGAAGATACGACCATATCGGTTGACATCATCCAATCCGCTTCAGGTCTGGTTCTGGTATACGCAAAACTATCATTGCCCTGTTTTCTCTGAAGCGTGGTAATAGGAGCTCCTGTTTGGCCAAGGACATCAATTTCAACATCCTCCGGAGCACCACTTGTAGTAAGGTTATATGGTTGATCCCAAGTCAGCCCCTTGAATAAGAATTTTCCTGTACTGTCGGTTTTTACTTCACCCAAAGCATTGCCTGTATTATCCTCCAGCACAACTGATACATTGCTAAAATCTTGCGATTGATTCGAAACTACAGAACCGAACAGGTCATATAATTCGCTTTCATCAATATTGTCCTGCTTGTTCATGTCGTACTCGCCCTGCTCCAAGAATTCGATATTGAACTCAGACGTGTTGGAGGTAAATTCATGAACTTTCTTGCCCTCACTGTTATATGCCACCAGTTTCAATGATGAAGTAAAGACAGAGTCTGCCTCAATAGTATATAACTCTCTGGTTAATAAACCCGATACCGTCATAGTCATGTCAACATTTTTGACTCCAACCATTTCATTTCCCGAACTGTCAAAAATGCGAAGCGACTTCTTAGCTCCACTCATATCCTCCATAGCAAAAGTTAGGGTATCCAAGACTTTTGAAGCAGGCTGAAAATACATCTCGTAAATATCATCTCCTCCAAAGCCGGTTATTCTATTGGAAGAAAAATAGCCTGTTTTTGTATTCAAAAAATCCACTCCAAAATCATCGTAAGCAGAATTTATCGGGGCCCTCAAATTATAGGGAACATTATCGGCGGTAAGTAGACTCACATAGTATAAATCTAGTCCGCCGTATCCTTGATCTCTTCGGTCTGATGAAAAGAATAAACGATCATTACAGATTTTGGGATACAAATCGTTGTCAGGCGAGTTAATTCCCGGACCGGCGTTTTTGGGAATGGTCCATTCACCCCCAACCCAATCGGAATACCACAGATCGAGCTGCCCGTAACCTCCCGGACGGTCACTGGCGAAGTACATTCTATTCCCGTCATCAGTAAAGGTGGGATGTCCTGTGTTGTAATTACCATTGTACTTAAACGGCACGAGGTCTTCCTCATCACCTGTTAACTTTGAAAAGAAAATATTCATTTTCAAATCGTAGAGCAGGCCCTCTATTTCCCGAAGTGTGATTGCATAATCATCTTTGTCGGGTCGTTTTTCAATCGGGCCATCGTGGTAGTAATATTCTCTTCCTTTTAGAAGCATTTTAGACTTCCCAAACTTTCCGTTCGCCCCTTTCGGGCTCGTAAAAAACAGATGTAAACTCTGGTTTGTGAATGCCGAAGGATAAAGTACTTGCACTGTCAGGTGATCAGCTATATAAATCAACCCATCCTCAGTAACATAAGGAGCATATTCATTATATATGGTATTTAAGCCCTGGATATCAGTAACAGAACTCTCTGTGGGCAAAGAATCCCATTCCAATAAACTCCCTGTCTTGCTCAGCCATTTATATCCTTGAACCATGGCCCCTCCTTCACTTAACATTCTGGATAAGTTCACATATGCTCTGGAAAAGTCATTGTTCGCAATCAGAACATCTGCATAAAGGATCATCTCCTTCTCGTTCACAGACCTCTCAATGTCCATTAATTCTGCGACATCCAAAGCATCCTGATATCGCTGTAACTTGTAGTAAGATTCTATCAAAAGATATCCTGCCTTTCTATCTTCAATCTTGCCTTCAAAAGCTCGCCTGAGGGGCTTAATGGCATCTTCATATCTTCCTTCCTCTATCAGTTTTTCTCCTTTTCTCGTTTGCGCCATTCCACCGGAAACAATCAAAATCAAAAGAAGCGGTAGTCCTATCCTTAGGTATTTAAACAACAGCTGTATCATAGTTTATTATTTGGGGAGGTTATGGTTATTTAGTGCTGTAAAATTGTGCTTCAATACGTCTATTCTCTGCATGCTGTTCTTCCGTGCAGTAAATTCCATCTGCACACTTGTTCACAAGAAGGGTTTCACCATATCCTTGTCCTGAAATGCGCGATGCGTCTATTCCATTCTCAATCAAGTATAACCTTACGGTCTCAATTCTCTGTTGCGAAAGGTTGAGGTTATAATCTGCTTCTCCTTTCGAATCCGTATGTCCGGCTAATTTTATTGCTACATGAGGGTTTTCCTCTAAGATGGAAATCAACCTATTCAATACCAAGCTAGCACGATCACTCATCTCGGCTTTATTGTACTCAAAATAGACAGGAGGAAGATTGAACTTTTCCTCCTCGGCGACTTTGACAGTTACATTATCTTCATTGGTAATGGTGATTATTTTGTCAGATTCTTTCAATCGAACGTACACAAAGTCTCCACTTTCATTGGGTTTTATACTTTCGATCACTTCTCCGTTTTGGTTAAAAATTCTGATCTCGGAATTCATGTTTGCCCCGGCTGATGTGAATGAATAGGCCTCATCAGGTCGCACCTGCTCAAAGGTAAATTCACCCTTGTCATTGGTAAATACTCGGGCAATTGTCGTTCCCTCCGAATCTTGTAAATAAATTTCAACTCCTTTTTGTGTGTCATCAGAAGATCCGGAAAGAAACCCTGATATGTCTACCGATAGCATACTTTCGTCTGTATTAACCACTTTTTCGAGCTTGTAATCAGCTGGTGTCAGCAGTTCAAATTTGGCTTGACCCGACTCATCCAATTCCAGTTTTTCCATCAAACCAAAGTTCTTGTCGAAAAGGAGAATCTTGTCTCCTTCATTGAGCTCCCCTTCAGCAAAAGAGATGGTATAATCTTCAAGTCCCTTGATACTCGCGAAGGTGAATCGACCATCCTTATTCACGTAAGTGTAATCGAGAAGATTTCCTTCACTATCCAACAATTCGACTTTTTCACCTGCCGCTATTTTATCACTTTCCACATCACCATGAATAATATCAAAAAGAAGTCTCGACTTGAAGGGTTTGACCTTCACCACCAAATCAAGTGAATCAGGGAATAGCCTATCGGTGCTTATAAAGGCCAACTCGCCTTCCGCTGTATAGGGGTTAAAATCGTCACTCACACTATTCAAAGGCTCTCCGGGATTGGTTGTACGCCCGTCGTAATAGAGCAAAACATCCAGGCCACCGATAGATCTCTCAGGATCGTTGGTGACCAAGTACAAGGAGTCCCCCGCCTCTGAAGGATACAATTCGTCAAACTCAGAGTTAACATCAGCACCTAAATTTATTGGTTCCCCTTCGTCAACATTGAGATTCATCTTCCAAAGGTCCATGCCTCCATAACCTCCTTCTCGATCGGAAGAAAATATGAGCCATCCGTCTTTGGTTACCGTTGGGTGAACGTAAGCGCTTTTTTTATCCATCCATTTCAAAAGCTTGTGCTTCTTCCCATTCCAAGTATAAATGCCATAATTGTCATGAAACCCCGCAGAAGCCAAGGGTGCTTGGTGGTAGGCACTATAGTAAAGCAGAGTATCGTCAGTAATCCACCCGGTAGAAATTTTCAGCATATGCTTTTCCTGCATACGAGAAAAGTCCGTGTTCAATTCTGCAAAGAATGTCGAATCCGCTCCCTCTGATTCGAAATAGATCATTTCCTTCGAGGTCTTTCTGGGAAAATAACTTGTTTGTATTTCTTCTCGTCGAATAAGGATTGGGCCATTCATCAGAGTAAAAATGGTCTGAGAAACGGAGTCATTTTGTCCAAATGCTCTAACCGTGTAGAGTTCATCCTTCTTTGCGACACCCAAGAGACCTTCCAACTCATGCCTCAGTTCGACCGCCTCTTCGCTCTGTTCTCCTTGTAGGATATCCAGAGCTTCCTCGTGGCGACCATTCCATTTCAATACTTCTGCATATCGATAGTTTCCGCAGGAATACTCTCCGTTCACAACCAGGTGGCGATAAGCATTCTTGTATTTGCCCTCTTGAATTAGATCGGTCAACTTATCACAGTTGCGCGACTCATTTTGACTTTGAACGCCAAAAGAGTAAAGAAACAATGCTATGATCAGGGGGAAACTGCGCACGCTTTTTAGAAGTTTCTTAACGAGGACGGTTTTTCTTTGTAAAGATTGAAATCATAACCAATGAAAAGTTCATGTGTACCGCTCTGCTGTGACAGCAATGTGTTTGTAGTTAAATCATATGAATACCCAAAATGAAAATTGTCGTTCAGGTAAAAATGACCACTGAAAACCATCCCAAACTGATAGCGGTAGGTGGCAGTCAGCCAAAAAGTATTATTGAATCTTGCGCTTAAATTGGCATCAAACTGCATAGTACCATCAGTTTGCAAACGAATCAATGTACTTGGTTTTAGATCAACCTTCTTCGACACAGGAAAAATATATCCTCCCACTACATTGAAGCTTGGCTCAAGTCTGGCATCGATCACATCGCTCGAAGTTAATTCGACCCCATTGAGGTTCATAACGCTTAAGCCAACATACCCTTGAGTTGAAAAATACATGACCCCAAAATCAAAAACAGGCCTCCATTGATTAGCTTCATTCACAAAGGCTACGGGATCTGATCCGTCGGGAAAGTCAAGCTCATTCCAATTGTACCGATGATTTAACGCGCCACCACTCAGGGCAAATGAAATCTTGCTGTTTCCTTCTAGCTGAAGTTTGTAGGACACCGAGCCATGCAATGAAGAGGTCTCTCTGGCTCCGACTTGATCGTTTTGAAACCAGAAACCCACGGCCAAATTGTTGTTCCGTACAGGAGAATGTGCCGAA
>CAZKXG010000014.1:13087-32942 GCA_964556465.1 uncultured Cryomorphaceae bacterium | reverse complement strand
AAAAATAAGATTCTCCCGATTGCATTAGCAGCAGCAGCAGCAGTCATTGCTCTCATTTACTTTCTTACCTCCGCATCAGATTCTGAATCTACCGGAGTTATGGCCACTGCGAAAAAAGGAAGATTCGTGGTAGACATAACCACCACAGGAGAGCTTGAAGCTAAAAACTCAGTTCAAATTCTAGGCCCCCAAGGAACAAGAAACTATCGAATATGGAACATGACCATTCAAGACATTATCGACGAAGGAACATTCGTAAGGAAAGGTGACTATGTAGCTCAACTCGACCCAACTGAACTGACCAATAAGATAAAAGACAGCCAGTTAGAGATGGAAAAAATTGAATCGCAATTTATTCAAACAAAACTGGACACCACTTTAGAGATGCGAAAATCGCGAGATGAATTGATCAACTTGAATTATGCAGTAGACGAAATGCAACTCAAATTGGATCAAAGTCAGTACGAACCGCCCGCTACTATTAGGCAAGCCGAAATCGATTTAACAAAAGCCAAGCGTGCTTATGAACAAGCCAAAGAGAATTACAAGATCAAACGAGAACAGAACATTGCCAAAATGCAAGAAGTTACGCTTAACAAGCAAAAGGAGCAGCGGAACCTTGACGGTATGATGGCCTTAATGCAATCTTTCACCATCACTGCTCCCGAAGATGGAATGTTGATTTATAAGAAAGATTGGAACGGTCAATCCGTTGGAAAAGGATCTCAAATCAGTGCGTGGGATCCCGTTGTAGCTACCCTTCCCGACCTAAGCACAATGATTTCGATTACTTATGTTAATGAAGTGGACATTCGAAAAGTGAAAGAAGGTCAACAGGTAGAGCTTGGTTTGGATGCTTTTCCTGATAAAAAACTAAGTGGAGACGTGATCAAGGTGGCTAATGTAGGTGAGCAGCGTCCCAATTCTGACGCCAAGATTTTTCAAGTTAATATCGTTTTGAATGAGCGTGATGATTTATTGAAACCCTCTATGACAACGAGCGTAGAAAAACAAGAGGTAATGGTAGGTGCTACGAACACAAACGAGGTAATTATTTTGGCTGGTTTAAACGAGGGCGAGCAAGTTTACTTGAATCGTGTTCCTGAGATGGACGATGAAGAGGTGAACTTAATTGCAGAAATGGACGGGAAACGAAACAAGAAAAAGGAAGCGGTAGAAGAAGAAATCACAGCCGAAGAGAATAGTGAAGATAGAGGTGACAAGCGCGGAAAGAGAGGAAAAAGACCAACAGCTAAATGATCGACGAAAGACTCAAAGCGAACTTTCGCATTGCGCTGGAGGCTCTCATCAGCAATCAAACCAGAAGTTTACTGACGGCCTTAGGAATTATTTTTGGGGTAGCGGCGGTAATTTCCATGCTGGCAATCGGAAATGGAACTCAAGCCGAGATTAACGAGCAGATGAAACTCGTAGGTGTTAACAACATCGTGATCGAGCCCGTGATCGAGCAGAAAGAAGAGAATCTGGATGAGAATGTAGGCGGGAAAGAAAAAGAAAAGTTTTCTCCGGGCTTACGTCTTGTTGATGCTGAATCGATCAAAGAAATAATCCCAAGTGTCGAGAAAATAAGTCCCGAAATCGTTTTGGAGACATACATCATCAGCAATGGCATCAGGCGCTCGGCCAAGCTAGTTGGTGTCGAACCCGTTTACTTCGAGATTTTCAACTTTAATGTTTCCGAAGGTGAAATGTTCAATGAATACCAGGTAGAAGTGGGTGCACCGGTTTGCATCATTGGAAAATCCATCAAAAACAGATTCTTCCCTACTGAAAATGCCATCGGGAAAAAACTTAAAGTAGGACCGAGATGGTTGGAGGTTATAGGAGTTTTAGAGCAGCGCCTCATTAGCGAAAGTAGTGTGAGCAGTCTGGGTATTCGTGATTACAATATGGATGTTTATACCCCATTGGAAACCGTGCTCATACGATATGAAAACCGCGACATGGTTACCAAAGCGATGATTGAGCAAGCGAATGCTTCCGGCAATGGAGAAGAAGGGGACGGCAATCAAACTGGTTTCGCTAAAAACTACCACCAAATTGATCGAATGGTAGTACAAGTAGAAAAGACTGAGCTCCTCTCTCCTATCGCAGATGTCATCAGCCGCTTATTGGAAAGAAAGCACTTCAATGTCATCGACTATCAAATTGAAATTCCCGAGCTACTTCTAAAACAACAAAAAAGGAACAATGAACTTTTCAATTATGTGCTCGGTGCTATTGCAGGTATCTCATTGCTCGTAGGTGGAATAGGTATTATGAATATCATGTTGGCCTCTGTGTTGGAAAGGATTAAAGAAATCGGACTTCGATTGGCGCTTGGCGCAAAGAAGCAGGATATCATTCATCAATTTATGTTTGAGTCTGTGCTCATCAGTATCTCAGGCGGACTTATAGGAGTGGTGCTTGGCGTAACAATGGCATTTCTGGTTTCAGAATTAGCCGATATAAATACCGTCATCTCATTTAGCTCTATTCTCATTTCATTTGGCGTTGCTGCTTCTGTAGGACTAGTCTTCGGAATAGCACCTGCGCGCAGGGCTGCAATGCAAAATCCAATCAACTCACTGCGCTATGAATAAATTCCTTTTAATCGGCTTCTTTATCATAAGTGCCACTCTCACTCAGGGGCAAGATATGGACACGTACAGTTTGAGCGATGTAATTCTCTTGGCCAGAGGCCAATCACCATCATCGAAACAAGCCGAAACGAGATTGGAAAACCGATACTGGCAGTACCGATTATTTAAGTCTAATTACAACCCGCAACTGGCTTTGCGAGGAAACATACCCGGATACAACCGAGACTTCCTTTCGAATCGACTTGACGATGGAACGATCGTGTTTCAGGACAGAAAGCAATTAAATTCCAGTCTTAACTTAGGCTTGAATCAACCCATTGCACTCACGGGAGGAAATGTTTCGGTAAACTCAAGTATGAATTACTTCAATGATCTCAATCAAGAATTGACAAGGTTCAATACTACGATGGTCAACATCCGATTGGATCAACCTATTTTCGGTTTTAATGACCTCAAGTGGGACAAACAGACGGAACCGCTTCGCTATGAGGAAAGCCAAAGAGGATATGTGGAAGAGATGGAATTTATTTCGCGAGAAGCTTCCGGTAGATTTTTCGACTATTTGAGTGCTCAAATCAACTACGAAATTGCCCAGTTTAACCTACTCAACAACGATACGATCTACAAGATAGAGCAAGGACGATACAATATCGGAACAACAAGTAAGGATAAATTACTCCAAGTTGAATTGCAATTACTTCGATCACAACAAGATGTATCTCAAGCTTTGTTGGACTTGGAGACTTCTAGCCTCCAACTTAGATCTTATCTAGGCTTAAACAATGCTGATACTATCTTCCTGAATATACCGGATGGTATTCCTGAATTTGATATCTCCATACAAGATGCATTGGTTTATGCCAAGATGAATCGCTCAGATTACATTGCCTTCGAAAGGCAGCGGATTGAAGCCGAAAGAGAGGTAGCTCAGGCAAGAGCTCAACGTTTTGAAGTTAATCTCTCGGCATCCTATGGATTAAATAGCGCATCAGGAGAATTAGAAAATGCTTACCAAGATCCCAATGATCAGCAAAGATTAGATGTGGGTTTGGCCATCCCTATTTTAGATTGGGGTCGAAACAAAGCCAGAATGCAAACGGCATTGGCAAACAGAGACTTGACCAATTTTGTGATAGATCAAGATGTTCAGAATTTCGAACAAGAGATCATTACCCTGGTTCGAAGATTTGATGTGCTACGCCAGCAACTAGTTATATCAAAGAAATCTGACGAAGTAGCCGCCGAGCGCTACAATGTGGCACAGAACAGATACTTAACCGGAAAGGTTGATATAACAAACCTTAATATTGCCCTTTCAGAAAAGGATGCGGCAAAAAGATCGTATGTCACTGCACTTAGAGACTTCTGGATTGCTTATTTCGACCTGCGCAGACTTACTCTCTATGATTTTGCAGCAAAAGATCTGCTTTACAAACCTGAAAAAGAATAAACGACGGCATCATGGCTGATGTGCACGAACCATCTGTACGCTCGTACAATATGAGTCGGGTAAAGGGCAAGGATACCAAACCAGAAGTTCAAGTTAGGAAATACCTTCATGCGGCAGGGTTTCGTTATACCCTTCACGGGAAATACAAGGGTAAGAAATTACCGGGAAAACCTGATATTATTCTGCCTTCTTACAAATCCGTTGTATTTGTGCACGGATGTTTTTGGCATGCCCATAAGGACTGTAAGTTTTTTACAATTCCTGATACGCGGTCACATTTTTGGAAAGAAAAATTACTAGGTAATCGACAAAGAGATACTGAAAATAGCATCAAATTAGAGCAAATGGGATGGACTGTTTTTGTAGTCTGGACCTGTGACCTAAAGACAAATGAAAAAGTAGAGACCACCTTAAAGAATCTAGCTCAGCAGCTTTCTCTTCAGAAACAGTAGTTACCATTGTCCTTGTGATTCAGGTATTCGTCTATATTTGAAAAAAAAATAAAACGATGCGTTTTCTTAAATGGTTTGCAATAATAATTCTAGTCTTAATTGGTATTGGGGTGATTGGTTTTCAAATTATGAAAAGCAATACTAAGAAGCACAGTCCTGAGACCACATTGAAGTATGAGGAGAATGGAATGGACGTAGAGATAGTTTACTCGCGACCGTTCAAGAAAGAACGTGAGATATTCGGTGGTCTCGTTCCGTACGGAGAAGTTTGGCGAACGGGGGCAAACGAAGCAACAAGTTTCAAGACCGAGACGGACTTGATTATTGATGGTAAAACTCTGCCAAAAGGCGAGTATACTCTCTGGAGTATTCCAAATGCTACGAGTTGGGAAGTTATTTTTAACAAAGGTGAATATGGATGGGGAGTAGACTTCAATAGTGTTGCCGCTCGTGATCCACAGTATGATGTATTGAACGTAGAAGTGCCGGTTCAACGAAATTTTAAAGTGATCGAACAGTTTACCATCGAAATTGAGGGAACACCACCTGCCCTCCAGTTCAGCTGGGATTTCACTCGAGTAGATGTACCTCTCCAATTAGCCGATTAATAGCGTCTTAACGGTAATACCTACTGATAATGCTGACGAGTTTTAAATACCTGAAAGAACTGTATTATGCCCTGGCCATCATTCTGGGCATTATCATCCTTGGCGTGTTTGGCTTCATGTTCATCGAAGACTACTCCTTTTCGGAGGCTCTTTATATGACGGTTATTACAGTTTCAACAGTAGGCTTTAAAGAGGTAAGGCAGCTAACTGAAACAGGTAGATTCTTTACTATTTTTCTAATTTTAGTCAGCTTCGGAACATTTGCTTTCACAGTATCTTCTGTTTCAAAATATGTCATTACAGGAACCTTTCAACGCTATTATAAAAAGTACAAAATGGACAGTCGCATAAAAAGTTTAGAAGGGCACGTTGTGCTGTGTGGAGCAGGCCGCAACGGAATTGAAGCACTCGAAAATCTCATTGCCCACAATCAAGAGGTAGTTGTGATTGATAAAGATGAAAATATTGCCGGCGAGCTTAATGACAAGGGCCTGTTATATATAGAGGGCGATGCCACTGAAGAAGAAATTCTAGTCAATGCAGGAATTGAAAAAGCATCAGCTTTGGTCACGGCTCTTCCTAAGGATACGGATAACGTGTTCGTTGTTTTATCAGCACGAGAATTGAACAAGAATATGCGAATAGTTAGCCGCTGTACTCTAGACTCTTCTGAGTCAAAGCTAAAGATCGCAGGAGCTAATGTGGTCATTATGCCTGACAAAGTAGGTGGTGCCAGAATGGCCGGTTTCATCATCAATCACAACGTAAATCGCTTTATCGATACCGTCTCCCTCCGTGATGGAGGTGAAACTTACTTAACCGAGTATAAAATAGCCGACTTGCCCTGTACTGGAAATGTGAAAACCATAGGCGGAATATTGAAATCACTTGATACAAAATGCAAAGTAGTCGGAACGATGTCTGCAGATTTTGAATATGTGATGAATCCTCCTGATAGTTTTGAGGTCCCTATGGAAAGCCAGGTGTTCTTCTTTGGGAAGCCCGATGAAATTGCTGCTATCAAGAATAAATTGGGTGGCAATTAATAAAACTCGTTAATCGGATTCAGTCAATCGCAGCAGATGGTCCAATCGATCTCTTATGATTAAGTGGGGCGTATAGCCACTACAGAGCTTGTGGTATTTATTACTTGATTCGAAAAAAACAGTGGGGTAACCGGACACATCCAGTTGACTGGCAAAAAGAAACTCTTCGCGTGTTCTTACATCATAGTCGGTAGAGTTCCAAAGGATTTTAAAGTCTTTCCCTGAAGCTCCGTATTTTTCAGTTAATTGAGAATAATAGTCAAAATCACTTGGGGCTATTCCGTGATAATAAATAGCCGACTGAAGATCAGAAGCAAATTCTACTGATTTTTCAGGTTTGAATTCCTTAAAGATTTTCAATGCTTTTGCAGGTGGAAACGAGTCAAAGATAGTCTTACGCTTTTTCATCGTGCCTTCCAGAAAATCTTGACCAAACCTGACACCCGTCTTCTCTTCAACAATCTTGTATGCTTCGGAAATGTAAGAGGCTACTTCCCCTATCGGACCTACTTGATTACCAAGCACCATACCTCCTGAAATCACTTCGAATGGAAGCACGGACTTGAACTCACCATGAATTTTATTCATCACGCTACTGAATCCGTAGCACCAACCACAGAGTGCATCAAAGACGTAAATTACCCGCATTGTTAAAAATTGAAATAGACGATATGATCAAATGTACGACGATTGAAAACGGAAATCCAATACCGACATTTAAGAGAAAATATATCTCGATCATTACGCGTTGGTAACTAAACTTTTGCGATGATTTACACTCTCATCACTTTTTTTCTCTTCGTAATATCCCCGATAGATTCAAGCAGCGAAGTAGCATCAACCGAAGAAATTTGTCTTTCAACAAATGAAAGGTCTCTGTTTGATGAGATCAACGAAGTAAGAAATGAAAGGGGACTGCCAACTGTTTCACTTTCTCAAAGCCTTACGATCGTAGCCAAGATGCACGTAACAGATCTTTCTGAAAACGAGCCCTTTGATGATATGCTTTGCAACCCACACTCCTGGTCAAACCAAGGTATATGGAAGGCTTGCTGCTACAAATCAAACCACTCCAACCCGGAATGTATGTGGAAAAAGCCATCAGAAATCACCGATTATAAAGGCGATGGCTACGAAATCGTAGCATTCTGGATGTCAGGTGAAGATCCTTCACAAGAAATAGATCATGAAACAGCTTTGCAGATGTGGCTCGATAGTCCTGGCCACAGCAATGTCATTCTCAATGAAATGTCTTTTTCTAAAGTAGAGTGGAATGCGATGGGAATCGCCATCAACGGAAACTATGCTTCAGTTTGGTTTGGGGTGGAAAAGGATAACGCTCCCCCACCCCAATTTTGTTCAAACTAGCGTACGAAGACTTTTACGACTTCGCTCTTTCCGTTTTCTTCAATTTTCAAGAGATAAACACCCTCAGAAATTCCTGAAAATTCCATCACTCCCATACTATCCTTAACGCCCTCAAGACGAGTAGAAAGAACGACTCTCCCCATAAGATCATAGAGAATGACTTGTGCTCCCGAATCTGCGTTCTCCACCACCAAGCGGAAACTGCCTGTATTCGGATTGGGAAATACTCTCGCTGCTATTCCATCAACCTCCATCGGTTCTATACCGGCAGGTGTGGTAAAAAACTCAACTTCACTCCATGGTGAAGTTTGACTTAAGGTGGAATTGCAGTATGCACGAATTTTCCACTGATAATTTGCTCCTGACTGCAAGATCGAAGGAGTATTAAAAGAAGTAGCAGATGCCCCTACATTAACTGTAGACGTTCCGCCACCTACTATTCCTCCCCGTACTTGGTAACCAAATGCTCCCGGCACTGCTTCCCATTCAAAGGTTGCTGAGTTATCAGTAATGTTTGATGTAGAAAGGTTTTGCGGCGCACCACAATTGGTAGTAAACTGAACAGGGGCAGAATCTTCTGAACTTTCTCCATCGCAATTGGCTCTTATCTTCCACTCATAAGTCGTTCCTGGCTGAAGAATATTGTTCACCTGTCTGAAATTAGCCGGGGCATTAACGGTAAGTGTCGTTGTACCACCACCCAAGACTCCACCGGTGATAGTGTAGCTCAGCGCTGAGGGAACAGGAGTCCAATTCAACCTTGCACTGTTGTAGGTGATGTTTGAAGTGAAAAGCCCTTGAGGAATGTAGCATTCATCACCACCGCCGAAGTTTTCATCGAAGAAGAAAGAATAGTACCCGTCAGGAGCTACGATTGGCTTTGTGGCGTTTTTACCATTATTAGATGTGGCATCCAGGTAGTAAACAATCGTATCTGATACTGTAAAGCCCGGATTTGAAATATTACCCACGTAAAAACCAGCACTATCCGTTAATCCAACCTCATTCCAAGTCGACTCACCTTTAATTTTCCAAAAGCAAGAGGCATTGGCTATTCCACTGCGATTTCTTATTTCCGACAAGATGTGGTAGTTAGATCTGGCACTTTGTAATCCCGCTACTTTCGGGTGGAAAAAGCGAATCGGATTGTCGGCTGGAATTTGCATGGTAATGCAGTGAATGGCACCTCCAAGAGGAGTCAAAGCGCGAGAGTCTATCCCTACTACATTATAGCCGGGTAGAGCTTCTCTGATCAATTCCAAAGCTGCTTCGTCATACTCTTGATTTGCAATTGGACTATTCTCATTTGAGTAGATCGGAATGATCAAAGTCTTGTTCACGAAGAGTCCGTTTACAAATCCACGCGCATCATTATTTATCTGGTTGCAGCTCGTGTAAAAGCTTCCATTATCTGCAAGTGGCATTGGTATGCGCACAATGTTAAATGGTGACCCATAAACTGAGGTTTCACCTTCATATAGATCAACATTGTTTTCGATGATTGTTTTGTCTTGTGCCGTAACAACTGAAGGGTATTCAGACACGAACAGGGTTTCTTCGTTGACCAGTTTCGACCACATATCAATATGCCCCGTTCCACCATCACATTCGAGTCGCGTGGGTTCAGTGACATCAGTGGTTCTGAAAAGACCTTCGTGTGCCTGACGTGTCGTCTCAGTTGACCATCCTAAGATGGCCGCATTGTTTTGAAACAATGAAGTGGTATGAAAAGCATGACCAAAACCATCTACCATGAGATTTCCACCTTCGTGTCTGATTTCAGAGGTATAGTGATCCAAACCCATGTAGTCAGCTATGAAAGCAGGGACAGCATTATCCAATGGGCGAGAAGAATAGTACTGCATATCAATCATTGACAGACTATCCTGATCAGTGTAATAGAATCCCCATGGCCCGTAATCTCTAGTCCAAATGGAATTGGTAGGAACTACTAAAAATTCATAGTTGGAAAGTGTAACTCCATAAGTGGCCAAGTTGCTAATCACTCCGGTGCTATCTGATCCGTTATTGATCATGATCCATACAGGTAGTTCCTGCTGGATGGCATCTATGAGTTCCGCGTAAAGCCTCTTAAATGAATTACTCGAGCCATTTCCTGTCCATCTTAAAAGAATCGCTTGCGACTCGTCAAATTCTCCAGGCACATAAAGATCCTCCGGTGTAGGTGTAAAATTTTGGTTCAAACAAAACTCCGCGTAGTCGTCGCAGCAATCACCAAAACCTTGACATTGGTCATCGCACCAACATCCTGAATCAGCCTGCTCGCCGCAAATATCTTCGCAACTATCGGGTCCTGCTTTGGCCTCGTTGCTACTACCTGGTCGTTGCGGTTTATTTTTCGACATCAACGCTTGAGCCTTGGCCTGCATGTACGAGCGCTCAGCAGCAGTGGGATACTTGGGCAATAGTTCTTCCTGAGCCATAGCGTTGATCGACAACAATAAAGTAGCTAAGGCTAGGAGAGTCTTGAATGTATTCATCTTACAAAAATTTGATTGGGAGGTAAAAATAGCCTAAAAATCAATAAGATTCTATCTGCTTTACCGCCTTCGAAATCAAGATAAGGCTCACTATAGCAAATACGTGGACTGCGTCTTTATTGGTAAACCACCCATCGAGAAGACTAAAAGGAAACAGGTAGAAGAATCCCGAGACCAAAGCAATGAGGAAAGATTGCTTGATGTATTTTACTCCTGCTCTTTCTGTTTTATTCCAAGTAATGACAAGAATCGCGATGTACGTTATTGCCAAGTCAATGACAGCGGGAAGAAAATCGAAAACAACAAATAGCAAGAAGGCAGCAAGAACAAATTTCGCCACTAAAATATAGGTCAACCTTCGAGAAGAAAAAACAGTAAGTGAAAATACCGCCAAAGAAGAAAAGAGGTTTGCCAACAAAACAAAGTCGTTTTTCACCCACCAAACGGTGAAGTACTCCTCGGTAGTTAAATAAGTCGGAAAACCATGACTCAGCACTCCGCCAGTTGCTGCCACTCCCAAGCAAATGACAAAGAGAACCCAGAATCGCGACTCTCTTTTTTTCACATTTCGAGAGAGTATGGCAATCGTAAAACAAGTTAGGGCAATGGCAGTGTTTGACGCCAATGCACCTGGTTCATGGATATAAATCCCACCTATTTCTTGACCTGTAAGTTCAGTTGGGTATTTCAATTCTCTTCAGATTATATTAATCCCATTTATCGATCATGGAAAATAGATGCGCGAAGAAAAACAAATGTTTAGAAATCGAACTAGACGAGATCTGTTTTAATTTTCTTCATAGCCGTCATCGCGCTTCTCAGCTCTTTACCAATAGCTTCGATGGGGTGATTTCGGATCGAAGCATTTACACTGATTAGCTCCACATTATCCGCTGCATTTGAATCTGAAAAAGAATTACCAATCACATTAGCTTCAATCGATTTCATGAAATCAACCAACAATGGCTTGCAGGCATGATCAAATAGATAACACCCGTACTCGGCCGTATCTGAGATCACTCTATTCATTTCGTAAAGCTTCTTTCTAGCAATGGTATTGGCTATTAGTGGCAATTCATGTAAAGATTCGTAATACGCTGACTCCTCAATGATACCCGTGCTGACCATGGTTTCAAAAGCCAATTCAACGCCCGACTTCACAAATGCAACCATTAGAACTCCATGGTCAAAATATTCCTGCTCAGAAATAGCATCTTTGGTCAGAGGGGTTTTTTCGAAAGCGGTTTCACCTGTTTCAGCGCGCCAACGCAGTAGGTCAGCGTCATCATTTGCCCAGTCGGCCATCATCGTGGAAGAAAAGTGACCCGAAATGATATCGTCCATATGCTTTTCAAACAAGGGCTTAAGTATCTCTTTTAATTCTTCTGAAAGTTGATGCGCTTTGATCTTGGCCGGATTGGATAAACGGTCCATCATATTGGTAATACCACCTTGCTTAAGAGCCTCAGTAATCGTTTCCCATCCATATTGAATCAACTTCGCTGCGTAATTCACATCAACACCTGTTTCCACCATTTTATTGAAGGCAAGTATGGAGCCTGTTTGGAGAACGCCACAAAGAATGGTTTGCTCACCCATTAAATCGGATTTTACTTCAGCCACGAAAGATGACTCGAGTACACCAGCGCGGTCACCACCCGTAGCTACAGCATAGGCTTTCGCCTGATCCCAACCTTTTCCGTCTGGATCATTCTCGGGGTGAACAGCGATCAAAGTCGGCACACCGAATCCTCTCTTGTATTCTTCTCTTACTTCGGTACCGGGGCATTTTGGTGCAACCATTATGACCGTAATATCCTCTCTGATTTTCATCCCCTCTTCAACAATGTTGAAACCGTGTGAATAGGACAAAGTGGCACCCTTTTTCATCAGAGGCATTACCGCTTTAATAACATTGGTATGCTGCTTATCCGGAGTTAGGTTAAGAACCAAATCAGCAGTAGGAACCAAATCTTGGTATGTTCCAACGGTAAACCCATTACTAGTGGCATTCTTGAAGGATGCACGCTTCTCATCAATGGCTGCCTGACGCAAAGCATAAGAGATGTCTAATCCCGAATCGCGCATATTCAAACCCTGATTGAGGCCCTGTGCTCCACAACCTATGATTACAATCTTCTTTCCGAGCAGGGCATTAACGCCATCCTCAAATTCTGAAGCGTCCATAAATCGACATTTACCTAATTGATTTAGTTGCTGCCGGAGAGACAGACTATTGAAGTAGTTTGACATTGAGATTTTTATTTATTGATTAAATGCTTCAAGCATTTGAGTTATATTCATTTTTTCCTTGGATACGGCAATACGCCCTGAACGGGAAAACTGCATAATGCCATAAGCGCTGAACTCTTCGAAGAGTTGATCAATTTCTTCCTTCCGTCCTGATTTTTCAACTACAAAGAATTCCCGGTTGACGGTAACAATTCGAGAATTGCTATCCTTTACAATGTTTTGGATTTGACGATCTTCAAAAAGCAAGTCGGATTTTATCTTAAAGATGCAAGACTCCTGATAGATAATCTCATCGTCCGTGTGGTAAACGGCTTTAATCACTTCTACTTGCTTGTCGATTTGCCCAATGATCTTCTTCATCTGAGTTTCAGTCATCTTAACCACAATCGTAAACCGTGAAACATGAGGTATTTCAGATATTGACGAATTGATGCTCTCAATATTGAAATGTCGGCGCTGAAAAATCGCCGATATTCTATTGAGTAATCCGATGTTGTTTTCTGTGTAAACCGAAACGGTAAATAGTTTTGTTTCTTCCATTTTAGTCGAGTCTGATTTCAGAGACAGAAGCTCCTGTTGGGATCATTGGAAAGACATTGTCCTCTTTTTCCACGCAAACTTCCAAGAAATAAGCGTTTTTGCTCGCCATCATTTCTGCGACGGCAGCTTTAAGATCTGCACGCTCTTTAACTCGTTTTGCCTCTATGGCATAGCCTTTGGCAATAGTTACAAAGTCTGGATTGGTCATTTCGGTAGAACCGTAGCGCTTATCGAAAAACAGCTGCTGCCATTGGCGTACCATACCTAAAAATTCATTGTTCAAGACCACAATTTTTACCGCAGTTTTCTGCTGAAAAATAGTTCCTAGTTCTTGAATGGTCATTTGATAACCTCCATCGCCTACAACTGCAATCACATCACGCTCAGGTGCTGCCATTTTAGCACCAATAGCTGCAGGTAAGGCAAATCCCATTGTTCCCAAACCACCTGAGGTGATATTGCTCTTGGTCGTGGTGAACTTAGCATATCTGCAGGCAATCATCTGATGTTGCCCCACATCGCTTACTATTGCAGCATCTCCATTTGAGCAACTATTGATTTCTTTGAGCACCTCTCCCATTGTGAGGCCTTCCTTAGTTGGGTTGAGATCTGAATTGATTACTTTCTCATATTCAATGGCGTACAGGTCTTTGAACTTTTGGTGCCACTCCGGATGCTCAGTTTTTTCGAGCAAAGGAATGAGCTTCGATAGCGACTCCTTTGCGTCACCTACAACGGCGACATCTGTTTTCACATTCTTATCAATCTCTGCAGGGTCAATTTCAAAATGTATCACTTTGGCTTGTTTGGCATAGGAATTCAAATTTCCAGTCACACGGTCATCGAATCGCATTCCAATCGCAATAAGTACGTCGCATTCGTTTGTCAGTACATTGGGACCATAATTACCGTGCATACCTACCATACCTACATTCAATGGATGGGTAGTAGGGATCGCTGATGCACCGAGAATGGTCCACGCAGCGGGTATTCCTGCTTTCTCGACAAGGTCTGTAAGTTCTTTTTCTGCTTTACTAAGAATTACGCCTTGTCCCCAAACTATGAGAGGCTTTTGAGCCGTATTAATCAGCTCTGCCGCTTTGGCTATGGCTTCATCATCTGATGCCGGTATGGGTGTATAACTTCTTACTCCTTTGCATTTCTCGTAGGAGAAATCGAATTCCTCAAACTGAGCATCTTTCGTAATATCAACGAGCACAGGTCCTGGTCTTCCGCTTTTAGCGATATAAAAGGCTTTTGCCAGGACCTCTGGGATTTCGGATGCCTTTGTGACTTGATGATTCCATTTCGTCACAGGTGTAGAAATTCCAACGATGTCCGTTTCTTGAAAAGCATCGCTTCCCAGAAGCTCTGTTGTTACCTGACCTGTAATACAGACCATTGGGGTAGAGTCAATTTGTGCATCTGCAATGCCTGTAATCAAGTTGGTGGCTCCGGGGCCTGAAGTGGCCATTGCAACACCTACCTTCCCCGAGATTCGAGCATAGCCTTGAGCTGCGTGAGTTGCACCTTGTTCATGACGCGTCAAAACATGATGAATCTTTCCTTGGTACTTGTAAAGTTCGTCATATACGGGCATAATAGCCCCTCCCGGATAGCCATATAAAATGTCAACCCCTTCTTCTATCAAACAACGTACGATAGCCTCGCTACCTGAAATTCGAACCGTTGTTTTCGGTTCTTGCTGCTTTTCGGATAGAGTCACTTCCTCTATCTCCGATTGTGAAGCTTCCTTCTTCATCACTTCCGACTTTTGGTTAGTACTGATAATCGATATTAGTTAAAATTCATCTGTAACGCAACCCTCTGATGCCGAAGAGACTGTTCTGGCATACTTGTAAAGGACTCCACGATCAAATTTGAGTTTTGGGGCGACCCAAGTTTCTCTTCTTTTCTCTAGTTCTTCCTCTGATACTTCTAAGGATATGGTATTGCTATTTGCATCTAAGGAGATGATATCGCCATCCTTCACCAATGCAATTGTACCTCCTTCTTGGGCTTCAGGGGTAATATGTCCAACCACAAAGCCGTGTGTTCCACCTGAAAAACGGCCATCGGTGATTAATGCTACTTCTTTTCCCAGTCCCGCTCCCATGATTGCCGCAGTGGGCTTCAACATTTCAGGCATACCGGGACCACCCTTAGGACCTTCATAACGAATGACAACGACATCTCCTTTTTCGACCTTTCCAGCACGAATTCCGTCATTGGCATCGTATTCTCCTTCAAATACTTTAGCCTTTCCTCTAAAGCTAAGCCCCTCTTTTCCCGTAATTTTTGCCACACTTCCTTTCGGAGCTAAATTTCCATAAAGCATTTGAAGGTGACCCGAAATTTTGATGGGCTTATCGATAGGCTTAATCACATCTTGTCCTTCTGCCAAGTCGGGCACATCAGATAGATTTTCCGCCAAGGTCTTACCGGTAACCGTCAGACAATCTCCATAGAGCAGGCCTTTTCCCAAAAGATACTTCAGTACAGCGGGAATCCCTCCTACGGCATGGACATCCTCCATTAAATACTTTCCGCTTGGCTTTAAGTCTGCCAAAAAAGGAGTGCTGTCGCTCACATCTTGAAAGTCTTTTAGTGTAAATTCTATTTGCGCAGAGCGAGCGATTGCTAAGAAATGCAGGACCGCGTTGGTCGAGCCGCCCAAAATAGTTACCAATCTTATGGCATTCTCAAGAGATTTTCGAGTGATGATATCCAGCGGTTTAATATCTCTCTCTAATAATAAGCTCATGGCCTCACCTGCTTTTATAGACTCTTCTCTTTTTGCTTCGCTCAGCGCAGGGTTGGAAGAATTGTAAGGCAGGGCCATTCCCAAAGCTTCAATAGCTGAGGCCATTGTATTCGCAGTATACATCCCTCCACATGCCCCTGCTCCGGGACAAGCTTTTTCGACGATACATTGGAATTCTTTTTCGGTCATGGTACCCGCTACTTTGCTACCCCATGCCTCAAAGGCGGATACCACGTCCAGTTTTTTTCCTTTGTAGGAACCCGAGTCGATGGTGCCACCGTAGACCAAAATACTCGGACGATTTAAACGAATCATAGCTAACAAAGCACCTGGCATATTCTTATCGCAACCAACAACGGTAATAAGCCCGTCATAGCTCATAGCTTGCACGACGGTCTCCATCGAATCGGCGATAACGTCTCTGGATGGCAATGAATATCGCATTCCGGGAGTTCCCATGGAAATCCCGTCACTCACACCAATAGTATTGAAAATAAGTCCAGTAGTATTCTCATTCAAAGTGCCTCGCTTGACCAATTTCGCTAAGTCATTCAAATGCATGTTACAGGGATTTCCTTCATAACCTGTGCTCGCTATACCGATCATCGGCTTCTTCAAGTCCTCCCTTGTTAATCCAATGGCGTGAAGCATAGCTTGTGCGGCTGGCTGCGTAGGATCCTGAGTAACAGTTTTACTATACTTATTCAATTCTTTCATGCGGCACTTTAATTAACTATAATTATTTCAACTTTCAGAACTGTTCTATGCAAAAATATCAGTGAGAGCAATGATAGTTCGAATATCTTAAATCAAATCAAGCATATCAAGAAAATACCACATCAGAATGTGGATATTTTAAAATTCGCAAACCCGACTCCCGAAACATCAGCATGCTGTATAGCAAGTAAATAAATTCCTTCGGGCAGAGATGATAACGAAATGGAATGGCTTCCTCCTTTAAGGTTTCTAATGAAAATAAGTCGGCCTGACATATCAAATAGGTTCATTTTGTAACTCCCTTTGGGTAGTCCCTCAATAAACAGCTGGTCGGCACTGCTATATACCTTCAAGCCCGGAATGCCTTCATTTTGGGTAGAGACCGTTGATCTGCTAATTCTATACACCGCATCAGTCACCTGAGCATTTGTAGTCATCCCACCTGCAATGATCCATTCTTCTTCAGATACGCGAGCTATACCTCGCAGGTCCATAATGGCAAATGGTGAATTCTCGAAGACAGACCAGATGCTGTTGAGGGTATTGTACGTCCTGACTTCTTGATGTGGCGGAACGACGGCTCCTCCGGAGTATGCCAATCCATCAAAATTATAGGCTGTCTCTGCACCTCCTATCCAAATCACCTCATTGCCGAAAGAAGTACAAGCCATGCGGTAACCATCGGGAAGATTGATATCGGGCTCCAGAGACCAAAGTATATCCGTTGGATCCTCTGGATTAATAACGCCCTTCCGAAACTCATTGGATGCAACAAAGTTGAATCCTGAAATCTTCGTACCTCCATAATAATAGATCGTATCGCCAATAATTGTTCCCGAAGCTCCAAAGGCCTTGAACACATTTGAATTTGGTGTAGAGGTCCCTGCCATCCAAGTATCATTGGCCGGATCATAAATTTGAACGTCATCGACATTGGTATTCTGACTCCAGCCGGTAATGACAAAAATTAAGCTGTCGCGCCAAACTGCTTGAACGTGATCGTCAATTGGAACGGGGATATCAGCTCCATCCTCCAACCATACATTGGCTTCAGGATCAAAGCGGTGAACCTTTTCTGAAGTCTGTTCACTGAAGTTCGGGAAAACGTGATATCCTCCGATAAGGTAGATGACATTCTTTACGGTTGATGCTCCCGCTGCTATCTTTCCTTGAAAATCATCCACGTCGGGAAGTTGGGTCCATTCTTCTAGAATGGAGTTGTACCGCCAAGACTTGAGGTGGATGTCTTCGGGGTTCAATCCTTCGGAGATGCCCGTAAAACTATATACACAAAGCGTATCTCCGGCGAAAGCCTCAACAACAGAATTATTGGAAACAGGCTCCGGCATTGCAGGTATTAAAAAAAACAGGGTAAATAGTCGGTTCATGACTCAATGGTTTTCAGCTTTAACAAATCAAGTATTTCTTTTCTCAGTAACAAAAGCTAACTTATGAAAATGAGCCTTTCCTGAAACGAAACCTTGAATATTGAGTAAAAGATAATAGATTTGAATTATGATCGAAATCACAACATATTATTGCAGTCCACTCCCCTTCGGGTTTATGCAGTGAGTATGTCAACATATCTTATTCGACCTGATTCTATTTGAGTCGGGTTTTTTTACATCCGGAAATTAATGAATCAGAATTACAGCAAGTACACAGCAGAAGATTATAAAGTGTGGGAAACCCTCTTTGAGCGGCAAATGGAGATACTTCCTGATGTGGCTTCTAAGTCATTTTTAGAAGCGATTGGGGTTGTTAAATTCAGGGCAGGTAAAATTCCTGACTTTCAAGAGGTAAATGCCATTTTGAAGCAAGAATCAGGGTGGCAACTGATGGTAGTGCCAAACATCATTCCTAATGAGGAGTTCTTTCCTCTTTTAGCGAATAGAACATTTAGTGCGACGACTTGGCTCCGAAAAATGTCACAAATGGACTACTTGGACGAACCTGATATGTTCCATGATGTTTTCGGACATGTACCTCTTTTAAGTAATCCTACTTTCTGTGCATTTTTCAAAGGACTCGCTGAAATTGCAATGAAATATATTAATGATCCTGAGGCCATTAAGATACTCGGTAGAATGTATTGGTTTACCATTGAGTTTGGCTTAATCAAAGAAAATGGAGAGCTTAAAATTTACGGAGCGGGAATACTTTCTTCCCACGGAGAAACCAAGTTTAGTCTTTCGGACAAACCGGAGCATCTTGAATTTGATGTCGCAGCTGTACTGGAGCAAGACTACGACAACATGAAAATTCAAGACAAGTATTTTGTCATTGAAAGTTTCGAACAGTTATTCCAAAGCTTGATTGCAATAGAGAGGTATGTAGAACAAATGATCAAAAAGAGAACTGAACACGAAATAGTCTAAAAAGCATCGGATTAAGGTATCTCAAACCAGATTATTTCATTAAGCCGATGATTCCGGTTCAATCAACTGTTCAGGTGCTCGCTCAACATCCAATGCAAATGGCACTCGGTTCGTTTATAGCAATGAATATTTCGTTCGTCAGGCTAATGGATGGCTCTATCTAAAAAATAGGTATTGCGATAATTTGATTAATAAATTGCACTTGGAAGGAAAGTCAAAGGAGACTTAGACATTAGAATTCAAATTTGCTCATTAAACCCGTTTAGCTACAAACTTGAACACTCGAAAAGAGAAGTCAAAAGAGTTGAGTTTTTACGCCGACCGTAATCCAAACCCGGTATTTACAATAGACGGAAACGGGGAATTGGATTACTCAAACAGCGCAGCTCTGAATGTTTTGAAACTTTACGGAAGTGATCAAAAGCATAAGGTGTATCCTGAAGGCTTTATTAAATCCGCTATAAAGGCTATCGAGAGCAAGACTGTTCAAGAGATCACCGTTTCCACAGAGAATTACCATTTTAGTTTCTCCTTCTACCCAAGGGAAAATGAAAATTTTGTGGATGTTTTTGGAAAAGACATTTCTGAGGAAATAAAGCTCCAGACTCATCTATCGATCATCGGTGATTTTGCGACTGCTCTTCTTGATGCACAAACAGAAGACGATGTGGCGAGAACAATTGCAAGTGAAGCTATCGCAAAGCTCTCATTGGTTGACTGTGTGGTCTACATTGTAAATCGTAAAAATGGGTCGCTTGAACAAAGAGCTGCTCATGGACCTAAGAGTCCCAAATCCCTAAGAAACGCCGTGCAGGACCCCATCAGCCTCAAGTTCGGAGAAGGCATAGTGGGCTTAGCAGCAACTGAAAAAAGAACAGTTATCATCGATGATGTCACTCAGGATAGCCGATATGTAGTAGATGATGAGCAGAGGTTTTCCGAAATAGCCGTTCCGCTCATTGCGGATGACGAAGTGATTGGAGTAATAGATTCCGAACATCCTGAGAAGAACTACTTCACGACGGATGACGCAAAAATCCTTGAAGCTATAGCGTCCATAGCCTCATCGAGAATTCAGCATTCGCGCACCTTAGAAGAGTCAAAATATACAGAGGTCAAATACAGAAGTTTCGTGGAAAATGCCTTTGGTGGACTTTACATCCTTCGCGATAATG
>CAZKXG010000014.1:4805-13068 GCA_964556465.1 uncultured Cryomorphaceae bacterium | reverse complement strand
ATCGCCTGATTTCGATACGCAGAAACTTATTTTTGATGCCGATCAGCGAGCTCTCCTTGCCATTCAAGCGAGAACTCGTGGTGACAATTCCCCAAAATCCTACCAATTAGAGATCAAAACCAAAACGGGTGATTTGAGCTATTTGGCAATTAACACGTGTGTTCTCAAGGATGAAAAAGGCTACTTCACTCTGGGAATAGCTCTCGACATTACTGAGACGATTCAGTCTCGAGTTCAACTGGAAGAAGTGGTAGAATCACTTGAGAAGAAAACTGAGGAGCTCAATGAATTCGCGCATCTTGCCAGTCACAATTTAAGGGCTCCCGTGACAAACCTAATTGGACTTCTGGAGCATTTCAACTACACGAATCCTACCGATTCTTCAAATGAACTAATCCTTGACAAATTTTCGAAAACAGTAACCCAGCTGAATCTGACTCTAGAAGAAATGCATCAAGTCTTGCGTGTTAGAGCCAAAGACACCATTGAATTCAAAACTATCAATCTAAATGAAATAGTAGACGGGATAAAACTTCAGCTGAGTGAATCGATCAGGGAGGCCAATTTTAAAATTCGAACGAACTTCGAATTGGAAGCGATCCATTACGAGAAATCTCATATTGAGAACCTCTTCTTAAATCTGATCTCCAATGCCTTGAAATACCGACAGAATGAAGTTAATCCAATTATTGAAATCCACTCATCTAAAATGAATGAGCATGTAAGACTCATTTTTAAAGACAATGGATTGGGCATTGATTTGGACAAACATGGAAAGAACCTTTTCGGGATGTACAAACGTTTTCACAGCAATCCCGATGGTCGAGGAGTAGGATTGTATTTAGTAAAAAGACAACTCAATGCTCTGGGAAGTACTATTTCGGTGGAAAGTGAACCCAACCAAGGAACGTGTTTCACCATTTTTTTGGCAAGTAAATGAAGGATATTCGAAACAATGAAACAAGGAAAAAATAACGTCATAAAAAAGAAAGCTACAGAACTATGAGAATAATGGTAATTGATGATGACTCTACTTTTCTCTTTATTTTTCGAAAACAGATCGAAAAGGCAGAAGGGTTTGAGATAGTTAATGAGTCGAGAAATGGTTCAGAAGCTATGAGTTACCTCAAAGAAAGATTCGATCAAAAGAAAGAATCACCCGATTTGATCGTTCTCGATCTGAACATGCCCGTAATGGACGGATGGGACTTTTTGGATGAATACATAAAAATTTGCGAAAACGGAGCTCAGAAGGTTCCGGTATGCATCTTGTCGTCGACCATCAATCAGGCAGATTTTGATCGGGCCAATACCTATGAATCGGTGAAGAGCTTTTTTTCTAAACCAATAACTTCAGAACAGCTAAAGACGATGAAGAAAATCTCTGAAATCTATTAGACCGTCCACATTCCCGTTTGAGTCCTTCCTTCCAGTGCTTTACGAAGCAATCGGAGGTATTCGGTTCTCGAAATATTCTCTGCTCCCAAACTCTCGAGATGTAAAGTAGGCACCTGACAATCCACAAAATCAAAATCGCGCTCTTCTAAAAGCCTACAAAGTCTAATAAAGGCCAATTTGGACATATTTTTTTCAGCACTAAACATGCTTTCGCCAAAAAAGGCACGTCCCAGACTCACCCCGTATAGGCCACCCACCAGTACACCATCACGCCAAATTTCAGCGCTATGAGCCACACCCATCCGATGCAAGGAAGTGTAGACATTCGTCATCTCTTCACTTATCCAAGTTCGGGATTTGCCTCTTCCAGGGGCATTGGCGCATGATCTCATCACTTGTTCAAATGCAGTGTCCAGAGTAAAGATATAATCTTTAGAGTTGAGGTAAGGACGCATACTCTTTTGAACACGTAGCTGATGAAAGAAGAGAACACTTCGGGGGTCGACGCTCCACCACAAAACGGGATCGCCTTCGTTAAACCAGGGAAAGATACCCCGCTCGTAAGCGCTTAGCAACCAATCCTCTCTTAAAAGACCTCCAACAGCCAAAAGGCCGTCCTCACTGGCATCTTCAGGATTTGGGAAGAACAAGTAATCCGAATCTAAACCGTATACGGGCATGGCGCAAATATAGAATTCGCTAATCGAACTACAGGAATGGTTTAAAGCAGTAATTTTAGCCCGTGGATGAACTTATTTTAAGGATTCAAGGAGCATTGGAAAAACCCCTGCCAGGTTGGGATGCTCATAGGAAAATGATCAATTACATCAGACCAAGTGCCATAGATGTAGAAAACATAGACCCCGAAGCGAGGCAAGGAGCAGTGCTCGCTCTACTCTACCCGATAGATAATATACCTCATGTAGCCCTCATGTTGCGAAACACCTATGAAGGCACCCATAGCGGGCAGGTTAGCTTCCCCGGCGGTAAACGCGAAGAGAATGACCTGGATCTGATCCAAACGGCACTCAGAGAAGCTCACGAAGAGATAAATGTCCTACCTGAAGAGGTAACCGTAGTCGGACCGCTCTCGAAAGTGTACATACCCCCTAGTCGCTTTCTGGTTGCTCCATTTGTCGGGTATTCCGAAAAAAGACCAAACTTCAAGCGGGATCCTGTAGAGGTCGCTGAGATTATCGAAGCACCACTTCAACTCATATTGGAAGAAAGCACGATCAAACAAAAACCCATATTTGTACAGGTAACCAACTCCGAACTAGAAGTCAAATATTTTGACATTTTGGGACATACGGTATGGGGAGCTACTGCAATGATGCTCAAAGAGCTCGCTGAATTATTGACCGAATAAACAATTTGAACAGATGCGTATACTCTTTTCCGGCTTCCTAATTCTTTTTGCTTCGATTACATGTTCAGGACAACCAACGCGCCTTGATACAATGCCTCATTTCTCATATGATAAGGTAGTAAAGGTGGGCATCAAAATCAGTGAACCCTTTATTATTGAATCTGAGGAAGAGGGCAAATATGAAGGTCTCAGTGTTTTTCTTTGGGAGCGAGTAGCTTCTGATCTCAACGTGCAGTACGAGTATAAAACCTACGATAACCTAACGGGTTTGCTCGAAGCTGTGCAAAATCGTGAGGTGGATATTTCCATCAATCCACTGACCGTTACTCCTGAACGGCTGACGAACATGGAGTTCACCCAACCATTTTTCATTACCAATCTGGCCATCGCCATTAAGAAAGAGCAACGGGGGCCGATTATGCGTTTGCTTCAAAATATTTTTTCTTGGAAATTCTGGACCGCAATAGCGCTTTTGGCCTTTGTTATTCTGGTCTTCGGATTTTTCGCTTGGATTTTTGAGCGCAAGCATAACGAAGAAGAGTTTAGCAGAGACGCAAAAGGACTTTGGGATTCGTTCTGGTGGAGCGCTGTTACGATGACTACGGTAGGTTATGGAGATAAATCTCCTAAAAGTACCGGTGGGAGAATCGTAGGGTTGATATGGATGTTTACCGCGATTATTATCATCAGCGGATTCACGGCTTCCATAGCGTCGTCGTTAACTGTGGGCCAGCTTTCACTTGATATTAATAATCTGGACGATTTGGAGAACGCACGAGTCTTAACCATAGGCGGATCTACTTCCCACACCTTTTTAAACTCGAAGATGATTGCTTCAAATGAAGTTTTATCCGTGGAGGAAGCTTTGAAGATGTTAGCCTCAGGCAATGCCGATGCATTTGTATACGACGAGCCATTGCTCAGGTACAGTATCGACCAAAATAAACTCCACAATGATATAGCGGTTGCTCCTGCAAAGTTTTTGACCCAATACTACGCTTATGCCTTGCCTCAAGGCGAAGCCAGAAAGGCACTCAATCTTGCCATAATCGAGCGCATCGAAACGCTGGAGTGGAAAACTGAATTAGCCGCATATGAGTTAGAATAAGATTATGCCGTGCGCAATTCGTTGCTTGTTCTTAGGCAAATACGAATTACTTCGCGAAGCGACCAATCACGTCTTCCGATACTCCCGTAAAGCTAAAACCACCATCGTGAAAGAGGTTCTGCATGGTTACGTACTTGGTGAAGTCACTGAATAAGCTAATCACATAATTCGCACAATCCTCTGAGCTGGCATTACCTAGAGGGCTCATACTTTCGGCATAAGCCACAAACTCGTCAAAACCCTTTACACCACTACCTGCTGTAGTTACTGTAGGCGATTGAGATATAGTATTGATACGTACCTTTTTCTTCACACCGTAATGATACCCAAAGCTTCTGGTTATACTCTCCAGTAATGCTTTAGCATCTGCCATATCGTTGTAATCCGGGAATACGCGCTGAGCCGCGATATAAGAAAGTGCTACCACTGAACCCCAGTCATTTATGGCATCTTTTTCATAAGCCGTTTTCAAGACTCTGTGTAGGCTCATTGCTGAAATATCGAGCGTTTTGTGATAAAAGTCGTAGTTGGTTTCTGTGTAATGCTTGCCTTTTCTCACATTTGGCGACATCCCGATGGAGTGAAGCACAAAATCAACCTTTCCTCCAAAATGCTCAGTAGCCTTATCAAAAAGGTTTGCCAAATCGTCATTACTGGTAGCATCAGCTGGAATGACAGGTGCATTACCGCACTTTTCAGCTAAGGCGTTGATCTCTCCCATTCTCAATGCGATGGGCGCATTGGTCAAGACAAACTCCGCCCCTTGTTCGTATGCTTGCTCAGCCACTTTCCAAGCGATTGACATATCGTTGAGGGCTCCGAAAATGATTCCTTTTTTTCCTTTGAGTAGGTTATTGGCCATGATTCTGACTTCTTAATGATTAAGGCGACAAATATAGAAAAAGGGAGACGGGTTCAGTTCGCCAATAATAAATCTCGCGCATTATCCATGGCAGCGGCCGTAGTTTCAGCGCCACTAAGCATTTGAGCGATTTCTACTACCCTCTCCTTCTCGTCCAATCTTTCGATTCTCGTTTTGGTATTCTTATCTGATTCCTCTTTAAATACTTTGAAATGAGTCTTACCCTTAGAAGCAATCTGCGGTAAATGGGTAATGCTTATTACTTGCTGATTGACACCCATTTCTCTCATAATCTTGCCCATTGAGTGAGCCACTTCTCCAGAAACTCCTGTATCAATTTCATCTAAAATAATGGTGCGACCTTGCGCTGCTGATAGTTTTTTTATGGAAAGCATCAACCTCGAAAGTTCTCCACCTGAGGCTACATTTTTCAATGGCTCAGGCTTTCGGCCGGGATTGGCGCTAAAGCGCATTTCCAAGCGATCAAATCCATTTGATGAAGGAGTTTCCATCTTTTCAAAATTCAATTCAAACGAAGCTTTCTTCATATTGAGTAGTCCAAGAAGCTCTTCGAGTGAACTCGTGAACTTTGAAGAGTTTGCCCTTCGCTTCTTACTGAGAGCTTCACCAGCTTCACGAACCAATTTAAGTCCCTGTTTTACTTCTTCCGATAGTGACTCTATTGCTTCTTCGAGCTTCTCACTGCCCGAAATACGCTGAGCCAGCTCATCTCGCCTCGCTTTGAGCGATGAAACTCCCTGAACCATGTGCTTCTGCTCAAGTCGAAAAATAACAGATCTGATTTCGTCCAACTGGGCCAAACGCTCCGGGTTCATCTCAATATCTCCTGCGGCATCTTGAGCTTCAGAAGAGATATCGTCCAATTCAATAAGGACACTCTTGATTCGATCACTCAACTCCTTGTATGAATTTGAATAGTCGGAGATATCGTTCATCAATACTCCTAGCTCTTTCAAGCTAGAAAGAATCGGGCTTTCTCCTTCCAGCAGTAACTCCACTGCACCGTGAAGTTTTTGTGCAATTTCCTCGCTGTTAGAAAGCATCTTGTACTCATTCTCCAATTCCTCTTCCTCAATTTGATCCAAATTGATCTCATCAAACTCATTGAGTTGAAAGGCCACAAAATCCATTTCCCTTTTGTCTTGGGCCAGTCTTTCCTCCATTTCTTTCAGCTTCTTTTGAGCTGCCGCATAAGAATTGAAAATCTTGAGGTAGTTCTTTTTTTCTCGACCGGCCTCGGAAAAAGCGTCGATTACTTCAAGCTGGAAATCGGGATTATTAAGCTGAATAGTTTGATGCTGAGAGTGAATATCCACCAATTCGAGGGCAATCTCTCGAAGCAATTTCAGATTTACAGGAGTATCATTGATGAACGCACGGCTTTTTCCTGACGCCAGTACTTCTCTTCTCAAGATCGAGCTCTCTTCGTAATCAAGATCATTTTCATCGAAAATGAGTTTCCACTTTTTCGCTTCGATTGTAAAAGCTCCTTCTACGATACATTTCTTTTGTCCTTCTTTTACCACTCGCTTTTCAGCACGCTCGCCCAGAATCAAACTGAGAGCACCCAGAATGATGGATTTCCCACTACCCGTTTCTCCCGTGATGATGTTGAGACCATCGGAAAGACCAATGTCCAATTGATCAATCAGCGCATAATGCCGAATGGAAAGATGTGTAAGCATGAACTAAAGATACATAGGCAAAGAAAACAACAAATCGGTTACTTACCCTTCTGCATCTTGTCATATTTGGCAAGGTTTCCGGGATCCACCTTAGAAACAACTTCGTAAACTTGATTGCGCTCGGGTGGATCGGCTTCTGTGAACAGATTCACAATCTCATCGCTCTTGGCCAAGAAGAATTGCTGCGTATTGTATGCCAGCGGCTTAACCCTATGCACCTGCTCAAAATTCTTGAGACTATTCATCATGGTTTGACGTGCAGGACGCATCTTTTCACTCATCAGATCCAGACCTTCTCTGTGGTAAGTGTACAGCGTTTCGCGCATGGGTTCGAAGGTTCTGTGAAGAATATCTTCAACCAACCAATATCTATTTTTGTCTCCTTCAAATGCCTTCCAGCCTTCAAAGTTTGAGACTTGAGCACTCTGAACAATACGCTGCGCTTGCTGATAGTAAGGAGTACCTCCTTTTTCGGAGAACGTATCATAGTCAAAACCAATGATCATATACGCGTAAAATGCCAGAGTAGAAACCAAATTATTTCTGAACTGATCGGGATTGAAATTGTACTGAGTATTTTGAAAATAATCAAACGTGAGATTCACATCTCTCACATTCAAGATGGGCGAGTGGTAATCCGTACCATACACCGGACGAGTAGAAATAACCTGCAATTCTGCACGATATGTATTAGAACTCGCTCTGGCCTCAGTAATATTTAAGACAATGCTGCATTCGATTCTCTCCTCAATCGAGAATTTGTCATTTGTCCATTTCCGATTATTCATAAACTCGAAAATGTCACTTTCCATTTGCTCAAAAATGGCAGGGTTTACACCTTGTATTTGTGGATAGATAACGTCCACCTGACAATTGAGCTCCTGAGCCTGAGAATTCAAAGCAAAGACACCAAGAAGGGAAAGGATGAGTATTGATTTTCTCATAAAAAATGTTCCTTGATAAGGTGAAGGAGGTCTACAGCAATTTCTCGCTTCGATTTTAACTCCGTTTCTTCAATTTTATTGCTTGATACGAAAGTAACTTTATTCGTATCAAAGCCAAAACCTGCGTTTTCATCAGCCAATGTATTGAGCACGATCAAGTCGCAATTCTTACGCTCCAGTTTGCCTTTTGCATTTTCCAAGGCATTATCGGTCTCCAAGGCAAAACCAATCAGAACTTGGTTGGACTTCTTAGCCCCGAGTGATTCAAGAATATCAGGAGTTGGCTCAAGGCCAATGATCAATTGATCTGCAGACTTCTTCAATTTGCGGTCAGCCACTTCTCTGGGTCGATAATCTGCGACAGCTGCAGAAAGTATCGCTACATCACAAGACTCAAAAAGTGGCGTTGTGGCCTCATACATCTCTTGGGCGGTCTGCACATCAATAAGGTTTACTCCTCCTGGGGGATCAATGCTTACAGGACCTGAAACAAGAATGACTTCTGCTCCCATTGCGACAGAAACTTCAGCAATGGCATAGCCCATCTTACCGGTACTTCGGTTACCGATGTAGCGCACGGGGTCTATTGGTTCTTGGGTAGGGCCTGCCGTGATTAAAATCACCTTCCCGAAAAGAGGAGCTTTACCTTTCAAGTCTTGCTCAATAAACGCTCTGATTTCTTCGGGCTCGGCCATTCTACCTTGTCCATCTAATCCACTAGCCAGCTCTCCGCTACCAGAGGGAATGTGAATATTTCCCCGTTCTTCAAGGACTTCAATATTCGATTGATTTGCCCCGTGTGCATGCATGTCCAAATCCATAGCAGG
Source organism: uncultured Cryomorphaceae bacterium (assembly GCA_964556465.1). Taxonomy (GTDB): domain Bacteria; phylum Bacteroidota; class Bacteroidia; order Flavobacteriales_D; family Cryomorphaceae; genus JAKVAV01. Next base: position 4,854 of record CAZKXG010000014.1, on the reverse strand, counting down.
AGCAAAATAAACAGGACATTTAGCAGATAAATAGGTTGCTAACAACAAA
>CAZKXG010000014.1:0-4795 GCA_964556465.1 uncultured Cryomorphaceae bacterium | reverse complement strand
TGGCCGAGGCCGGAGCCACCACCATTAGATCGGCCCAAAGTCCGAGCTCAACATGATTATTCCAAACACCCGCATGAAGCGGCTCCTTTACGAAATTATCAAGGACAGGCCTCTTACTCAGGGTACCAAGAGTTAAAGGTGTAACAAAAGAACGCGCAGCAGAAGTTAGGACGACCTGCACTTCTGCACCCGCCCTTATAAACTCTCTTACTAAAAAAGCTGATTTGTATGCGGCTATGCTTCCCGTAACGCCTAATAGAATACGCTTACCTCGAAGCATGGCAACAGAAAAGAATTATGCGTTTCCTTCTTCCTCTTCTTCGTGACGACGGAAGTAGATTTTATCATCCAAAAGCTCTTGAATAGAAATCGATTGAGGCTTTGGAAGACGCTCGTAGAATTTTGAAATTTCGATTTGCTCTCGGTTTTCAAATACCTCTTCCAAGTTATCTTGGCTGGTAGCAAATTCTTGCAACTTAGCATTGAGCTCTTCTTTCATCTCACTGCTGATTTGGTTGGCACGCTTTGACATAACCACAATAGCTTCGTAGATATTGTTGGTTTGTTTTTCAAGGTTGTGCACATCGCGCGTGATGGTTGTACGCGCTGCATTCGTATTTTTGAAATTCATATCCCGGGTTTAAAACTTCATTTTATCCAGTTCGCGAAGGGCATCGGCATAATAGTCTTCTGCCTTTTTTACATAATCGCTATCCTGAAAAGTGTCCACAAATTTATGATAATGTTCGATGGTAGCGTTCAATCGCTCCTCTTTCTTTGAAGCAATGCTATTAATTGCGAGCAAATAAGAGCTTTTTACGACCAAAAATTCAATTTCTTCTCTGTGAGGGCTATCGGGAAAATCTACAAGCATATTCTGTAATGCCACAGTAGCCGACTTGTAATCTTCAGTGAGATAATAAAGCTTTGAATTATTAAATGCCTTCTCTTCCAGCTTCATTCTAAGCTCATCAATCATCACGTTGGTGCTATCTTTGAGTTGCGATTGAGGATACCGATTCAGGAAAAGTTGAAATTCATCAATGGCCAATTCCGTATCCGTCTGATCCAAATTCGATACTGGAGAGTTCAGGTAGCTACAATAAGCCGACTTAAACAATGCCTCTTCTGCTCTTGAACTTCGAGGATAGGTCTTTGTAAAATTCTTGTAGTAATAAGCCGCGAAGTAATAATCCTCAAGAGCAAAATGTGAATTTGCTATGTAATAATGAATCTCTTGACTTCGATCTGACCCACGAAAAAGCGTCCCCAACTCGTCAAAGAGTGAAAGCGCTTTGCTGTATTGACCTTTTTCATAATACTCCACAGCCTTGGTGTACTTGTACTCCACATCCGTGCTCTTAGTAACTTTAGCGTACTCAGAACAAGAACTAACAAGAACTACCAGAAATATGAATATGACTCTCACGTTTCGCAAAATCATCGCGCAAAGATACTCTCTATTTTAAGATTGGAAAGACATTTAGGATGAGTTAACAACGAAAGGTTGTTTGCAGTTATTTTAAGGATATTTTGCCATGAGGTAATTAAGCGGTATTTTCGCCGCTTGAAATAACTGTCACTCATATTTTTATGCAAGACATATTTGACAAAATCAAAAACAACAGAGGTCCTTTAGGCCGCCACGCCAAAGAGAGCCATGGATATTTCACATTCCCAAAGTTGGAAGGTGAAATTGATAGAAAAATGCAATTTCGAGGGAAAGAAGTTTTGGTATGGAGTATCAATAACTATCTGGGCCTCTCGAATCACCCCGCAGTTCGTAAGGTAGATGCTGAGGCCGCCGCCGAATGGGGAATGGGTTACCCTATGGGAGCCCGTATGATGTCAGGCCAGACTTCGCAGCACGAAAAGCTTGAGGAGCAATTGGCCGATTTCATGCAAAAAGAAGACGCCTTCTTGCTCAATTACGGATACCAAGGTTGCCAATCGGCAATTGAAGCTTTGGTGGACCGTAATGATGTAATCGTTTACGACTCTGAGTCGCATGCATGCATGGTAGACGGTGTTCGTCTACACCAAGGAAAACGGTTTGTGTACAAGCACAACGACATGGAGAGTTTCGAAAAGCAACTCGAAAGAGCTGCAAACTGGACGGAAAAGACAGGGGGAGGAATCCTTGTAGTGACCGAAGGTGTATTCGGAATGGCCGGAGACCAGGGGAAACTCAAAGAAATCGTAACCTATAAGGAGCGCTATAAATTCCGTCTTTTCGTAGATGATGCGCACGGTTTTGGGACCATCGGTGAAAATGGAAGAGGTACTGGAGATTTCCAAGGCGTTCAAGCAGAGATTGACATCTACTTCGGAACTTTTGCGAAAGCGATGGCTACCATCGGAGCATTCGTTGCAGGTGATGAGCAAGTGATCGAGTACTTGAAGTACAATATGCGTTCGCAGACTTTTGCTAAGTCTCTCCCAATGCCAATCGTGGTTGGAGCTATAAAGCGATTGGAAATGATGCGCACCGAACCCGAGCACAAGGAGAATCTTTGGAAAATCGCTACTGCCCTCCAAACAGGATTACGTGATGCCGGCTTCAACTTAGGTTTGACAAATAGCCCCGTAACACCGGTATTCCTCAAAGGAACATTGGGAGAAGCCACAAATCTTACGATGGACTTGCGCGAGAATCACAATATATTCTGTTCTATTGTGGTTTATCCCGTTGTGCCAAAAGAAGTAATTATGCTACGATTGATTCCTACAGCAGTTCACAAACTGGAAGACGTAGAATACACCATCGAAACATTCAAGAAAATAAAAGTGAAACTCGAAGCCGGTGAGTACGAAGCCGCAGCTGAAATTGTCGATTGGCGATAAGCTTTTGAGAAATACACATTGTGAAGGCCGCTTCTGCAAAGGAGCGGCTTTTTTAGTTCTATTGTTTTAAATATCAACCCAACAAATAACCCAAACCTGCTGGCTGATGCAAGAGCCAGCCTGTAATACTGTACCTCGATGCTTTCGACAACAAAACCTCATGCGGTACGGCATCACTTTTAAAGAGAATCATTCTGCCGGGCAAGGGTGCGATGTCTTGAAAAGTTCCATCTGCGGCAAAAAGCCGAAGCTCACCCCCATTCTCGGGTTTCCAATATTCGTTGAGGTAGCATACCATGGAGATCAGTCGATTGCTACGGGTGTCGAATTGATCGAGGTGTCGTTTGTAATATGAACCTTTTGGGTAGTGAGCCAATTGAAACTCACTCCCTGAAATACTCAAAAAACAAAGTCGATTTAAATGAGCAATGGCCTCATCTACCAGAGTAAAAAATCCGTCAAGCTCACAATCGCGCTCTCTATCGAGCCAAAAAATCTCGTCACTTCTGATCTTTTTTTCAATTCGAAACTCGTTCAAGGCACCAATTCCTGCTTGTTTAAATTCTTCCAGAGCCAATCTCTTTTTCAAAAAATTGCGTGAGACCGTTAAGACTTCGGTCGGCAAGAAGTCATCGAGGATCACCCAGTCGCTATCGGCCAAATGATCTGCCCTGGTCTCCCAAGGGTCCAATTGTAGGTCGCTCAAATATCAGAGAATCATTGGGTGAAGTTAGGTAAAGAAAGTCTCTGAAATCGATAGGAGCAAAACAAATTGTATGATTTAAAGCAATCCAAAAAAGATTGAAGTCTGCTCTGTAACCCAAGTCGCATTTTATCCAAAATCCGTCCCTTACCTTTGTATACATCAACCAGAAAAAGAATAGCAATATGAAAATAGAACAAATTTATACCGGATGTATCGCTCACGCAGCTTATTACCTAGAGAGCAACGGAGAAGCGGCAATTTTTGATCCTTTACGAGAAGTACAACCTTACATCGATCGCGCCGAGAAAAGCGAAGCGAAAATCAAGTATGTATTCGAAACGCACTTCCACGCAGACTTTGTAAGTGGTCACTTAGATCTTGCTGCAAAAACAGGAGCTAAGATCGTATATGGCCCAACGGCCAAACCAGGGTTTGAGGCATTGGTAGCCGAAGATAATCAAGAATTTAAGGTAGGTGGAGCTACCGTTAAGGTGATCCATACACCAGGGCATACAATGGAGTCGACAACATATCTCTTGATCGATGAGAATGGAAAAGAGCACGGAATTATCACAGGAGATACGCTCTTCATCGGCGACGTTGGTCGTCCTGACTTAGCGCAGCATGTGATCGCTGATCTCACTGAGAAAAAGCTTGCTGCTCATCTCTATGATTCGTTGCGAAACAAGATTATGCCATTGAGCGATGACCTCATAGTTTATCCCAACCATGGTGCAGGAAGTGCTTGCGGAAAAAAAATGAGTAAGGAAACAACCGATACCTTGGGAAATCAAAAGAAAACCAACTATGCCCTCAATCCCGAATTGAGCAAGGACGAGTTTATCGAAGTACTCTTAGAAGGACTTACCGCTCCCCCGGCCTACTTCCCAAAAAATGTTTTGATGAACATTCAAGGGTATGAAGCACTCGATACAGTAATTGAAAGAGCCAGCAAGCCCCTAACGCCCGAGGCATTTGAGTTCGTAGCCAACGAAACAAGAGCGTTGATATTGGATACGCGTGACGCCGAAGACTTTGCTAAAGGTTTTATCCCCAACAGTATTAATATCGGTTTGGAAGGAAACTTTGCTATGTGGGTTGGTGAAATGATAAAGGACATCAAGCAAGAAATCCTTTTGGTCACCAATAAAGGAGAACAGGAAGAAGCGATGATTCGACTTTCACGGGTTGGGTACGATCATACAATCGGTTTCTTAGACGGCGGATTCGAAGCTTGGAAAGCTT
>CAZKXG010000013.1:16829-33533 GCA_964556465.1 uncultured Cryomorphaceae bacterium | reverse complement strand
ACCTGTCGTAGTTAAGGTAAGGGTTAATGAACCTGAAGCAATTTCAGAAGCTGTAGGTTGGTAAGTTGCATTTAAGTCGTTTGCATTCGGAGTATAGATTCCAAGTCCGCCAGTCCAAGATCCTCCTGTTGCAATCGTAACTGATCCATCGAGTGAGATATCCGCATTGTTTGCACAAAGAGACTGGTCAACACCGGCATTGGCGGTAGGACCATCTGTGAAATCAATCGTTACGTTATCAGTTACAGGTGAACAGTTTCCATTTCCTGTGGTCGTTAGCGTAAGCGTAACCGAACCGGCAAAAAGCTCTCCCGCGGTAGGAGTGTAAATAGCATTTAATGTGTTTGCATCAGGAGTGAAAGTTCCGCCACCGCCTGACCATTGACCTCCTGTGGCGATCGTTACCGAACCGGCAAGAGTGATGTCAGCATTGTTTTCACAAACCGATTGATCTACACCTGCATTGGCAGTTGGAGAGGGAGTGAATGTGAAGGTAACGTCATCCGTTTCAGGATTACATGTACCGTTATCAAGAGAAGTAAGGGTAAGAGTGATTGATCCTGATGTAATTTCTGCTGCGGTTGGAGTGTATACCGCATTTAAGTCCGTGATATTTGGTGAGAAGCTTCCTAATCCTCCTGACCAGATACCAAAATTGGCTCCCACTAGGGAACCATTCAAAGTAATATCAGCATTGTTCGAGCACACGTCTGCGTCAGCTCCTGCATTTACGATTGGAGCATCTGTAAAGGTGAAGGTTACGTTATCAGAAACTTCATTACAATCGCCATTACCTGTAGTGGTAAGTGTCAAGGTCACCGAACCGGCAAGCAATTCAGGTAAGCTTGGAGTGTAAGTCGCGTTTAACGTGTTCTCGTCAGGGCTGTAAGTTCCTGTTCCGCCAGTCCATGTTCCACCTGTAGCTACAGTTACAGCTCCATTCAAAGAAATGTCTGCATTGTTTCTACAAAGCGATTGATCGCTACCTGCATCAGCAGTAGGTGCCGGAGTGAAGGTCAAAGTGACATCATCCGTAACCGGCAAACACCCTCCGTTGTCGGTGGTGTTAAGGGTAAGCGTTACTGATCCATTTAGGATTTCGGTAGGACTAGGAGTATAGATCGGGCTTAGCGATTGGTCGGAAGGATCAAAAGTTCCAGTTCCTCCTGTCCATTGTCCGCCACCCGCGATGGTTACGGCACCTAATAGTTGCGCCTCGGCATTGTTTCCGCAGAGGATTTGATCCAAACCGGCATCCGCAGTTGGAGCAGGTCCGAATGTGATTTCAACACTGTCTTCTTCAGCAAAACAAGTACCGTTACCCGTTGTAGTTAAAGTAAGTGTAACACTACCCGCAGTCACTTCTGCCGCTGACGGGGTATACTCTGCATCAAGCTGCCCGTTGGTAGGACTAAATGTACCGTCTCCACCGCTCCAAATTCCGCCAGTAGCTATATCTACAAAACCGTCTAACTCAACAGTCGTGTTGTTTTCACAAGCTTCAATATCCGTTCCTGCTACTACGACAGGTGCCGGAGTATAAGTAATGACTACTTCGTCTTCGACAGGGAAGCAGTTACTAACTGAAGTGAGCGTGAGGGTTACCGTTCCAGCGCTGAGGTCTGCCAAACTTGGCTCGTATATCGCGTTGAAATCTGACGAGTCAGAGAACGTTCCTGTACCGTTTGTTGTCCATTCTCCATTGGTAGCACCGCCGGTTACTGAACCCGCAAGTTGAGTTTCTCTATTCGCACAAACCGTTTGGTCAGGACCAGCATCGACAATAATTTCTGAAGCAAACTCAGAAAAGTATCCAAATCGACAACCAGAACTTGCACCTCCATTGATCAATCCCAATGAAAAAACCTCTTCAGAATTGGTGATAAGGTTAGCTTGTCCAACTGCTATTTCAGAAGTATTGAATTGAATTTGGGCTCCTACCCATTCTCCTGACGTTCCGGGTACGGCATCAAAATCTGCTGGATCAATTGGAATATTGGTTCCTGCGCCATTTACTAACGTAAAAGCGTCCTCTGCACCGGCAGGGACGAGAAGATTGATAAAGAAGCTCTCGGTCGTAGATCGAACAAAACTGACTTGCTCAGATCCTGCACAATTGAGCGGAGGTAGCTGTGCCATCCCAGATTCGCATCCGAATCCTGAAACGTGAATCAAGTAGAAATTTTTATCTCCCGTAATATAGGTGAGGTCATTCGTGATCTCAATGGGATAAGTCTCGGCATTGAAGAGTGTTGTCTCAAGAACACCATCTACTGAGATCTGTGTGTTATTTGCGGTGGCGATGACATAAGCCCATTCTCGCGAACCTGCGTTCAGTCCACCCTTATTCACGATGTACTCATTTCCTACAATATCTACCGGTACAATTTGATCTCCTACAGCCTCTCGACACCCTTGGCTAGGAGGACTGATGGAATCATCCTTGATCGAAACAGCAATTGGCTTATCGGCAAGTACGATAGAACCCGAGGGATTGTTCTCAGGGTTGTTTCTGTCCGTAACGGCAGCAGAGTATGTTTCTCCAGCATCAAGAGTGATAGTAAAACTCTGAAAAGCCGGTTGTCCCCCAGCAGCTCCATCCCCGCCGTTGGGTAAATCAAGATCAGCGGTTGGATAGATTAAAATCGTCGTATTGTCTTCCGTCGCAACAATGTCAAAAGACGTATATGGATTTGGATTGTAATTCCCCTGAGGCCATAAGTTTTGCATTGGCACGTAAAACTCGGTACCCAATCCGTTTGTCCCCTTCAGTGCCCAAATGTCAACATTGTTGTTTGGGCCCGCTTCGTAGATCGCGGTAATGTCTTCTGTCGAAGTAATATTCAGACCTGTGCTCAAAACGGTTGCCTGAGGTCTGGTCTCCAGAATATTGATAAACGAGGTAAGGTTTACCGTTTGAGATTCATTGGCTGCGAGAACTACAGTGATCGGGCTACCACTATTAAGCGCGCCAGGGTTGGCGGGCATATCAATCGATACCGTCGCACCGGCGTCGCCAGCAGCGAGCCTGACAAAAATATTTCCGCTCGTCGGGTGCAGTTTAAGGGGGTAAAATACATTCCGTTTGAGAATTAGTTTAATCTCTAGTTTAAGTTCTCTGCTTGGGGGAACGCCCGTTGGCGCGTAGCAGATTGCCATTCTATACGGGAATGAATGTTTACAGTTACAGCGTCAATGCTGCTTTTTCAAGAAAAAAATGAATTTCTAGTTCAGGACATCTCTAAATTCCTGTTTTTCACAGTTTAGTGGGTGCGGGTAAAATCTTCAGGAACGACTAAAATAATGTCTCCTCCCACCAATTGTTCAGGTTCGAGGTTATTCAAATTGCCTGCTTGAACCACTTTTATAGAAGTAACTTTTAATTTCGGATAGAGTTCTTTCAGGTACCAGTAAATACCGCCGTAATCAGCCGAATGAAAATCGCCGTTAAAATGAAGAAAGATTGATTTCTTTTCAGTGTTTTCACCAATGTTATAGGCCATAGTGTAATCCTTCAGTGCTTGCGCGAAGACAAAATTCTCAGGCTTCATACCATGTCCACCTCCCATCATATCATATACATCTTGGTAGCCTGGAGTTTCCATAGAAAAAGGCATGGGCAGTGGTGGCATTAGTTGCTTTGCTTCAGCAGGAAATGATTCTAACGTGTCCACCCCATTTCGGGCAACGAAAGAAGCGTAACGACGGGGTATATTGGTGGCAATAAAAGTGATTTGAGAATCGATAGCTAGCTGAAGAATCGGTTGATAATCTGTATCGAAATTGGGCCATAGCTTGGCTTCTGCCTTAAACTTTTTCATCGGCGTTGTGCCCTTGATTATCTCATCCAGCAGTAGCTGATCATCCGTTTCGAAAAACTCCGCTCCCATCATCAGATTGCCACTCGCATTTAGTCGCTGCGCAGCTTTTATTTGAAGCCAATGTACCATGGCGTGGTCGTGAAACTCGCCAAAGAGAACTACATCTGATTTAGCCATGCTTTCAACTGCTTCTTCAAAAGATATAGGAGTTGAGTCCTGATAGAATTGATAGGCCTTTAGCTCTTCTTGAGCGGAGATTTGAATTGAAAGGAAGACAGTAATAATAAGGAGTACGTGCTTTTGCATGATCATGAGATATATTGCGAGTTTACAATTTAATAAAGTGAGATGAGGTACACCGTGCTTCAACTTTTTAAATTTGGCGCATGCAAAAGATTTTGGTCGTAGGAAAAACAGGGCAACTCGCTAAAGCAATCGCTGCGAATATGGGCCCTTGGGAATACGAGTTCCTCGGTCGTGGTGAAGCTGACTTATCTAATTCGGATCAATTATCAGAGGCGATTCGCAGTCGCGATTTCAACATCCTCATAAATGCAGCCGCTTATACAGCTGTAGACAAAGCCGAGGAAGAGCGAGAGTTGGCGACTAAAATCAACGGAGAAGCTCCAGGAATTCTAGCCAAGATTTGTGCAGAAAAAGGTGCAGTATTGGTTCATATCTCTACAGATTATGTATTCGGCCTGAACTGGAATCGGCCGTTGCGTGAAGATGATCCTGTAGCCCCGATAAATATGTACGGTCAATCGAAATGGGAAGGCGAAGAGGCAATTCGAAAAGAACTGGACCAACACATTATCATTCGGACATCTTGGCTTTACGGCCTTTCGGGACATAACTTCCCGAAAACGATGCTGCGATTGGCCGAAAGCCGAAAAGAACTGAAAGTCGTTTTTGATCAAGTAGGTAATCCAACGTTTGCGAAAGATCTAGCACTGGCGCTCCATCAGGTTTGCCAAGGCAAGCTAAACGGCAAATACGGCACCTACCATTTCAGCAATGAGGGTGTTTGCTCCTGGTACGACTTTGCGAGAGAGACATTGAGAAAAAATCACCCCGAGGTGGTTCTCAAACCCGTTACCTCGGATGAGTTTCCTACAGCAGCAAAAAGACCGCATTACAGCGTGCTGAACAAGAAAAAAATAAAAGATACTTTTGGCTTGAATATCAGACATTGGCAGGATGCTCTGGCTGATTTCTTAGAGAAACTCGATTCATGAAAAAGTACTTAGTTACAGGTGGCGCGGGCTTTATCGGCTCCAACTTCATCGAGCATATACTCGATTCTGATTCCTCGATAGAAGTCATTAACCTCGATTTAATGACCTATGCAGGACGCGAGGAAAACATGGTCTCTTTTTCTGAGGATGAGCGTTACCAACTGGTAAAAGGGGACATCTGTGATCGAGGTTTGGTAGAACAACTTTTCAATGAACACGAGTTTTCGGGTGTCTTTCACTTTGCTGCCGAAAGCCACGTAGACAATAGCATCAGTGGGCCGGAAGCATTTATCAAGACCAATGTAAACGGAACATTCACCCTGCTCGACGTGGCCAGAAATCACTGGATGGAAGCTCCGGGGAAGGTAAAGACAGGTAAAGAATCAGCACGTTTTCTTCACGTAAGCACCGATGAAGTCTACGGAAGTCTGGGAAAGGAAGGGCTATTTACCGAAGAGACCCCCTACGCCCCAAACAGTCCGTACAGTGCCAGCAAAGCGAGCAGCGATTTTATCGTTAGGAGCTACTTCCATACGTATGGAATGAATGTGGTGACGACGAATTGCTCGAACAACTACGGCCCCAATCAACACGACGAAAAACTAATTCCGACAATCATCAGAAACGCTGTGAAAGGAAATCCGATTCCGATATACGGCGATGGGCAGAACGTGCGTGACTGGCTTTTTGTAACCGACCACTGCACGGGAATACAGCTTTCTTTTGAACAAGGAAGATCAGGCGAAACGTATAATATTGGCGGTCGCAACGAACGAAACAACCTTTATATAGCCCAAACTATTTGTGAAATTCTAGATCGGATTGAGCCGAGCACAAAGTCCTACAAAGAACAAATAACCTTTGTAACAGACAGGCCCGGTCACGATTTGCGCTACGCCATCGATGCCTCAAAAATTGAGGGAGAACTTGGATGGAAAGCCAAAGAAAATTTTGAATCTGGAATTGAAAAAACCATAAAGCACTATCTCGAAAAATACCTATAACCATGGATTCAAAGATTTTAGATAAAGCCAAATTGTGGCTAGGCCCTGAGTACGACGAAGACACTCGTAACGAAGTTCAAAACCTAATCGACTCAAACCCAAAAGAGCTGGAAGATGCCTTCTACAAAGACTTGGAGTTTGGAACGGGTGGATTGCGAGGCGTTATGGGCTCAGGCACAAATCGCATGAATGTGTACACTGTATCCATGGCTACTCAAGGACTTGCGAACTACATCAATTCTGCCGTGAGCGGTGAGAAGAGCGTTGCAATAGCTCATGACTCACGAAACAATAGCGATGTATTTGCCAGAAAGGCTGCTGAAGTTTTGGCTGCAAATGGCATCAAAGTATACCTCTATCCAGAGTTGAGACCTACTCCACAACTCTCCTTTACGGTGAGGCACTATGGTTGTTCTGCGGGTATTGTAGTGACAGCATCTCACAACCCGAAAGAGTACAACGGGTACAAAGTGTATTGGGATGATGGAGGACAAATAGTCCCTCCTCACGATAAGGCTATTATCGAAGAAGTTCGCAAAATCAGCAGCCCGAAGGATGTGAAATTTGGGGCAAAGGATGAGATGATCGAAATCATCGGAACAGATCTGGACAACTTATATAGAGAAACTCTGCTCAAAGAATCCATCTATTCAGAAAGCATTGCCGGCCAGGCAGAGATGCCTATTGTTTATACTAACCTTCACGGAACCGGTATCACACAAGTTCCTGCTTTACTTACCGACATGGGCTTTCGAAAAATCCATTCGGTAAAGGAGCAGGAGAAACCAGACGGTAATTTCCCGACAGTTCACTCGCCGAACCCGGAAGAAAAGGCAGCACTGGATCTATCTCTCCAATTGGGGAAAAAGGTAGATGCAGAAATACTGATGGGAACGGATCCCGATGCTGATCGTGTTGGAATAGCGGTGAAAGATCTGAATGGAGAACTGGTTCTTCTTAACGGAAATGAAACGGCTTGTATTCTTACCCATTACATCCTTTCGGGGCTTAAAGCCAAAGGTCGTTTCCCAAATAATGGATTCGTGTGTAGCACGATCGTTACGACGGAGTTGATGAATCGGATTGCCGCCAAATTCAATGTCCCTTGCTACGTTACTTTGACTGGTTTTAAATGGATAGCAGGAAAGATCAGAGAGAAAGAAGGTACAGAAAAGTTTATCTGTGGGGGTGAGGAAAGCTACGGTTTTATGATCGGTGACGCTGTGCGAGACAAGGATGCTGTGGTAACGGGGGCAATGCTTTGCGAAGTTGCCGCTTGGGCGAAAGAGAAGGGAAGCACGTTCTACGAAGAGTTAATCGCCATGTATGCAGAGTACGGCTTTTTCCGCGAGGCTTTGGTATCACTCGTGAAAAAAGGAAAAGACGGTGCAGAGCAAATTTCGGCAATGATGGAGCGGTTTAGAACAGACACTCCAAGTGAAATTGCTGGGTCAAAAGTCATCGAAATGCGCGATTACAAGACTGGTGAAATCAAGAACTTGGTGTCAGGCGAAACCACGAGCACGGGCATACCTGCTTCGAATGTGATCCAATTCTATCTCGAGGATGGAAGCAAGGTAACGGCTCGTCCATCTGGAACTGAACCAAAAATCAAGTTTTACTTCAGCTTGAATACAGAGATTGAAGGAAAGTCGGATTTTGAAGAGTCAAAGACTAGAATGGATGCTAGAATTGAGGAGTTGAAAGAAGCGTTTGTAAATGCTTAGCCTAGCGGTGATTCGGTCGATGTAGATCGAATACCGTTTTTACGGGATTAAAGGTCTCGATAGGCACTTCCACGAAGATGGTGTTCCAATCATGCATAGCGCCATTCCATAAACCTGGCAGTTCAAGTGCCTTGATGTCACGGCCTTGAAAAGTCTTGTTTACAACCATTCCCGTATTGTTGTTTCGGTACTTCATCAAGTCAAAAGGCTCTCCTAGATGATTCTTTAATGATATGGCCAAGTCAACGGGGTTGAAATGACTCGCTTTCGCAAGAATGGCTTGCTGGTCGCTATTATCAGGATCGATCTGAGCCGACTCCACAATCTGAAGTGAGGGCAATCCTGATTCTTCTACTACCATAAATGGCCCTCCACCTGGTTCGCCTTCATTCTTTACCATTCCGCAAACGCGCAAAGGCCGATTGAGTAGCTTGTACAGTTCTTCCTCAGAAAGTTTTTCGAAATCACCAACAAACCATTGATTTACAAAGTGTAAGGCTTCGGTTGTTGAAAAGATCCCCTCTTCATAATCACGACAAAACCGGAAGAGTTTATCTTGAACTTCTAATAGCACTCCTGCCAGCAATTCTTTATTCTCAACGGTGATGCTCTTCAATCTGTCGGGCACCACATTGTCGATGTTCTTCACAAAAACCAAGTCTCCCTCAAGATCATTCAAATTCTCTAAAAGAGCCCCATGACCTGCGGGGCGAAAAAGCAAAGAGCCATCTTCTAACCTAACCCACTCCTTGTTATCGGCAAATAGAGCAGGAGTGTCCGTTGAAGGTTTTTGAAGACTTGTGTCAATTACATATTCAACGTTGTGCATTTTGCCGATACACCCTTCCAAACTTTGGAGGTGTTCTTTTACATCATCGGCTGTTTCTTCGGGAATCGTGAAGTGAATTCTCACCTTTCCACCTTTTTGAGCGTACATGGCTCCTTCGTGAAAATGCTCTTCAAAGGCTGTCCTTTTGTGACCATCATCGTACTTGTGAAACTTGATCATCCCTTTGGGATAACTTCCGTAGTTCATGCCATCTTCTAAGAGAAGGAAATCAACCGCTTTGCGTTTACCCTCTTCGGTACTGAGGTCTGCCGATGTCATTTGGGCTTCCGCCAAAAGCTGATCGTAAAAAGGATAATCACTCAACTCGCTTAAAAATCGGGAAACGTTGTCAGAAACTTTTCCGCTATCAACATAGGCGTAGAGCTCCTTGAACATACGGCTTGCTGCTCCGCTTGCCGGAACAAATTTTACCACCTCAATTCCTTCACGATTTCTATAATTCGATCGAAACCTGTCCTTCTCTTCTTGCGAAAGCAACTTAATTCCAGTTCCTGGCTCCGCATTTCCATGAAGCTTCATGAAAGGAAAACCGTTTAAAATGGTAGTCCGGTATGATTCCAGATTACTCTCATTCAATCCTCTTTCTTGCAGAGAATCCAAGTCACTTTTTAATAGTCGTTCGCTCATCTTTTTTGCTTGATGCTCAAAGTTAGCGAATCTATATAGTCTTGTCTCATTGAAGAAGGAACTGAACTTGTGAAACCCTATCTTCGTACCTCGATGAACAAAATTCTTCTCACCGGTGGCGCTGGTTTTATTGGATCGCACATTGCCGTAGCGCTTCGGGCTGCCGGATATACACCGTTAATCTTGGATAATTTATCCAACTCAGAACGCTCGGTATCGGAGGGTATTTCACGCATTACGGGAGTTAAAGAAAAAATCCACCAAATAGATTGCCGAGATTCTCAGGCGATTCTCGATCTGATTGAAACGAAAGGTGGAATCTCGGGAATTATCCATTTAGCCGCTTTTAAAGCAGTGGGAGAGTCAGTCGAAAATCCAATTAAGTATTACGACAACAATGTGGGCTCGATGACTTCAATCCTTCAAGTAGCAGAAAAACTTGATGTCAAAAGCTTCGTTTTTTCTTCGTCTTGCACTGTATATGGCTCCCCGGATTCAGTTGAAGTCACTGAAGAAACTGCTATGGGAAAAGCCTTCAGTCCTTACGGATACACCAAGCAGATCGGTGAGCGGATGATTGAGGATTTGTCCAAAACGGGTGTTGGGACCAAATTCGTTTCATTGAGGTATTTCAACCCCATCGGAGCGCATCCTTCATCGCACATTGGTGAATTGCCATTGGGCAAACCCAATAATCTAATACCCTTCGTTTGCCAGACAGCAGCGGAACTTCGAGATGAGTTAACTGTTTTCGGAAACGACTATAAGACCATCGATGGCACTTGTGTGCGGGATTATATTCATGTATCCGATTTGGCAGAAGCCCACGTTAGAGCTTTAGAATACATTGGTCAAAAAGAAGCTCCTCAACATGACGTGTTTAATATCGGGACGGGAAAGGGCAATAGTGTAATGGAAATCATCAATACCTTTAAGAACGAAAACGGAGTTGACTTCAAGGTGAAAGTTGGTTCAAGAAGAGCGGGAGATGTGGAGGCAATATTTGCTAATACACAGAAAGCAAGCGCTGTT
Source organism: uncultured Cryomorphaceae bacterium (assembly GCA_964556465.1). Lineage (GTDB taxonomy): Bacteria > Bacteroidota > Bacteroidia > Flavobacteriales_D > Cryomorphaceae > JAKVAV01. The sequence goes on along the minus strand of CAZKXG010000013.1, from coordinate 23,234 downwards.
CTCAATTGGCAACCGAAATACACCTTGGCAGATGCACTAGTACACGCATGGAATTGGCAAAAATCGTTAGAATAGTAAAACACGTCCTCTCTATCACAATTGTGCTTTTTTGCTTATCGGCAAATGCCCAATCTGATAGTATCGTGATTATCCCGATTAAGGATCGTTACGACGATAAGCTCATTCTAGAACTGACGAATGATATGTGGCTCGACTTGCCTGATGGGGTGGAGCTACGACCGGTTTCCATTGGGTTTAAGGGGTACTTCTACACGGATTACACCTTTGGCCGCGAGTCCAATGTTAGTTTTGCCTGGGGTTTAGGTATCAGTGCTGACAATGTGCACAGTAATGCCGAATTGGTCCAAGAAGAATTTGAAGATGGCACAACGGGAGATCAAATCCTGACTCCTTTTGATGAGAATTACGAGTACGAAACGAATAAGCATACGACCACTTATCTGGAACTTCCCTTGGAATTGAGATTCATAGCAAAAGGGAGAAACGCCTTTCGTTTTGCCGTGGGGTTTCGAGTTGGGTACTTGCTCTCTGATAAGCAGAAAATTATCGATACTCGCGGGAAACGAAAGATCTACGATTTCGAGCACGTTACCACTTTCAGATACGGTGTAAATGCGAGAATCGGAATTGGCAAAGTTGCATTGACAGGATTCTACTCCCTTACACCTCTTATCGAAGAAGGGAAAGGCACGCAAGTGATTCCTATTTCTGTAGGTATCGCGATTGTTCCTTTTAAATAACCCATTCTGATGTTACTGTCACGAAGGTGGTGATAAAACCAACGACCGCCCCCACGTATACTTGAGCAGGCGTATGAGCCTTGAGAATAAGCCGTGATGAAAGTGTAAGCCCTGTTAGTGCGATCAGGAATGCAATCAACCAAAAATTGCTGAAATCGTGAATTTGAAACAATCCGATCGTACTTCCTACTACTCCTGCTATTCCCGCGGCATGAACGGAAATTTTCCACTTCAAATTGATGACGATCAACACGAGCAAGGCCATACTGCATCCTAGATAGATGGAATAAACGGGTGTAGGAAGCCCTCCTTTTCGGAGTAAATAATATCCCAATCCAAAGAAAAAAAGGGTTGATATAAATGGAGCCGATCGTTCTTTTCTGATCGGCATACTCAGGGAGCTTACCACTCCATACCATTTTAGTAATAGAATATTCAAACCGGGAAAGGCTATGGTGCTCATTGCAATAATCAAGTAAATGATATTTTCCTGATCACTTACTAATCTGCCGGACAAATACCAGTCGAATTTGAATGCAATAAAAACGGCCAAGAGCGGCATCATCAGAGGATGCAAAATGGCCGAAGTAATCACCGCAATTAATCGCATGCTAAAGCTGCTTTCTCAATCGAGCTACGGGAATGTTGAGTTGTTCGCGGTACTTAGCGACCGTGCGTCTGGCAATGTTGTATCCTTTTTCCCTCAAAAGAATGGCCAATTTCTCATCGGTGAGAGGTTTCTTTTTGTCCTCAGCTCCAATGCTGTCTAGAAGAATTTTCTTCACTTCTCTCGTAGACACCTCCTCGCCACTATCCGTAGAAAGTGACTCACTGAAAAAAGATTTGAGTAAAAAGGTGCCGTAAGGAGTTTGAACATATTTACTGTTGGCCACTCTCGAAATCGTGGAGATATCCATATGGACTATTTCAGCGATATCTTTCAAAATCATCGGCTTCAGCTTCGTCTCATCGCCTGTCAAGAAATACTCTTTTTGATAATTCATGATAGCATCCATCGTGTGTAAAAGCGTTTGCTGTCTTTGCTTAATGGCGTCGATGAACCACTTGGCTGAATCAATTTTCTGCTTCACAAAAAGCAGCGCTTCCTTTTGCTTCTTGTCTTTTTGCTTAGAAGCAGCATAGCCTTTCATCATCTCACGGTACGAATTACTCACTTTGAGTTCAGGAGCATTTCTTCCATTGAGTGAAAGCCTGAGATCGTCTTCTTCAACTACAATGGCAAAGTCGGGGACGATCTGTTGTGTGGACTTACCGCTTTCACGAGAGCTGTTTCCCGGTTTTGGATTGAGCTTAACAATTTCCGAAACGGCAATCTTCAAGTCGTCGTTTGAAATCTCCAGCTTTTTAAGAATTCGATCATAATGCTTTTTGGTAAAGGCATCAAAGTGTTTTTCTATGACTTCTCTGGCTATCCGAACTGATGGATACGTTTGGTCTTGCCTTCTCAACTGAATCAAAAGGCACTCTTGCAATGACCTAGCTCCTACTCCTGCAGGGTCAAGCTCTTGAATCATCATCAAGATACTTTCGAGCTCATCCGCCGTGGTCATGATGTTTTGGGAGAATGCTAAATCATCGACAATGTTTTCGAGGTCTCGGCGCAGGTAGCCATCATCATCTAAATTTCCTATTAAGGTCTTGGCTAGCAATTCCTCTTGATCAGTAATCGTCCTTAGCGAAAGCTGGTTTTCTATATTTTCTCTGAAAGACTTTCCTGATGCGTATGGAGTTGACTTCTCGTCGTCATCTGCACCCTTATTGCTAATACTGGTTTTGTAGGCAGGTATATCGTCATCCTGCATATAGTCACTAAAATCAAAGTCGTCGGCCTCTTCCTTTTCTTTGGTTTCTTCTTCCCATTCCGTTTCTTCTTTGATGTCCTCATCCTCCTCTTCAGCTCCTTCGTCAAGGGCAGGGTTGGTTTCCATCTCTTCCTTAATCCGCTGTTCAAGCTCAATAGTAGGAACCTGAAGCAATTTCATCAGCTGTATTTGCTGTGGAGATAGCTTTTGTAGCAGTTTTTGTTGTAAGCTTTGCTTAAGCATAAGTTTCTTCGATCAATTCTATGAGTAAGTTAAAAAGAATAGAATCAAGATTCAGTGAATAATCGGAATTAACCGCCATTTGTTTTCCAAATTCCTTGACTTTTCATCAGGTAGCAAAAAGAAAATCCCACTTATTGAGGCAAAAACTGCCGAAATGTACCATACTTCTTCATCTACCAGTGGAGAACGACCGGTATTGAAAGCATTGTTTGCGGCACTCAGAACGATCATAGGGGGAATAGCCCAAAAAGCCCTTAACCCAACAGCCTTGAGTCCACCACCCTTGGGGATAAGAACCATATCAATTTCTTCATAAGGTACAGTCAAAGCCTGATCAGTGGTAAAAGAGGAATCAGATATTACGGCAATGATAGAGTTGTAGGTAGTCTTGTCATCTATGAATTTCCAGTAAATCTCGTCACCCGGATAATAACGCACCCTCGATTTCTGCTTTCCCGGTTTCTCCAATAGAAGAAAAGGATCCATCTGCGCAAAAGATGTCAGCTGCCAAAGAACCAAACCTAAAATGATAAGAAACCTAGTTTTCATTTTTAATAACTAATGCAAACGTTTTTGGGCTCAGTAAAAAACTGCATGGCCTCAAAGCCGCCTTCTCTGCCCATTCCCGAATTTTTAACACCTCCAAAAGGAGTTCGCAAATCTCTTTGCAACCAGCAATTTACCCAAACAATGCCAGCTTCCAGCTTTTCGGCAACTCGATGTGCTCGCGGAAGGTTTTCTGTCCATACGGTAGAAGCCAGTCCATAGTTCGTGGCATTGGCTTTTTGCAAAGCTTCTTCCTCAGTTCTGAAGGTATCCAACGTTACCACAGGACCAAATATTTCTTCTTGGTTGGTGCGGCACATTTGATCCAATCCTTCGATAACAGTGGGCTGAATATAATACCCATCGGCCAAATCACCTGCAAGTTCTACTCTTTCACCACCACAAAGTACACGACCTCCTTCTTCTTTAGCTAAAGATATGTAGCTCAGAATTTTCTTCATGTGCGGTTCGCTCACCACAGCACCCAATTTGGTATCTTCGGCGGAGGGATCACCAACTTTCATCTTGCTGATCTTTGCTACAAAAGCATTCTTAAACTTTTCGTAAACTGACTCTTCTACAAGTATCCTAGAGCCACAAAGACATATTTGACCTTGATTTGCGAAAGAACTCCTGACGGTGGTAGAAAGCATCTTATCAAAATCGCAATCAGCAAAAATCAAATTTGGGTTCTTTCCTCCGAGCTCCAAGCTAAGTTTTTTAAATCGGGTTCCCGCTACCTCTACTATCCGTTTGCCCGTTTCCGTTCCTCCGGTAAAGGAGATCGCTTTCACAAGGTCATGACGGGTCAAAGCGTCCCCCGTGCGTGCCCCTCTACCATGGATGATATTGAGTACCCCTTTCGGGAAATTGACTTCTTTGGCCACCTGAGCCAGTAGATAGGCCGTCATCGGAGTAATTTCTGAAGGCTTAGCTACAATAGTATTTCCCGCGGCCAAGGCAGGGGCAATCTTCCAAGTGAAGAGGTAAAGGGGCAAGTTCCAAGGAGAGATACAGGCAACTACTCCCAACGGGCGCCTTAAAGTATAGTTGATCCCGAGCCCTTCAGTAAAATTACTTTCTGAAGAAAAGTGGACGGCTGCCGATGCATAGAACTCAAAGTTTTGGATGGCTCTTGGAATGTCAACCGCACGAGCCAAGGAAACAGGCTTTCCATTATCTTTGCTTTCGGCCTTCACAAATTCGTCCATGCGTCGCTCAATGCCTTTCGCCAAATTCATGAGGTGGGCGAACCTTTCGGGACCCTTCAGCTTAGACCAAGCAGGAAAAGCACGTTCAGCAGCTCGCACCGCTGATTCAACATCTTTGGCATCACTGTCTGGAATCTCTCCGTATTGCTTTCCGCGAGATGGGTCAAAATTGGCGATATACTCACCCGAAGCAGGAGAAACGAAATCGCCGTCAATAAAATTTTCTATGCACTCCATGCGGTGAATTTCGAAAATCTAAGGTTAGGAGTGAAATAATTATTGAAACAAAAAAAGAGAGCCCTCGTTTAGGCCCTCTCTGTTGCGAAAAACATGTAAAATGTAAAACCTGATACAAATCTATGGCAAGGGAGCGCAAGGAAACGTTAACAAGACATTACCTTTTGTTAATTAAGGTTAAGAATGGTGCGCTTGCGCCGAGGATGAGAGTAAATTTGTGAGGCTTGAAGAAATCATACATTCCCATACTTATTGTGCTGATCAGCTTTTCACTAATTGGGCTGGTGGCTATTCAGATCTACTGGATCCAGAACTCGGTTGCCTTGAGGGATACCCAATTTAGGAGGAATGTTAAAATAGCCTTGGCGGAGGTCAATAATGTGCTGGAGCGCGAAGAGGCCCACGAACGAATGCGGAGATCAGACATCGGCAGAAAAATACGCGCTCAGATCGACAGTATTTCTGATGAAAAGACAGTAGCACACTTGTGGACATCAGACCAGACCTCCATTGACAGCAGTACCTTTCTAAGCCAAGACGGATCAAACAGCTTGCGCGTTTTTAGGGAGAAAAAGGAATTGGCACTCTCTGACCCTATGGTAATGGGACAAGAAAGGCTCCCTGAAAAAAAGACGGCTAAAGTGCCTAACTATTTTCCCGAAAGGGAGCAAAAAATCATTACTGAGCTCCTGACCGGTTTGGTCAATATTGACCGTGAATCAGATATTCTAAACCGCTATGGAAGTGCCCAACTGGACTCGCTATTAAACTTACACCTAAGTGATATCGGCGGAATAGACGCAAATTACGAATTCGGTGTTTTCGACCTTTTCGATAATCCACTGATTTTGTCAGATGGATTGAAAGATACGGAACCACTATACAATAATGGATATAAGGTGCGTTTATTTCCTGATGATTTTACGCAGCCTACGCGATATTTGAGAATATGGTTCCCCAATCAAGAGACTTATTTGGTTCGAACATTGTGGCCGCTACTTACATCATCTGCGATTTTTTTGATTGCAATCATTTTGGCCTTTGCATACAGCATCAGAACGATATTTAGGCAGAAGAAAATCTCAGAAATAAAAAATGACTTCATCAACAATATGACCCACGAGCTCAAGACACCTATTTCTACCATCTCCTTGGCATGCGAGGCATTGGCTGATCCGGTTATGAGCCGCTCTACAGACCGCCATAAGCAATATGTAGGTATGATTCGTGATGAAAATAAGCGACTCGGAGTATTGGTAGAGAATGTACTCAGGAGTGCGGTTCTGGATCGAAGAGAGATGGAGCTTTCCTATGAGGATGTTGATCTTAATGAGGTCATCGAAACTGCCATTCGAAATATCGATCTTCAAATACGGCAAAAAGGTGGTTCGATAGAAATGAAAAAGAGCACGAACTCAGCGATTATTAAAGGCGATAGAATTCACCTCACAAATGTGGTCTACAATTTGCTTGACAATGCAATAAAATACAGCAACGATCATCCCAACATTAAAGTGGCTACTATAAGTAACGAATTCTCGATCACACTGAGCGTTTCAGATAATGGTATCGGAATAAAGAAAG
>CAZKXG010000013.1:9590-16819 GCA_964556465.1 uncultured Cryomorphaceae bacterium | reverse complement strand
CATACGAGCATGACATCTAAGACCCGCATTTTATTAGCAGAAGACGACCCAAACCTAGGAACACTTCTGAAGGAGTACCTGGAAGCAAAAGAATTCGAGACCGTGCTCTGCACAGATGGCGACAAAGCCTTTAAGGTCTTCAATCAGCAGCAATTTGATTTTGTGGTATTAGATGTGATGATGCCAATCAAAGATGGTTTCACCGTAGCCAAGGAAATAAGAACGACCAACAAGAAAATCCCAATCATTTTTCTTACAGCAAAATCCATGAAAGAGGATACGCTCAAAGGATTTGACATCGGTGCTGATGATTATATCACCAAGCCATTTTCAATGGAGGAACTGCTTGTCAGGGTAAACGCCATCCTCAGGAGAACGGAAAAAGGTCGAAATGAAAATCAGGATAAAAAGGTCTTTGAGCTGGGGATTTTCCATTTTGATTATGAACGACAGCTTCTTAAACACGACAATGATGAACAAAAGTTAACCACGAAAGAGAATGAATTGCTCTATCTACTGTGCTTGAATAAAAATGGTGTTTTAGAACGAAATTACGCTTTGAATGCAATTTGGGGAGACGATAACTATTTCAATGGGAGAAGCATGGATGTATACATTGCCAAGCTGCGAAAACACTTAAAGCCCGATTCAAGCATCGAAATCATTAATATTCATGGGAAAGGATTTAAGCTTCTAGTCTCATGATCACAGACAAGAAGTTCGGCCTCCGTCTACCGGTAAGTTAACACCATTGATATAAGAGGCAGCAGGAGATGCCAAGAAGCATATGGCATTTGCTACTTCTTCAGGTTGCCCGACTCGTTTCATTGGGGTCGCATTTCCCATGTCGGTAATCACTTCTTCTACCGTTTTTCCCGTGGCTTTTGATTTTCGATCTGCAATGGCTTCAAGTCTCACTGTGTTGGTTGGCCCAGGTAGCACATTATTGACGGTAATATTGAACTCACCCAGTTCGTTTGCAAGTGTCTTGGCCCAATTAGCCACCGCTCCACGGATGGTATTTGATACTCCCAAATTGGGTAAAGGTTGTTTAACCGAAGTTGATATAACATTAATAATTCGGCCATAACCTGACTTTTTCATTAGAGGTACGCATTCGCTTACCAAGATATGATTGCAAATAAGGTGCATTTCAAATGCCATTCTGAATTCATCAATTTTGGCATCAGAAGCTTTTCCTGCGGGAGGCCCACCGGTATTGTTAATCAGTATATTGATTTCGTTTATATCATCTAATTCCAATTCCATCTTGGACCGTAGGCCTTCAGGATCCGAAAAATCAGCAACAATAAATTTGTGGTTCTTCGAATTTATTTTTTTTAACTCCTCACAGACTTCCATGAGCTTTTGTTCATTGCGTGCGACTAAAATAAGTCTTGCACCGAGCGCAGCCATTTCCAAGGCCACGGCTTTACCTATACCCTGAGTGCTTCCGGCGACAAGGGCCGTTTTATTGTCCAATCTGAGATTCATAGTTTCTTTTTCGAGTAGACGAATATAACAATCCCAAAAAGGGCATTAAAATCTAACTCACAAAATGAACCGCAGGCATTGCATGTGCATTCTTTCCTTTTTAGTGGTACCCTATTTTGAAGATGGTCTATTTTGGCTGCTTTCGCACTTAAAACTAGGACGCTACTTGGTAATTTGTATTTTTGAAGACTACTTTCCACTGATATTAACTTCATGAAAAATTGCTTTTTCATAATTCTTTTAGCCCTAACAGGCTTATCAATGTCTGCTCAAAAGAGTTCTCTAATGCTCAAGGGTGTCTATCAAGGCAAAGACTTATACGTAGAAAATCCTTTCAGCGATGATGGCGTAGGGTTTTGTGTATATGAAGTTTATGTAAACGGTGAACTAACGCGAGATGAAATCAACAGCAGCGCATTTGCCATCGACTTTTCTATTTTGGGTATAGTCAGGGGACAATCTGTTGAAATCTTACTGAACCACAAAGAAGATTGCGAACCGCTGGTATTAAATCCTGAGTCCATCAAACCTCATAGCACATTTGAGATAACGCGAATTGAAGTCAAGAATAATACACTCACATGGATTACAGTTAAAGAAAGTGGGGCTCTTCCTTTTGAAATCGAACAGTTTCGATGGAATAAATGGGTGACAGTTGGAGAAGTGAGGGGAGCAGGGACTCCCGGAGAGCATGAATACTCCTTCAAGCTTGATCCGTATTCGGGTGAAAATAAGGTGAGGGTTAAACAGATTGATTACACAGGAAAGCCCAGATACAGTGATGCTGCGATATATAATCCCGGAATTGCTGCAGTAACATTTACACCCGAAAAACCAGTTAAATCCATTACCTTTTCTCGGGAGACCCTCTTTGAAGTTTTCGATAAATACGGAAATCTTGTACGAACAGGTTTTGGTCGATCTCTGGATATTTCTGACTTAACCACCGGGGAAGAGTATTACTTAAACTACGACAATTCTTTTGGAGGCACGTTCAGAAAGAAGTGAGAAAACCTTTTATAGACGATAGTACCAGTTCTTCCAAGTCTTCACCATCGTTATAGTGTACAACCTTCACCCCCAAACTTCGAGCGCCTTCTAGGTGTCCCATAGTATCATCAATAAAGAGGGTCTCTTCTGGTTTCAACTCATATTTATTTAGTATAAACTGAAATGCTTCTTTGTCGGGTTTGCGCTGATTTAATAAATGGCTGTAGCCAATAAACTCAAAGCATTCACTAAATTCTTCCCACCCATATTGATCGTCAATTTTTTGCTCAAACCACAATTGATGGGTTTGATTGGTATTGGAAAGGACGAAAAGCCTATAATCCTGACTTAATTTTTTAACAAGTTCAAATTTTACCTGAGGCAACTCCCCCAACATGTTACACCAAGCATCTCTTAGCTCATCTGGGGCATCCTTCCCTATTCTAGCTGATAAGCCCGTTAAGAAGTCTCTCTCCGTGATCTGACCTCTTTCGTATTGACGGAAGAATTCGTCCTGTATATACTTCGAAAATGCTTCTTCAGGATTCTCTAAGCCCAGTGAAGCGAACGCATCTATAGTATGCTGATAATTGACATCGAGTAAAACCACACCCAAGTCAAAAATTATATTTTTAATCATTGCTCGAAGATAAGCTTCTACAAGCTTGTCTAAAAAGGAAGATTACTCTAATTTCGCGCATCCATGGGGAATTAGCTCAGTTGGCTAGAGCGCTACACTGGCAGTGTAGAGGTCACCGGTTCGAATCCGGTATTCTCCACCCAAACCACCACTTCTGCAAGATGGTGGTTTTTTTATGCCCCCAACTCGATCTGTAAAACAAAAAACCCCTGTCTCGAAAGACAGGGGTTTCATTTAGATTAATAACTATCGCTTAATTATTCTTAACCACTTTGAAGGTTTGAGATCTTCCATTCAAACCTGAATGCTGAACGAAGTAAACTCCACTTTCAAGCTCTGCTAAGTTGATTTCAAACAATCCACTAGCCACAGGAACATTGTATTGTCCTACAACTTTTCCGGAAAGATCCATTACTGTTAAAATGTCACCCTCTTCAAACTCAGAGTTAATAAACACTGATGTTCTTGTTGGATTTGGATAAAGCTCTCCATTGAGTTGCTCTCCTTCGTTGTTTGCCGCATCATTGTTCTTGTTATCATCTGTCAAGAAATAGAACTCAGTCCAAGGACTATACGGACTTGTCATTAATGGTGACAGTTCACATGCACAGATCACTCTCCACTCAATTAACAGTCCGTCTTGTAACTGACCTGAAGAGAATGTCAACTCAGATGGCTCGGTGCCAACAATAGTACCAAGAGTAATGTTCGCATTCCCTCCTGAAGGGCGCCCAAACACTCTGCATGCCACAGAGTTAGGAACAGGATTCCAGCTGAAGTGGATTGTATTGCTTCCTATCGCCTCGGCCTCAAGACCATTAGGAGCAGTTACACAATCTCCTTCCTCAATCGTCGTGATCAGTTGCTCACAAGTAGCTACATTTCCACAGTCGTCCGTTGCAGTCCACAATCTGATGAAGCTTGACGGACATACATCTGATACGTATAGGTCTTCATAAGTGATGTCCATAACGCCTACGCAGTTGTCAGTGGCTGTAGCAAATCCTGTTACTTCAGGTGCTGTATCACTTCCACAAGTCACTACTATATCAGCAGGGCAGAATATGTGAGGAGTTGTTTCGTCAACTACCACAAGTTCGGTGTAAATGGGTTCAGACTCATTTCCACAGTCATCAACAGCTACGAATATACATCTCACAGTGGCTTTTGATGGACAATCAACATCGGTAGAGATTTCGATTCCAGTCTCGAAGAAACTAGCATCGTTGCAATCGTCTATCGCCTCAATTGGCACCAATCCATTCTGCATGAAGATTCCCGCTAAGAAGCTTTCGTAAACGCTCATCTGAGTGTTTGAAAGGTTTCCATCAACGTAGTCTAACAACATTGCATAATCAACAGCCATACAAGTGATGTGCATACTTGATTCCTCAGGCATGATTAACTCAGGGGCTGTGGTGTCAGTGATCGTAATCACCTGGTCACACGTTGATGTGTTGCCACAAGCATCCGTTGCCGTCCATGTTCTGGTGAAGGTGTTTACACATCCGTCGCCTGATAAACCGCTGTCGGCAAACGTTACCGTCGCATCACCACAGTCATCCGTCGCTGTCGCCATACCTGTTGAGGCAGGACTGTTGTCTGCCGTGCAGTCTACTGTTACATCTGCAGGACAAGTAATCACAGGAGCCGTTTCGTCGATCAGGTTCAGACTCGTTGACGCAGGCTCCGATGTGTTGCCACAGTCGTCTACCGCTACAAACGTGCAGGTCAATACCGCTATGTCACAGTCATCGCCCAACGTTACGTCGATCGAAATCTCTTCATAGTCGCTGTCGTTGCAGTCATCTGTCGTTCCCGTTGGTATCAATCCGTTGTCTACAAACAACGCGGCTGCCGCATCCAAGAAGGCTGCCTCCTCTTCAGGTGTCAACGTTCCGTTGGCAAAACCCGTCACGTCTTCTACGCTGATGTCATCACACGTGATCTCGCCTTCTGTCTCCAACGGCATCTCCAACTCAGGAGCTACGTCGTCGATGATCAAGTAGTCACAGCTAAAGCCGCCGCCTACATTACCACAAGCGTCGATCGCTTCGAAGTCTACTGTAAAGCTCTTCTCACAGTCATCACCGCTTTCGATGATTGCTGCAATACGGATGATCAAGTCATCACCTGCAGTACAGTTGTCCGTTACGCATGTTCCTAAAGATGGTGCATCAAATCCGGCAATCGTATAGCCGTCATTTACGCCAAACTCATCTCCTTCCTGGAAGCTGAATGCAGCATCCGCAGGACAGTCAAAGCCTAAGCTCGTCGGCAATACAAAGTCCAGCTCGCAAGCCAGGTCAAACACCGGAGCCTCATCATCAGCTACCGTGATTACCTGTGCACAGCTTGAGCTGTTGCCGCAGGCATCCGTCGCTGTCCAAGTTCTCGTGATAACCTCAGGACATGATCCCGTTACTACATCCGATGAACTGATCGTTACGTCTCCACCACAGTCGTCTGTCGCGGTCGCCGTGCCCGTAAAGGCAGGGGTCGTGTCATCCGTACATGTCAACAATACATCTGCAGGACAAGTAATCTCAGGGGCTGTGTTGTCGATGATGTTCAGCTCCGTTGCTATCGGATCCGACGTGTTGCCGCAATCGTCTACCGCTACAAAAATGCAGCTCAACGTGGCTAAGGCATCACATGAATCACTCAACGTTACTTCGATATCTACTTCGTCCCAGTCGCTGCCGTTGCAGTCATCCGTCGTTCCCAAAGGAACCAATCCGTTGCTTACAAACAACGCTCGCGCTGCTTGCAAGAACGCCTGACGCTCTTCAGGTGTCAACGTTCCGTTGGCAAAACCTTCCGCATCTTGTAAACTGATATCACTACAAGTGATGTCGCCATCCAGATCCGCAGGCATCTCCAACTCAGGGGCTGTGGTGTCAGTGATCGTAATCACCTGGTCACACGTTGATGTGTTGCCACAAGCATCCGTTGCCGTCCATGTTCTGGTGAAGGTGTTTACACATCCGTCGCCTGATAAACCGCTGTCGGCAAACGTTACCGTCGCATCACCACAGTCATCCGTCGCTGTCGCCATACCTGTTGAGGCAGGACTGTTGTCTGCCGTGCAGTCTACTGTTACATCTGCAGGACAAGTAATCACAGGAGCCGTTTCGTCGATCAGGTTCAGACTCGTTGACGCAGGCTCCGATGTGTTGCCACAGTCGTCTACCGCTACAAACGTGCAGGTCAATACCGCTATGTCACAGTCATCGCCCAACGTTACGTCGATCGAAATCTCTTCATAGTCGCTGTCGTTGCAGTCATCTGTCGTTCCCGTTGGTATCAATCCGTTGTCTACAAACAACGCGGCTGCCGCATCCAAGAAGGCTGCCTCCTCTTCAGGTGTCAACGTTCCGTTGGCAAAACCCGTCACGTCTTCTACGCTGATGTCATCACACGTGATCTCGCCTTCTGTCTCCAACGGCATCTCCAACTCAGGGGCTACATCGTCTACTATGATGAAGGTGCATACCAAGGCATCTACCGATACATTGCCACAGTCATCAACGGCTTCGATTTCTACGACTATCGTCTTGGAACATGTCTCTGATGGATCCCCGTTGTCTACGTTTCTTACTACGTAAGTCAGATCATCCGTACAGTTGTCAGTGAAACATGGAGCAAGCTGCATGTTCATTGTTCCCAAGTCCAGTCCCGCAATCGTGAACAGACCCGTGTTATCTATTATATCTCCTACCTCTACATCTATTACTGCATCTGCCGGGCAATCCGCTCCGTCTGAAGTAAAGAAGGTCATCGGTGGCTCTTCGCAGTTAGGATCTTTTACAGGAGCTTCGTCGTCTTCAACTATAAATGTGCATACCAATACATCTGCTGATACGTTTCCACAATTATCGGCTGCTTCTATCTCTATAGTTATCGTTTTCGAACATTCTTGCGTTCCTCCGTTGTCAACACTTCTTACGATGTAAATAAGGTCATCCGCACAGTTATCAGAGAAACAGGCAGGAAGCTGAGCATTCATAGCTCCCATGTCAATTCCTGCTACCGTAAAGAGTGCGTCTTCATCAATTACATCTCCTGCTTGGAGATCAACTACAGCATCTTCAGGGCAAATTGC
>CAZKXG010000013.1:0-9580 GCA_964556465.1 uncultured Cryomorphaceae bacterium | reverse complement strand
GGACGCGGTGTCTGAGCTGCGGGACCAAGGCGGGGCAGGATCACCATTGTCAACGCTTCTAACTACGTATATCAGGTCATCTGTGCAGTCATCTGAGAAACATGGAGCAAGCATCATGTTCATAGTACCTAGGTCCAGTCCCGCAATGGTGAATAAACCTGTATTGTCAATTTCGTCACCAACTTCTACGTCAATTACTGCATCTGAAGGGCAGTCAGCTCCATCAGAAGTGTAGAAAGTCATCGGTGGCTCCTCGCAATTTGGATCCTTTACAGGTGCTTCGTTATCAGCTACAGTGATTAATTGATCACAGTTTGATGTATTACCGCAAGCATCCGTTGCAGTCCATGTTCTTGTGAATACTTCAGGACACGTACCTGTAACTGTGCCGTCCTCGAATGAAATGTCAATTACATCATTACAATCATCTACTGCCGTAGCCATTCCCAATGCTGCAGGACTTGTATCGTCGTTGCAACTTACTACCGCATCAGCAGGGCATGTGATGACAGGAGCTGTAGTGTCAGTAATAGTTGTTGTTTGAGTAGCTATAGTGAAGTTACCGCAGTCATCTGTAGCGATACACGTATTAACTAATGTGCTTTCACACTGTGTAATCAACGAGGGACCACAATTCAAATTAAAATTAAGGTCACAGTTCTGATTAGTTCTAGTGTACGACTCCCCTTCGTATTGGATGGAACCAGTGTACTTCATCCATCCGGAAATACCGAAAGTTTCAGTAAACACGTTGGCGCTCTGACCTACTTGGAAACCGTAATTGTAGTTCGGAGGATCATGCGTCAATGTCAGGTAACTTCCAGCATAACCGCGTATACCTGCCATTACGTTCGGCTTCGTATCATCCATCTCATAGTACAACCAGTCCAAATAGTTCGTCCCGGCAATCCCTTCATCTTTGTAATCTCTTCCGAGGGCCGACCATTCTGTCCAGTCGTATCCTCCTCTGAGCCAAATGCTAAACTGCCATGCCAATTGATCATTATCAACTGCAGCAAGCGTTCCGTAAAAATGAACTGTACCATCGTCAAAACGAGTGTAGGTACCTTCTTCTAAAGTGAAAAGCTTACTTCCAGAACCTGATGTACCCGGCATATTAGGAAACCATCCCGACCGTGGTGATGATTCCTGCGGACGGTCCATATCGAAAGGAGTACATGGTCCGCTCACATCAAGTGATTGGTTTCCTTCGAAACATTGAACTGAAGGAGTAGAGCAGTTGTCGGTTGCTGTTAGTGTCACAGCTTGCACATCATCAGCGCAATCAGCCATCAACTCTTCGTCGAACGGATCAAAGACAGGTGCCTCTGAATCAGAGATAGTAATTATTTGGTCACAAGTGGCCGTGTTGCCACACGCATCGGTTGCTGTCCAAGTTCTTGTTATAATTTGAGGACAAGTTCCTGAAACGACATCCGAAGAGCTAATAGCTGCCTCATCTCCACAGTCGTCAGTGGCAGTTGCCACTCCTGTAGCTGTCGGAGTAGTGTCATCATTACAGTCAGCCATAACATCCTCAGGACATATTATCACAGGAGCCGTATTATCTACAATGTTCAGAATTGTCAGAGCTTCTTCAGAAGTATTGCCACAGGTATCGATAGCGGCGAATGTGCAGCGCAAAGAAGCCAAAGCACCGCAGTCACTGCTAAGAACAACATCAATATCCACTTCGTCCCAATCACTTTGGTTGCAATCATCTTCTGTACCCAATGGCACTAAATCATTATCGACGAACAACTGACGAGCCGCCTGCAAAAAAGCTTGACGCTCTAGTTCTGTTAAAGTTCCATTTGCCAGACCTCTTGCATCTTCTAAACTAATATCGGAGCAAGTAATATCAGCTTCAGTTTCAGCGGGCATTATCAATGTAGGTGCGGTTGTATCAACTACAGTGATTAATTGATCGCAAGAAACAACGTTGTCATATTCGTCAACTACTGTCCAAGTTCTGGTAATAGTCGTTTCACAACCATCTACAGCAATGTCATCCTCAAAGAAAATTGCAACGTCCAAAGGACATTCAGTAGTTGGCCTATCTGCAGTTGCCTCACCTAAAAACTCTGGAGCAGTATCCGCAGTGCAATCTAAGGTAGTATCTGCAGGGCAATTAATAATGGGCGGATTCTCAAAGCAAACAATGTTTGGCGGAGGAGGGCATAAATTGATTGAGTTCACGTCACCGTGACCATCAACTGCATTCCCTTGGAAAACACCGTCCGTAAAAAACCACGTGGAAAGTCCGAACTGAGCGTTCTTGTCGTTCGCACCTAAGCCGACTTGCAGACCAAAATTGTAATCTGCCGGTTTGTGCTCAACCGTAATGTAAGAACCTAAAGTCGATGCAGAACAACCTGAAAGGCTGCTCACTCTATTAGGATTAAAAATATAGAAGTCCCAATTGACCTCGTTTCCATTTATGTTTGAAGGATTTCCCTTTATACCTCTCCCTAAACCAGACCAGGTTGCGAAGTCTGCTTTGTCTGAAAACCAAAAATCAACGCAAAGAACCAATGACGGATCATTTTGATTTTGAATCTCTCCATAGAGTCGGGCTTCTCCTCCAGCCAATTCTGCAAAATAAACTCCAGATGGAGCGGGGACCCAGTCGCTTCCGGCTGCCACACCTGGCAACCATAGAATATGATTAGCCGCGGCATACTGTTCCAGTGGACAGCTAGTGAGAATCTCACTGCAGGATGTGTTCAGGTTTAAGTCACCATGTCCATTGTTAACCGTATTACCAAGAACAGTCCCATTGATGAAGAACCAAACAGAAGCGCCTTCATTGGCATTCTTGCTATTTGCGGCTGTTCCGATTTGAAGTCCATATTCGTAATCGGCTGGCATATGTGTGACTGTCAAAGAAGAACCTGCCAGACCATCTACTCCAGTTAAAGTATTGGACTCACTGGCATCGAAAATAAAATAATCCCAATCAAGATAATTAGATCCTGCGAGACTTGCTTCGTCTTTATAGTTTCCTCCACCTGCACTCCAAGTGGTCCAATCAGATCCACCTGTGTAGTGGAAGTCAATATCCCACACTAAGGTTTCGTCGGTTTTGTTCCGTACCCTACCTTTTATTCTGGCAGTTCCGTCTGAAAACAATTCCAGCGTGCCAGGAGCATCAGGAAAGAATTCATACTTGTTATCAGAAATTCCCGGCACATTTGCCAAATGCAATGCATGACCGTTGCTTGCATCTGAAAATTCGGAGATGCTGCACACTTTGACTAATTCCGATTCAACGGATTGCGCCTGAATGTTTACCGAAAAAAATACGGCAGCAATCAGGGGTAAGAAAAACACAGAAAGGTAGCTACAACAACGCGTAGCAACCCTAAATAAATTGGGTAGAGAAGTTCTCATGTGGTTAAAAGATTGGTTTTGGTAATTATTAAAGCACCTAGAATATTGATCATCAGCTTTCGATGAACCTAAATATTCAACAAACAAATGCCCCCAAATATAGGACAAAATCATTTTCAATTCCAAAATTGACTCTGATTTCACAAAAAATTAATTTTGACATGTTCATGAAAGCACAAAAAAAACCCGCATTCAACGAATGCGGGTAAACTCTGTGGGCCCAGAAGGACTTGAACCTTCGACCTTCAGATTATGAGTCTGCTGCTCTAACCAGCTGAGCTATGGGCCCTGAAAGGCCGACAAAATTAAGGGATCAAAGTTTCTCCTGCAACCATGTTGAGCGAATAAATATCTTATACCTTTGATACCGTTAGAACTAGTCAATCAATCCAACCTTTAGGGCATCATTTTGAGCGTACTAAATCAAAACCTTTCAGACGATTGGCAAAAAGCCATCGAAAGTTCAAGAGGAAAAACAGCTGAAATTCTAAGGGTAAGCATCGTAGGTGGCGGAAGCATTAATGATGCTCGTCGGCTCGAAACTTCAGAAGGAACATACTTTGCAAAAATCAATAGTGCCGAGGAATATCCGGGCATGTTCGAAGCGGAGTCATCAGGACTTTGGTTCTTGAAAGAATACAGTACATTCAGAATTCCAATTCCGATTGCTACCGGAGTGACAGAAGACATACAGTGGATTCTGATGGAAAATATTAACAGCATCAATCGCAAGCCCGACTTTTGGGAAGAGTTTGGAAGAAAACTAGCTGTTATGCACAAACGCAGTGCTGATTATTTCGGTTTAAATCAGGACAATTATTTGGGGAGTCTAATCCAACGAAATGACAAGCGTGACAACTGGGAGGACTTCTTTAGCGACATGAGAATAAGACCACAGCTCGAAATGGCAAAGAACAGTGGACTGGCAACCTCAGAATTCTTAAGACTCTTCGATAAAATGCTAAGTCGGGTTGAAAGGTACTTCCCTAAAGAAGCTCCTTCACCGTTACACGGAGACCTTTGGACAGGAAACTTCATGACCGACTCAGAGGGGGAAGCAGTTATCTTCGATCCGGCGGTTTACTACGGTCATAGAGAAATGGATCTGGGGATGAGCAAATTATTCGGTGGATTTGACAAACGGTTTTACGAAGCCTACAACGAGATATATCCTTTGGAGTCTGGTTGGGAAGAACGCATTCACGTCGCCAACTTGTATCCGTTACTGGCTCATGTCAACCTCTTTGGCGGAAGCTACACCGGACAGGTAATCCAAATTCTTAGAAAGCACATCTAGAATACGCGTAATGTTTCTTGCTCAGCGGGAATGAATACGGCGTCGCCTTCAACCGGCTTGAGAGTAAATGACCCCGTAAAATCTCCAAATGAAGGGAGTATAGCGAAGTATTTTCCGAAAAAGTAGCAAGGAACCCTTAACGACTGCCTACCCTTACCCCTTAATCTTATTGACGGATGAACATGGCCATGAATATTATAAAGTTCACTTTCTTCTCTATCGTGTGTAAATAAGAACGGTCCGGATGCCATCCTGTCTACTAGTAATATATCGGCATCTTCGAAAGCTTGATCTGAAAGTATGTCGTGGTTTCCTCGTATTAAGGTCATATTAATATCGGAATAAGCATTTCTAAAATCCACAAACTGATCCCAAGCATTATTGATTCTGCTATGAGATAAATCGCCCAAGAAAATGATCTGCTTTGGTCGAGTTTTCAGAACTAAACCAGACAGTCGCCAAAGATTATTTCGCTCCGCCATTCCTGGGACGGGAATTCCATTCTTTCGAAAATGACTCACTTTACCGATATGGGCATCAGCCACAATGAGCATTGCTTGCTCTTCCCAAAAAATTGCTCTTTCAGGAAGTAAGTTGAGTTTGGCATTTCGAATTTCGTAGATCATTATGACTCGAGTTTTAAGGTCATCTTTTTGATTCGATCTTCCAATTTCTCCGAAGACATACGCTCTCTTAAACGATCTACTAAGATTGGAAAACAAAAAGGAGTTGGCTTTTTTGGATAAGTCACTTGAATATCTTGCTGGGCAATTCGCTTCAAAGCAGAGCGAAGTCGGACTTCCTCTATTTGGAACTCCATGACTTCGGAGAAGGATTGCTTCAATAGAAGATTGGTTGGCTCGTAATCTCTGAACACATCAAAAAAAAGCTGAGAAGAGGACTGCAGGTGTTTATCTTTTTGATAATGCCCGGGAAACCCTTTGAATACCAATCCCGAAATTCCAGCAATGTCTCGAAATCGTCTTCTGGCCATTTCGCTTTGATTGAGGCTGGCCGTAATGTCTTCACTGAGATGGTCGAGTGAGAAAATATTCGAATCAATTCCGTCTTCAATCGGGATATCCTGATCCGACAAAAGCTCAAATCCATAATCGTTTAGCGCAATACTGAAGCTGAATGGTTTGAACAGAGAAAGTCTATATGCCAATAGTGAGGCCAACCCCTCGTGCACAAATCTTCCCTCAAAAGGGTAAACGAAAATATGACAACCTTCACGGGAATGGAGCTTTTCAATCAAAAGTTGTTCTACACCGGGAACTACGGAGAGCGATTTTTGCACTTCAACAATTGGGCGCACAGCTCTTAACTCTGCAGAATCAAATCGCTCGTTGGCAAGCTTACCGATCTGGATTCGCAAGTTTTCGGAAAGCATGGATGAGAGTGGCATTCGGCCGCCCTGCCAACTGGGAACCGCTCCTTTCTTCCTCTTGCTAAGTTTTACGTGAACAGTCATCTCTTTTACCCGTATAAGTTCTAAAGGCCTTCCGGCAAACCAAAACGTGTCGCCAGGGCTAAGTCTCGAAATAAACCATTCTTCAATTGATCCGAGTCTGCCACCCGACTGAAACTTCACCATCAGCATAGCATCGCTTACAATGGCTCCAATAGAGAGTCGATGCCTCATAGCCATGCGCCTGTTATTGACCTTATGAAGTCCGTCCTCCATCACCTCAACTTTCGAAAACTCATCGTAAGCCTCCAGCGAAGTACCTCCTTTTGTAATAAAATTTAATGCCCAAGCCCATTCCTCTTGAGAGAGGCTTTCGAAAGAAAAGGTTGACTTGATTTCAGGTAGAATGTCTTTTGGCTTAAAGCCATCCGAAACGGCTAAAGTGATGAGATACTGGACTAATACATCAAAACTCCTAATGTATGGCATCCGGTCCTCCAAATTTTCTTTTTGAATAGCGCCCTTTAACGCTTCGCACTCGATCAGCTGAAGCGCATTGGTAGGAAGGAAATAAATGACCGATTGCTCGCCTGGCGAGTGCCCACTCCTACCCGCTCGCTGAACAAAACGAGACACCCCTTTTGGACTGCCTATTTGAATGATTGTTTCAACAGGACGAAAATCAACTCCCAAATCGAGCGAGCTGGTACAAACAACGCATTTCAATTTTCCCTCATGGAGAGCATCTTCGACCCAATCACGCAACTCCCTACTGATTGAGCCGTGGTGCATGGCAATCAAGCCGGCCAGCTCAGGCTTTATGTCCAGTAAGTGTTGATACCAGATTTCTGCTTGAGCTCGAGTATTTGTAAAAATCAGTGTGGTTCTGCTCCTTTCAAGAATAGGCAGAACACTCTCAGCCAACTTAACTCCCAAATGACCTGCCCAAGGATACTTTTCTATCTCATCGGGGATGATTGGGATTATTTCGATTTTCTTCTTGATCTCCGATTTAATGAAGCGCAATTTCTTGGAGGCATAATCGGTGCCGAAAAGCACCTCCATGGCCTGTTCCATATTTCCTATGGTGGCAGAAATTCCCCAGATACAGGGATTGGAAATAGTCTTCAATCTGGAAAGAGCTAATTCAAGCAGCACCGCCCTTTTGGAGCCCATTAATTCGTGCCATTCATCGGCCACAACAAAGCGCAACGAGCCAAAATATTCGGCATACCCCTTAGAAGCCATTAAAAGATGCATGCTCTCAGGAGTGGTGATGAGGACATCGGGTGGCTTACGCTTTTGTTTTGCCCGTTCAGCTGTCGATGTATCTCCGGTTCGGATGGAAACTTGCCAAGGAAGCTCGAGGTCGTCACAAAATGATTGACAGGCGCTCTTAATGTCTTTAGTAAGTGCTCGTATCGGGGTGACCCAAATAAGCTTAAGCCCCTTTTTTCTCTTGAGTTCCCCTTCTTTTTCAGCTTTTAGGTATTCAAGAACAACACCAGCGAAAAGTGCATAAGTCTTCCCACTGCCGGTAGGAGCATTGAGCAGACCCGATTCTCGATTGAGGCAGGCTTGCCAAGAATCTTTTTGAAATTGAAAAGGCCTCCACCCTTTGGATTCAAACCAGTCTTCGGCTTCTTTGAGTTCACTCATCAAAAACTAAAACTGAGGGTGTTTCGGTTTGTTTTCCAGAATTTCTTCAATCCGCTCCATGACATCTTCCGTAAGCTTAAGTTTTACCTCAGTAGCCTTAAGGTTTTCATCCAGCTGCGAAGTTTTGCTGGCGCCAAGGATAACAGTACTCACATTTTCATTCTTGAGGCACCAAGCCAAAGCAAGATGTGGCATTGTTACACCAAGATCACGTGCCAGTAAGGTGAGCTTTTGAACTTTGCGTAATGTTTGCTCAATGAGCAACTTTTCATTAAGCCAAGAAAGTTCGGCTCTTTTCAAACGTGAATCTCCTTCATTTCCGCTGTTGTATTTCCCGGTAAGGACACCAGAGGCCAGCGGACTCCAAACAGTAGTTCCAAGACCTGTCGTTTTGTATATCTGCGAAAACTCCACTTCTACTTTTTCTCGAACGAGCATATTGTACTGTGGTTGCTCCATGGTAGGGCCAATCAGATTGTACTGCTTGGCCACCATATGGGCCTCCATAATTTCCTGTGCGCTCCACTCGCTAGTGCCCCAATAGAGTATTTTACCCTGCGTAATGAGGTTATGCATTGACCAAACCGTCTCTTCTATAGGAGTTTCCTTATCCGGTCGGTGGCAAAAAAACAAATCCAAATAGTCTACTTGCAACCTTCTCAGTGCATCGTGGCATGCTTCAAAAATGTGTTTTCTATTCAGGCCTTTTTGAGTAGGAAGCTGTCCGCCCACCCCGAAAAACACTTTACTCGAAACACAGAATGTGTCACGTGGCCATTTCATTTTGGAAAGAATCTCTCCCATGACCATTTCTGACTTTCCACCGGCATAAGTCTCAGCATTATCAAAGAAGTTGACACCGGCATCATAGGCCATTTTCATGAGCTCTTCTGAGATATTATCTCCGATCTGATTTCCAAAAGTCACCCACGAACCAAAGGAAAGTTCGCTTACTTTTAAGCCCGATTTACCAAGTCGTCTATATTCCATGTTATAAGATTTTGGTTTATTTGATAACGAGAACAGTGGCGCGGTGTTTAAGATACCCCGATATTGCTCCCTGAAAAATGCTTTATAATCAAGGTATTCATTTTATTGCAGTCTAAAGGAAGTTTCAATTTTGGGATTATTCAAAAAATCTGAATCAGAAAGTAAGAAGGAGATTCTGACTGCTCGGGAATTCGAGGAAGTGTTTGATTTGTATTACAAGCAGGTTCGGAATTTTCTATATTACAAAACCTCACAGTCAGAACTGTCTGAAGATGTGGCGCAAGACGCATTTGTAAAGCTATGGGAAACCCGCGAAAAGATTGACAAATCTTCGCTCAAAGCTTACCTTTTTACAATAGCGAATAACCTCATGATTAATAAGCTTAAAAGAGAGCAATTGAAGTTTAAATTCTTAAATTATGTTGAAGAAAGAAACGATCATGAGACACCTCAGTACTTGATAGAAATGCAAGAGTTCGACGAAAAGCTTCAGGCGGTTTTAGCCAAAATTCCTGATGGTGCTCGCGAAGTGTTTTTAATGAATAGAATAGACGGTTTGAAATACCGTGAAATTGCTGAAATTCTCGGATTGAGCATGAAGGCAGTAGAAAAGAGGATGTCGAGAGCATTAGCCATTTTAAGGGATGAGCTCGATCGAAAAGTTTAGGATATGAACGAATTGGAAAAAGCGGAAGATCGGCTAAAGGCATACAGGGTTCCGTTTTCGGATGAGAGCATTGAAGCTGCCCGAGCGAAAGTGATGGCTAACACTATTCATGCCGAGGAGGCTGTTGCGCACGAACAAGGCTTTAGATTCAGTCGACTCTATG
>CAZKXG010000012.1:21399-33658 GCA_964556465.1 uncultured Cryomorphaceae bacterium | reverse complement strand
GAATTGGAAAAGGAATGGTAATATCATTTTCATCAAAAGCTTTCTTAAGGGCTTTGAGGGCTTCATTTCGCACGCCTATGTATTTGCTATGCTCCTTGTCGTATTCCATCCAAACATTTACTGAAAAGTTGATAGAGCTTCCACCAAACTCTTTCCAATGTAGGGTAACGTCCTCCGATTGCAATCTGCTTGGAATTCCTTCAACCGCTTCAATGGCGATTTTTTCGACTTGCTCCAAGTCACTACCGTAACTAACGCCACAATCCAGTTTTAGTCTTCTCTTACCAGGTTCGGTGTAATTAATAAAGTAGTCCTGAAACAAGTGTTTGTTCGGAACAAAAACGATAGGTCCATTGAATAGCTGCACTTTAGTTACACGTAGGTTAATGTCTTTCACCTTACCCATATATCCGTTGGTAGTCTCTATAATGTCTCCTAAACCGAAAGGTTGTTTTAGGGAGATGTAGATTCCCGACATAAGATTTGCCGCCGTATCTTGAAAGGCAAACCCAAGAGCCAGACCTACGATCCCTAAACCAGCCAAGATGGAGGAGATCGTTTTGTCCAAATTCATTACCGAAAGAGCCAAAACACCGGCAAGAACAAAGATTCCAATAAAAAGAAGTTTTCCAAGGAAGTTGCCAATCGTCTTATTACCTGAAAACTTGGTGATATACTTTTTGCCGTATTTTGAAATAAATCGTGCTGCCATCCAACCGGCAATCAACACAACGATCGCCAATGCGAGGTTTGGAATTAATGCAATTCCTGTTTCTGCCCAGTCTTTTAATTTATCGAATACCGTTGATGTCACATCACTTAAGTTCATTTCCATAATATTTGGTTTAGTTTCTTGTCCTAGTGAAAATATAAGACCAAACACCTTGATCCTCTAAGATGCCCGCTCATGAGTTGCGGGTTGGGGACAATTCACCCCAATCCCTGTGGCGTTAATCACTCCGAAGATTGCAGAATCGATAGCAGCATGTTCTCATTTTCGTCAAGTCCTGAAAGAATATGTGCCTTATGGTTTTGTGGGATAGAAGCTTCCACGGCAAATTTCAGAACAGTTGGATGCAAATACGAAGATTTACAAGTGCCAATGGTATGTCCCATCTCTTTGGCAACCATCTTTACCAATGAATTCTCAAGTGTCTTGCGAGAATTCTTAGCTGCTTTTTTTGCCGCCTCCGCTTTTTCTAAACAGAGCACGTTCGCTCCCCATGTTCTAAAATCCTTAGCGCTAATCCCTTCTGTGTTGGAGATATTGCGAAGATATTGGTTGAAATCCTGACTCTTCAGTTGACAAATCTCACTTTGCTTTTTATAGCGAAAGACTTCATACCCGGGAAGATCTGAACACTCTTTGATGAGCCGTATTAATTTATTGTCCTCCAGCCTTAAGCTTCTTTCTCTGCCTGTCTTTCCGATGAAACTAAGTTCGAGTGAATCTTCATTTAAATCCAAATGCCTTCTTCTTAATGTGGTCAGACCAAACGTGTGATTTACTTCTGAATAATAGGCGCTCCCAATCCTCAGATGCAATGAATCCATAATCGCGACAGCCAATGCCGCCACTTTTTTATAATCCCACTTTGATCGTTTTAGGTCTGCTGAGTATTTCTTTCTTACATCGGGGAGAGCGTGAGCGAATTCGATCAATTGATGGTATTTCTGAGCTTTCGAAAATTCTATCCACAATTTATGGTAGCGGTATTGTTTTCTATTTCTTGAATCCCTCCCTGTTGCTTGTAAATGAGAATTTTCTCGAGGCGATATCCATACATTCTTCCAAGCAGGAGGAATTACAATGCGCTGAATGCGTCTAAGGAGTTTGTCCATTTTGATATGACCGCCATCCGGATAGTAATAGGCAAAACCATTCCCATATTTTTTTCTAGTTATTCCCGGTTGATCATCCGAAGTATAAATCAGACCTGGTGGAGTCCTTGAAAACGCCATTATTTCTTCTTGTCGGTTTCACTGCCAAAGCTTATTGAGCGCTCAATTTCTTGCTTGTAGGCTTCAAAAAATGCATTTTTTAAAAAATTCCAGATGGATTGCAGTATGTCGACTTCACTATTATTGAAGGATCCCGATATTGGTACTTTGGTTCCTATCTGGTTTTCCTTTTGATTTTTAAAAAGGTCAGTTCCGACTTCAACTGCCCCTCTGTAGATTTTTTTCACAAGTCCTTCTGAAGAGTCTGCCTGCGCTACCTCTATTCTTTCTATCAGCGGTTTGGCATATCCCTCCACTTCTCCGTTTCTAGCTTTCCCTTCTGAATAGAAGTTGAAGTAGCCACTTTCGAAATCGAGATTAGCATATGCCTCGAAAAACTCATTGAATCTTGGGATGTCAATTTTCTCTATTTCCAAATTGAAGTCAAAATCTGGAGGATCCATGAGGTAGTTCATTTGAGCATCTAAGTGGATAGATCCGCTATCGCGAGTGGTTGACTTAAATACCAGACTAGCGGGAAGCATGTCATCATCGTTTTCTACATTTCCAAGATTCTCTGCTCGCACATAGAATTCTCTCAATTCAAGATCGACAACCGGGTCAGAAGTTGGGTCTAAATAGACGAGCTGGCTGTTCTTGACTTCTAGAATATTAATTTGAATTGGATTGAAGCTTTGAATTTCTTTAATGAGCTCGATGCGTGCATCGGTGGTATCAGTTTTAGTCGTAGCCTCCGATTTTCTTTTGGTAAAATTTACGAGAAGCGTATCTAAATATACCTCCCCAACGAAGCTACCTTTAAAAAGTGCCCGCCACTCAATAGAGAAATCTAAATAGGCTAAATCTACCAACGGCACTTCTGGTTTCTCAGAAGCCTCTTCGAATATTTTGAGATTTTTAATTTGAAATCCACCTCTGTAGAGTTGTAAGTCTACATCCGCGACAGCACCGTTATAGCCTTCTATATTATCTAGGTTTTTATTGATCTGGTCTTTCATTATAAACGGAAGTGCGATTCTAAATCCAATACACAGAATCAGTCCAATCAAAAGCCACTTATATTTCGTTTTCATATTTTGTGGAATATCCATTCTTGTGCCGATCTTGAACTTATTGGCATGAATCTTCCAATTAATGAAGTATTCTCTTAACTAAAAACTAAATGAAAAGAGCAGATAGAAAATGCAAGCGATGAAGAAAACTGACAGTTTGAATAGAGTATTGGTAGTTGATGATGAGCGAGATATAGGTTTTTTGATGAAAATGCTACTTAAATCTGAGGGCTACGAAGTAAAATTCGTCCAGACATTAGACCAAGCTAAACAAGCTTTGGAAAGAGATGACTTTCACACGGTTTTTTTGGATCTAAATCTTGACAATGAATATGGTTTGGACTTGGTTCCTGTCATACGTAGTCTCGATCATCAGCCCATCATTGCAGTCATTACAGCTCAAAAAGAATTGAAGATAAGAAAAGAGGTAGCAGAAAGTAATGTTGATCATTTGATTGAAAAACCATTTAATAGGAAGCGAATTTTAGAAGTCCTTTCACCTCCACATTAATTCCACAAAACTGTAGAACAAATTACCCACTTTTTCCGATATATTCTCAATGGATACTAAACACAACATTCTCGTCATTGATGACGAAGTAGATATTTGTCTGCTTTTAAAGCGCTTTCTTGAAAGGAAGGGATTTATAGTTACTACGGTTCACAAAGGCTCAGATGGGCTTAAAGCTGTTTCAAAAACTGCTTTTGACTTGGTGATTAGCGACTTTCGACTTCCCGACTACAATGGTCTGGATTTACTAAAAGAGATTAAAGCGCTTCGACCAGCTGTACCATTTATAATTATTACCGGATACTCGGATATTAGAATGGCCGTAGAGGTAATTAAGTACGGCGCGTTTGACTACGTAACAAAACCACTTTACCCCGAGGAGCTTTTAAATATGGTTAATGAAGCTTTGAATCAAAGTGAACCAGCCATTACAACTAGTCCGACAAAGAAAAAAGCCACCTCCACAAAATCGAGTGGAAACAATTTTAAGTATCACAAAGGAGAGAGCGCCGGAGCACAAAGCCTGTACAAGAATATGACGATAGTGGCTCCAACCCCTATGTCGGTGCTTATTCATGGAGAAACAGGAACAGGAAAAGAATTTGTTGCGAAGGAAATCCATCGCTTGAGCGAGCGAAGTGAAAATCCTTTCGTAGCTCTCGATTGTGGCGCCCTGCCGAAAGATATTGCAGGTAGCGAATTTTTCGGGCACGAAAAAGGAGCTTTCACAGGAGCTGTTTCTTCTAGAGAGGGAAAATTTAAGTTGGCTGATGGAGGTACATTGTTTTTGGATGAAATAGGAAATTTGAGCTACGAGATTCAATTAAAACTCCTTCGTGTTCTACAAGAAAGAAAATTCACCAAAGTTGGTGGGTCAAAGGACACTGAGGTAGACGTTCGAATATTAGCAGCTACCAATGAGAATTTGAGACAAGCAGTCAACGAGGGCAAGTTCAGAGAAGATCTATACTACCGGCTGAATGAGTTTAGTCTCACATTAAATCCATTGAGAAATAGAAAAGACGATATCGAGGTATTTGCCAACCTTTTTATTGATCAAGCCAATGAACAATTGAACCGCAAAGTATGCGGGATAACTGATGATGTGATGGATAAATTCAAGAGCTACTCATGGCCGGGAAATCTTCGGGAATTGAAGAATGTGGTAAAGCGAGCAGTCCTTCTATCAGAGGGGGATACGTTAGAACTTGATTCGCTACCCGAGGAAATTAAGTATGGAATTTCACGCACGGACGGGCCCGTAGATGACAGTCTGAAAAGTGTAGCCAATCACGCTGAAAGAGATCGGATATTGAGTGTTCTCGCACAGACGGGAAACAACAAATCAAAAGCAGCCAAAATTCTCAATATTGATCGAAAGACTCTTTACAATAAGCTCAAGCTTTTTGATATCAATCCTTCATGAGTAAAATATCAGTCCTTCTAATTAGCCCTTCTGAAGCGTTTCGGTCTAGGGTTAAAGAATTTCTTTTTGATAAATGGGACACCCGTTATTCAATACAGTGTATCCAAGATTTAAATGAGGCTATTCCTGAGAGCGATGTGGCGCTATTGGACACTTCTGCATTGCCTGAACAGGCAATTGATTTTTTGGCTAAGTCCAATTTTCAGCTTGCCCCGCGCCCAATTATTCTGCTGGTCAACGAGGAACCTGAAGGAGAAACCGAGTACAGAACGGTCAAGTCCCTGACAGCTGATTTTTTAGTCAAAAGTCGGATGACACCATCGGGTCTGCACAATACCATCAGGTACGCTCTGGAAACCAATAATCTGAAACTAGAATTAGAACAACAACAAAAACGCTACTCTTCTCTCTTTTACAATGCGATAGAACCTGCTTTTTTTCTTGATCATGAATTCATCATTACAGGTGTAAATGATGCTTTCCTAGAGGCATTTAAAATTTCCAAGAGACTGGCATTGGGGAAAGACTTTTTCACGTTTGTAAAGTCCGGTAGTCGTAGAAAAAAGTTGATTTCTCTTCTGAATGAATTAACCACCGGAAATATCGATCAAAAGGTTCGTTTTTCGATTGATGAAAATGGGGTAGAGTTTTTGGGAAGACTCAAATTGTCTCTTATTCGAGAATCGGTAATGCATGAAGGCCAACTAAGTAATAGAATCATTGCTTACCACGGTACTCTCATTAACATTTCACACGAGGAGAGGCTAAATGCAGTACGGAAAAAATCCGAAAATATAGCTATGACCTACCGTCTCGCACGAACGATGGCGCATGAGATAAGAAACCCATTGACCAATGTGAACCTGGCGGTAGATCAGCTGAAAGAGGAGACCAACAATATTGGTGACTTTGAGATGTACTTTGATATCATCGAGAGATGCACCAAGCGAATCGATGGTATTTTGAGTCAGTTGCTCAGTTCTTCGGAGCAACAAGTTTTTAAGCGCACCAACTTCGACGTAATAGTCCTGTTTAAGGAAGTGGTCAAGGCTATCAATGATCGTTCGCTTTTGGAAGGAGTTGAATTGACGGCTGAATATGGTATCACCGAAGCTTTTCTAGATGGTGATGTAGAAAAGCTGAGGATAGCATTTACCAATCTCTTTACCAATGCATTAGAAAGCATGGACAAGGAGTTGGGAATCATACAGAGCCGGGTGAACTTGGATGCAAATTATGTACGCTTTGAAGTTGAGGATAATGGTTCGGGAATGGATCAGGAGCAATTGGAATCGCTTTTTGATCCTTTTTTTACCAGCAAATCCAGTGGTGTAGGCCTCGGTTTAACCTCAACCCAAACCATCATTTCTGAGCACCACGGAGAAATAGAGGTAGATAGTGAAAAAGGTGTTGGTTCAACTTTTTCTATTTACCTACCCATCGATGGATAGACATACTATTGTATCCAAAGGCTACCGTGGGGCTTAATCTACACTCCCGTAGAATCTACGCTCATATAAAGACGTGATGCCGTCTCATAAGAATTGTTATTCAGTCGACTAGAGTCTGATGCTCCTTGGGAACGGGTTTTGCGATCCACAATGTAAAAAAAGATCCATGACTAATATGCTCAATAGTTTATTGAAAGTAAACCTAGATGCTGCTAAAGGTTATAGCTATGCCGCGGAAAACATTAAAAACGATAATTTCCGACACTTCTTAAAAACGTATGCCGACCAGAGAAAACGTTATGCTGAAGAACTGAAGCAGGAGATCTTGGATATGGATGGCGAGCCTGTTGAAAAAACTTCAATCTTAGGAGATCTCCATCAAGCATTAGTCAAAATAAAAGACTCAGTTTCTTCAGACAGAGATGAAGCACTCCTGGAAGAGTGTAGCAGAGGTGAAGGCGAAGCAATCGCTCAATATGAGAGGGTGCTCGAAACAGAGCCGTTTAACACAGAATTGAGAAAGCTTATAATGACACAGTACGATAAAATAAGAGCTGCGCGAAGCACTATGGATGAATTAGCCAGAGTGGTGTAGAGCTTGTAGACCTGAACTGTGGAGTTAAGTCTACATAAATTGAGGAGCTAGCGTAAACAAAAAATCTATACATCTGACATTCAGACTTTAGCGTTTGTTTCTTGTAGGCTTAAATCGCGGTATCTCTTTTGACATTAGTAAGCCGAATCAGAAATTAAATAAAAACCTAATCACAATGAAAATTTTAAAATTGCCATTTATTCTATCCAGTGCACTCTTTATCATCTCTTGCTCCGGCACAAATACCGAAGTAGACCATTCTGAAGCAATGGCTGATCTGGAAAACTATGTGGACAGCATCAACAATAACCTTGAATATTCCGCCCGTCACAATTGGGAAACTCTTGAGGAGCGATATGAAAGACTTGAGGATAAGGCCGAAGAAAATGCGGGGGAAATAAATAATGAGCTTCAGTCAAAGTTTGACGATCTTGAAAGTCGATTTGAATCATCAAAAAAAGAGAACGAAGAAAGACTATCAGAATTGAATCTAATGGCTGAGGAGAAAATATCTGATATGAAAAATTGGTTGGATGAAAAAGGAGACGATGTCGAAAATGCCGCAGATGAAACCGGAGATAAGGTTGAAGAAGGATGGGAAGAGAGTATGGATTGGATTGAAGAGAATTACGACAATTTGAAAGATGAAACCAAACAAAAGGTTGATAGCCTCAAAATGTCAATGAAGTAAAAAAAATTGATTGATTATTAATCAATTGTGCAATTAAATACATTTATTTTTTGTAAATTAATGTCACTAAAAACAAACAAGATGAGTAAAGGAAATAATGAAATACTGTCATTTTTATTGGGAACGGCTATTGGAGTTGGAGCGGGTCTCTACCTTAATAGCAAAAACGGTAAAAAGTTGAGAAAAGACGCGGTCCACAAAATTTCTGACATGGAACAGACCATAGAAGAAAAAGTGAACAAGGCCTATGAAAACTTGAAGGATCAAGTAAACAATGCAGCCGGCAAAGTTAAAGACGCAACCAAGGCATAATGTCCTCCAAATTTGAAGATCAGTACATAGAAGCAAAAGCTGCAGCTAAGCTCTATGCCGAGACTGAGGCAGACTTGGTCAAACTAAAGTTGGTCAAGAGAACTACGCGGTATGTCGGGAAACTGATGGCTGTGACCTTAACAGTTCTTTTCGGTTTCATTAGTTTGACTATTCTGCTGATGTCTTTGGGGTTTGCTTTGGCAGAATACTTTCAGAGCGCTAGCTTGGGATTTTTATGCTCAGGAGGGATTGGTTTGTTCATCACTCTCATCGCTTCGCTGGTACTGCGTAAAATCCTGAATCGTTCGATTATTAAAGGAATACTTAAAGAAATTTACGATGCCTCATAAATTTAGTCACATTAAGTCTTTGCGTGATATCGACGACGAGATAATGAGAACAGAGCTGAAGAAGAGTATTATAAGAAATGATATCTCTCTTCGAGTGTCAAATGTTCGTGAAATGTTAAAGCCGGCCTCATTAGGCTGGCAGCTTGTTAAGTTAATCCTTCCTCGAAATGGAGAAAATTCAGCTTCTTCCATTTTGATTAAGACTGCTTTAGAAGTGCTTACCACGGTAGAAGCCTCGAAATTTGGCTGGAAGCTGCTCAAAAGAATCTTTAGATAGGTTATAACCACAAATTAAAACTACACCTGTAGAGTTAAATGCTTTGCAGGTTTTTTTATGAAAAGAGAATCAAAAAATATCAGCCTTCAAAAAGTGTTCTACGGGGTTTTCCTGATTGGAGTCGTCATTTTCTTAGGGAGTCAACTTAAAGCAGTTGCCGCTCCATTGATGCTTTCTATCATTCTTTCCCTGGTCATACTTCCATTGGCGAACTGGCTTGAGAGAATTGGGTTTAACAGATTGTTCAGCGGCATTACCATAGTAGGTGTAGTCGCATTACTTGTTATAGGAATAGGTCTTGTTGGCGTTGTTCAGCTCAAGGAATTGGGTTCCTCTATTGGCGACATTGAAAATACTTTCTTTTCCAAGTTAAATCGGCTTACACAGGTCTTACCTGAAAATTTTCAGCCGCCCAAACTGCGTGAAGTCGATGATATCGAAAAGGTACTTCCTGAGGATCTGAGCTTTTTAGGATCATTCTTCGGCGACGCTTTAAAATTAACGGGAGATGTTCTCACTACCCTTACCCTGATTCCGATTTTCGTATTCTTCATCCTTTTCTACAGAGGTAGAATATCAGAATTCTTGGAATGGATTGATTCCAAAGGTTCAGGAGAACTAACAGTTGCCACCAAAGAATCAAAGGAGATGGTGCAAAGCTATCTATCGGGAATGGGTTTAGTGATTCTAATCAACGCTTCCCTTGCTACGGGAGGTCTATGGGCTATCGGTATTTCCTATGCACTTTTGTTGGGTACGCTCTCTGCTTTGCTCACGGTGATACCGTATATCGGAACTTTTGTGGGGGCGCTTATTCCGATTGTCTTCGCATTTCTTACAAAGGACTCCTTGGCATATGGTTTCGGTGTAATGGCTCTCTATGCCGTCATTCAGTTTATAGAAAACAACTTTATTTCCCCGGTGGTTCTGGGAAATAGTGTAAATGTCAATCCTTTTGCATCCGTGCTTGCACTGCTGGTAATGAGTCAGTATTGGGGAGTCATAGGAATGGTTGTAGCTGTTCCTTTAATGGCTGTCCTGGTTATTCTTTTCGATCATTCTTCCGTTCTGAAGCCGCTAAACCTGTTATTCAAAAACGATAACTAGCTATTTGAGCAAAGTTTAAGCACAAAAAAAAGTCGGGATAATACCCGACTTTTACATTTTGCTATATCGTGTGATTATGCGGTTTGTTCAGCGTGCTGGCCTTCCCTTATTTCTTCTACCATTTTTGCATTGAAAGCATTCAAGTCAGCTGGAGATCTGGAAGTAACCAATCCATGATCAACTACTACCTCTTCATCTGCCCAGTGTGCGCCTGCATTTATAAGATCAGTCGAAATCGAACCGAATGATGTCATTTTTCTTCCTTTAACCACATCGGCTTCAATAAGCATCTGCGGACCATGGCATATGGCAGCAACGGGTTTGTGATCGTCGAAAAAGTCACGGACGAACTGTACAGCTTTTTTGTTTCTCCTCAATATGTCTGGATTAATTACTCCTCCCGGGAGCATCAACGCGTTGTATTCTGATGACGAAGTTTCGTCAAGCGTTTTGTCCACATCTATTTCCATATTCCAGTTGCCATCTTTCCAGCTTTTGATCTTTCCTGATTTAAAAGATACTATATCTACATCAGCACCGCTTTCTTTTAGTGCATTCAGCGGTGAGGTTAATTCTGATTCTTCGAAACCATCAGTTGCGAGGATGGCGACTCTTTTATTTTCTAGTGATTTCATAATATTTGATTTTAAGTGAATAGTTGCACTATAAAATGCGAAGACCATTCCAAGGGATAGATGAATGTCAAAGTTGTGTCTATGTATGTGAATATTAGTGATTTAACGATATGCTTAAATGTCACTGTCAAAACCACCTCCATCTATTGAGCATTGTATGCACAGTCTTGTTACGGAAATTCCACAATACATAAAGCAGGATTCTTCTGTTTAAGGGTATTCAGCCTGCCGGCAATGTTTTTGGAATAGTTCTTACTAAAAAACTTTATGAAAAATATATTTGAACAGATCAGAGAAGACCACGAAACACAAAGAGCGCTGATACAGGATTTAGTAGAAACCTCAGGACACAGCCAAACCAGAAAAGATCTTTACAAGCAGTTAAAGCATCAGCTGAAAATACATGCTGATGCAGAAGAACGGTATTTTTACAAGCCGCTGTTTAGAGATGATTTAACTCAGGACAAAGCCAGACACAGTGTGGCCGAACACCACGAAATAGATGAGCTTCTTGAACAATTAGATGACACGGAAATGGACAACTCGGCGTGGCTGAGTACTGCTGAGAAACTGAAGGAGAGAGTACTTCATCACCTTGCTGAGGAAGAACACGAAGTGTTTCAAATGGCTGGAAAAGCGTTGGAAAATTCGGAAAAAAACAAATTAGGAGAATCCTACAGGGAAATGATGGAAGAGAATGCATCATAGCCTTCTGAGCCTTCCCCTTTAAATGAAATGCCCTTGTTCTCATATCAAGGGCATTTTTTATTTTTTGCTCCCGCTATTCCATCATACGAAGAGGGATGGGTTGACCCTCTTGGTAAATTTTCAATTCTACAATATCTGCCGGAAGGCTGAATCCAGCCTGCGTGAGTGCAGCTAATCCTGCCGCCATTGCCTCATTTTTCAATGTGATCACTCCTCTTTTTTGCTTATCGGAGTTGATCCAGTAGTAGATTCCCAGGTTGACCGTGCTGGTTCCGAAGTTTTCAATCATCACAAAAGGCTCCAGCCCATTTGTTTGTTCCAGCTCATCCATTTTTTTCAAAGCGCCCATCACCACTTGCATGGCTTTACCAATATTATCGCCATAATCTATTCCCAAAACAAACTTGTGCCGCAATAATCCATCGCGTGTATAATTGGACAATGGATTTTTGACCAACATGGCATTTGGTAAAAAGACATCCTGACCGTCGAATGTACGGATGTGGGTGGTGCGAAAGCTCATTGCTTTTACAACCCCTTTCACACCTTCGACTTCGATGAGATCGCCTATGCCAAATGGCCTGGAAAAGGCAAGGAAAAATCCGGCTATGAAATTTTCGCCGATGTCCTTAAAGGCAAAACCAAGAATAATAGCTGACACTCCTGCGCCTGCCAATAAACTGCCTGCAGCTGTGCCAAGTCCGATAGCGTTCAAAAAGAACACAATCCCCAAGAGGAAAAAAGATATTAGGATAATTCTACCGACGAAGTTTACCAGTAACATATCATCTACTCTTCGCTTTAGTCGATTCTTCACCAGCCAGCTTATGCCCAGACCCAAGAAGATGAGAAGAGTAAGGCTGATTGTTCCCCAGAAGATTGAAGGGAATTTTTCAATGAGTTGATCTTTAATTTGATTGAAAGGCTCGAAGAGTTGATTTTTCATAGTCTAAAGTTAAGCGAAGATGCTTTAGCAATAATCGAGCTATTCTTCGACAGATGTCTTATGCTATGTGTGGTCATTCCACATGTTTGGGGAATTTTGGTTCAGCAGTTCACTCTTCATTTTTCTTGCAAAAAGCTGAGGAGCTTGCTGTGAAAAGGCTTGAGGCTGTATTCTTATTATATGTTTATCCGGTATGGTTAGTGAACTATATAGTGCGAACCAAAAACATATATTAT
>CAZKXG010000012.1:15658-21382 GCA_964556465.1 uncultured Cryomorphaceae bacterium | reverse complement strand
AAGATAAAATTAAAGGAAACTGGAATCAACTAAAAGGAAAGCTTAAGCAAGAATATGGTGAGCTCAATGATGACGACCTTCAGTATGCTGAAGGAAAAGAAGATGAGCTCTTAGGAAAGATTCAAGAAAAGACGGGTAAAACCAAAGAAGAAATTAAAAACTTTATCGATCGGCAATAGATCGAATAGAAGATTGAATTTCTAGTGTAAAGAGCCGTGGTAGACATTCTATCACGGCTCTTTTCGTTTGTTATCCAGGGGTTCGAAATCTTCACTCTCTTCACTCATTTCTTTGAATATATGCGCTTTTTTCTCGTCTTTGGCCCAGCGGTAGATTTTAGCGGTGAAAAGGCAAGCTCGTTTGGTAAACCCCGTATCGTCTCTTTTGGCAATCCATTCAAAGGCTCTTTGAAAGGCCTTGAAATAGGGAATCAGCAACAAAACTGTAACGGCATAGAGAAACCATCCCAACGGGAGAAATGGAAGCATGATGGATACTGTGCCCACTATAAAAGTGAGACAAGCTATTATCGGTATGATGTATTTTCGATTCACACGTCGTGCTCTGCACAAATCACACCTCAATCTCCGTTGCGCTGCGATTAAAGTTCGTTGATAGAGTACTTAAGTCCAGCGACAAAGAAGGCGCCGCCAATAATATTGCCCAAAATGGCAAAGGCCAGAGCTGCTCCATAATCACCCAAACTTGGATCGACAGAGTGGATATAACCCCCTACCAATTCTACCGTTCCTACTATGCAGTGATGGAGCTTGCCGTACCCTATTACAAAAGTGACCAATACAATCATAAAGACTCGACTAATGGTTTCTTGTGCAGTGGTAATTAGCCACCCGAGAAGCCCCATCATCCAGCCCGCAAGAATAGCACTACCTAAGATGACGTACCACGAAGGCTCGGTAAGTACATGAGCAAACTCCACAAAAGCTTCCTTGCTAATGATATCTCTTTTAGGTCCGATCCAAGCTATGAAGATGGCGAAAAGTGAACCACCGATTAGATTTCCCAGAAGAACCACTCCCCATAGTTTCATCAATTCACTAAAATTGACCACGCCTTTTAAGAATGGAATGACGGCCAACGATGTCTGCTCCGTAAAAAGTTGGCTTCTTCCTATAATAACGAATATGAAACCGAGTGGGTAGCCTAATGAAACAATGAGGTGTAGCGCATTTTTGTCCACAGTTTCTACAAATGTTGTGTAGAATAGTCCCATCAATACAATGGAAAAGCCAATCTCCAGACCTGCCGTAAAGGCGCTCAGGAATAATCCGGATTGACTCCTTCTGTACTCCATTATGCTGGATGCGTACTGCTCCCTTAATACTTCTTCACTTTCCTTCGGCTGATCTGACATAGTATGTTTTTTGGTAAGAGTTATAAAATTAGGCCATACTCTCGTGTTCCTTCAATCTTTAAATAGGTATGAAGTTTGGCTTGAATAAACCAAAGAGAAATAATGGTACAAGCATCGATATCCTCAAGATCTAACTGGATTAAATCCGTTAACAGTCTCATCCCTGCCTTCTTCATTTTCCTTATGGTTTCATGCTCGGGCCCTCAAGAAGTAAAAGTCTTAAGCTCTGAGGTTACTATTCCGGTGGAAACGGTAGAGACCATAACGCCTGATTCAAGTCTGTATAGAGCAAATGTAGGTGATTGGAATCAGGCGAGTATAAAATCGCGAAAGGCAAACTGCGCCAGCATGATTCTCTCCGCAGTTGACACGACGGAGTTTAGAGAGGAGCGGGATATCCATGAACTCACCGAAGGTTTGTTCAAGTGCATAGACGAAGTAACATACGGTATGCCCACTATGAATAATAACGCCATAATGGATGTATCAGCTAGGTGTTTGCATTCAATGGGTTATAAATTAAGCAGTCAGCACACCTCGCTCAACTGAGCATTTGCCGTATTGAACGAATTGAATACTCCGTCACGTCTATTTGTAACCGTGACGGGTAAATGAATAATAAAAAATATATCACATGAATTTAGAAAAGAATCACGCAGAAGTATGGGAGTACATTAAGGATCTAAGAGTCGGGATGCTCACTACATCCACCCAAGGTTTCCTCAATACACGCCCCATGTTTCTAGTCCAAGAGTACTATGAAGGTGTAGTTTGGCTTTTTGCCGATAAAGATGCCGCAAAAGTCGATGAGATAGAAACGAGCCCGCATGTCAATTTGAGTTTTGCCAGCTTGAGCGATGGTCATTACGCAGTGCTTTCGGGCTTCGCTTCCGTGCATCACAGCGGTGCAAAGTTTGACGAATTATGGTCGGATGAGGTAAAAATATGGTTTGCAAATGCAGAGAGCCCAAAAGACCAAGCGGCTTTAATAAGGATTGAGGTAAATCAAGCAGAAATATGGGATACCAATAAAGGTATTCTTAAAAAGGCTTTTGAATTTGCAAAAGCAAAAATTACAGGGAAAAGACCTGATCTCGGCGAAAATAAAACACTGGCACAATGAAAAATTTCAATGAAGGCGATGAAGTCAAATGGAAGTGGGGCAACGGTCACGGCACTGGCAAAGTGAAAAGGAAATACACTTCAGATGTTTCGAAGACCATCAAAGGGAGCGAGGTGAATCGGAACGCTTCAGACGGTGATCCTGCCTATTTAATTGAACAAGAAGACGGAGATCAGGTTTTGAAGTCAGGATCCGAATTGACCAAAAACTAAGAAGTAGAATACCATGAAAAAAGAAATATTAATTGCAGCGCTAATCGTACTAACTACCGTTGGTTGCAGGGATGACAAAATAAAACAGGATGTGGTGGTAAAGGAAGACGTCATTACGACGGAAAACCCTCAGGATGACAACCACGACCTCAATCACAAGTTGAGCGATGGAGAGAAAAAATCGAATGTTGAGCTAATTGCCATAGGGGAAATGAACCCCTTAGCAGGAGCCAATCTCAAATTGCTTTCTCCGATGAATGGAGCTAAGCTGGACTCAGGAGAAATAGCATTCGATTACGAAGTCGATAATTTCAATTTAGGTGATCCTACGGTCGTAAAAACTGATTACGAATTGGCAGAGTCGGAAAAGGGGCAGCACATCCATGCCATTTTAAACAATGAACCTTACATGGCGCATTACGAACCTCGATTTTCAAAAGAATTGGGAGAAGGTCAGTACATTCTAATGTCCTTTTTATCCAGATCTTATCACCTCAGTTTGAAAGAAATGGAAAATTACGAGGTGGTTCAATTTACCGTGGGTGATCCCGAAATGGAACCGTACGATCTAAGTCAGCCGTACCTTTTTTACAGCCGTCCGAAGGGAACTTATAACATCAATGAAAATTCGGATATTCTTTTAGATTTTTACCTCCACAATTGCGTTTTGAGCGAGACAGGTTTTAAGGTGAAGGCCAAAATTGCAGGTTATGACTTTTTGATCGAATCGTGGCAACCTTACGCGATAAGGGGATTGAGGCCAGGCATGCATGCCATTACTCTCGAGCTCGTCGATGGAAATGGAACCACTGTAAATAGTCCCTTTAATCCAGTATCCCGAAACTTTCAAGTCGTTTCTGAGCTCAACTAAGAAGTGGTTCACATTTCCAATAAAACTCTAAGGTGCAAAGCATCCCATAAAAGGAATGTTTATTGCACCTTTTCGGTTATATGAAACGATTTTTTATCGCACTTGGCTTGGTTTTGATTTCTCTGATTTTTGGAGGAATCATACTTGCTTCGTCGCGTCAAAACCAAAAAAAACCAGACCATTTGATGAGGGTTAAGTATATAGATGTAGAAGATGAAAGGATCAAAAAGGCATTTGCATACCATTTGATAGTGAAGTAAGAACATTTGACGAAGTATTTTCAACATACACTAAGCTCCATCCTTACGAAGTGATTCTCTCCCGGAAGCGGCTGAAGAATTCAACCATGGCAGCTCAGCCTATCGTTGATTTCTCGACCCTATTCGGCAATGAGAAAAAGTACAAAATAAAGCTCGGATATTATGTACGAGATGCAAAGGATCTGAAGGTTTCTGAATTACCTGAAAAAGTACTGAGGGGTTGGTTTGCGCACGAGTTGGGACATCTGGTTGACTACGAGTATCGATCAAACCTTAGTATGATCGGATATGGTATACGCTATAGTTTTTCTGATGATTTCAAAAAAGATGTAGAGCATCAGGCCGATAGCATCGCCATCGAACATGGATTTCACGAAGAGATCATCGCAACCAAGCGCTTTCTTTTGGAGCATGATTTAGTGAGTGAAGAATACAAAGAACAGCTCAATAAATTCTACATGCCAATAAGTGGCGTTGAGATGTGTGTAGAGCAAAATAAAAATCTTAGGCCAACACTGGACTAATCGTTTGTAAAAGAGCTTTCATCTTTTCTTCCGTCATGACTTTTGGTGTTTTTACTTGTCCACCTTTTTTCTTTGATTGATCTAAGTAATCCGTATAGCTTTTCTTAGAAATTACCTGAACCTCAATTCCTTTCAGTGCCTTACTTCTCGCTACCGAATAGTTGTTGTTGGCTTCTTTAAGCGAGTTATCCAGCGTATCACTTAGCTCAGTGGAATCAACTTGATCATTCGTAACCACCACCCATTGGTGAATGTATTCTCCGTCCTGATTTTTAATGGCTCCCACCATGTATTCGTTGATGCTGATGCCGTGTTTTTCAGATGCATCGAGAATGGCGGCATCTAGTTTCTCTTCCGATAGCTGCGATCCGACCACGTTCAGAAAGAATTTAGTGCGTCCCGTAATAAGAATTTGCGGAGGGTCTAAGCTTTCAAATTTAATAACGTCGCCTATCATGTAGCGCCATGCTCCCGCACAAGAGCTCAACACCAAAACATATTCTTGACCGATTTCTACTTTGTCAAGGTTCAAGGAAAGCGGATTATCTAGCAGCTGCCCTGTTTCATCTACACCTCGATCGTCAAATGGGATAAACTCGAAAAAATAACCGTGATCAGTTGCCAACTCCATTGCCATGGTGTTTGGTCGAGAATTGAACGCTACAAAGCCTTCCGAGGCTAAGTACGTATCCATTACAATCAAAGGTTCTTGGCAGATCTTTTCAAAGTCTTTGCGATAGGTTTCAAAGGCGACTCCTCCAGAGGAGTAGACTTTTAGGTTGGGCCAAATGTCATGAATAGTTTCTAAGTTATTGTACTCAACCACTTTTTGTAACATGAGCAGCACCCACGAAGGGATGCCAGCGATTGCGCCTATATTCCAATCAGGGGCCTCTTGAGCAATTCGTTGGATTCGCTCGTCCCAGTCATCAATGGCCGCTATCTCTTTTCCAGGTCTGTAGAAAGTCTGGTACCAATCGGGGAAATTACTCACATTGATTCCCGAAATTTCTCCTTCCAGAAATCCTTTTTCATTTTCCTCCAAGTCGGCCGAACTGCTCAGCATCAATATTTCACTTTCGAAAAGTGATTCGGGCAAGTCAAAATGAGCAAGCGACTTAATCATAGATCGACCTACTGCTTTCATGCTTCCTAAAAAGTCTTCGGTAATCGGAATTCTCTTGCTCGTTTTACCTGTCGTTCCACTGCTTTTGGCGAAGAAATTTGGTCTCCCTGGCCAAGTGATATCAGGGTTTTTTTGCTGTTGCTCCCACCATCTCTTGTTAATATTGTCGTAGGTGTGAATTGGTACTTCCTCCTTAAATCTTTGAATAGGATCTTCTGCTTTCAAAATTTTAT
>CAZKXG010000012.1:15010-15598 GCA_964556465.1 uncultured Cryomorphaceae bacterium | reverse complement strand
CCATTTGATAGGTTTTACTGAAGGAAGATTCAATAGACGTGCCAGAAGTGTGCGCACTGTGGCTAGCGAAATGTTCAATTAGATTAACTCTTTTTCCCACCTTTGCTTCATGTCCGATTACGCCCCTGCTCACGAAAAAGCAAATATCATAACCCATCTCATAGGTTTTGTATTTGGTTTAATTGCCTTGCCCTACTTGGTATGGGTAATTTCAATGGGAGCAGCTAACTCCTTGGTCGATGTAGGAGGAAGCATAGTCTACGGAATTGGTTTCCTAATGGTGTTTGGTTTTTCCTCGCTCTACCATGCCCAAAAAGAAATGCGAAAGCGCCAGGTTATGAAAATCTGGGATCACATCAGCATCTACTACTTAATTGCGGGAACGTACACACCGTTTTTACTGGCTTACGCCAATCCTGAAGATGCCAAGTTGATGCTCTGGATTCTTTGGGGACTAGCCTTTGCAGGAACTGTTTTCAAGGTATTTTTCACCGGGAAGTTTCGGGTTGTCTCTACCTTAATTTACTTGGCCATGGGTTGGATGGTGGTATTCGCTCCCGATTCATTTAGTGAAAACTTGCCCCAAGA
>CAZKXG010000012.1:0-15000 GCA_964556465.1 uncultured Cryomorphaceae bacterium | reverse complement strand
ATTGGATCGCAGCGGGTGGAGCTTGTTATACGATTGGCGCAGTATTTTACTTGGTCAAGAAAATTCCCTTTCACCACGCTATTTGGCACGTATTTGTCCTCGGCGGAGCATTTTGCCACTACATGGGCATTCTGAAAATATTTGAAAATTAGCCGTTAGCTATACGTCTCAGTACGCACATCGAACTACGAACTACGCTTTACGCACTACGATCTACGAACCACGCAATACGAACCTCGCACTACGAAACACCAAACCGCTTCCGAAAATCAAACACCAGCCACCCCGAGCGGATGATCATCCAAACTAAAAACGCAATCCAGATACCGAGAAGGCCGGGTGAGAGGTAATGGAAGCCTACGCTGACAGGGACAAACCCAAGAAGGGTCGAGCCGATCAATAAGTTCCGTAGCAATTTCATTTCACCCAATCCCTTGTAGATTCCGTCGAAGGCAAAGGCCGAAGCATTGATGGGTTGTGTGATGATGACCAAAAAAAATATGGCTACAAATTGGGCCAAAACCTCGGCATCATTCGAAAAGAATTTACCAATTTGGAAGTAGCCAATGCCGTATATCACAGCGAGTCCAAACCCAATCCATATGGCTATACGGTTGATTCGCCGGCCCATTTTGTACAGCAACTTCGGGCGTCCTTCTCCCAAAAGTCTTCCTGCCAAGGCATTTCCTGCATGGGCATAGCCATCGATGAAGAAAGAGGAGAATAGCCAGATATTGATGGCGATGGTATGCGCCGCGATGACTTCTTCTCCATAACCCGTGGCATACCGAGTAGCCAGGTAGAAAGTCAGGTTGAGCAGTATCGTTCGAATAAATAGGTCGATACTCATCCCTGCCAGGTTCTTGTATTCGGTATTCAGCTTGAGCTGAATTTTTAGTCGAAATGGAGTTTTGTAGTAGAGGAAAACAAGCGACATGAAGAACATGAGAATTTGTGCGACCAAACTCGCTGTGGCTGCACCTTCTATTCCCATAGGATTCACCATTCCGTCAATGCCAAAAATCAATACATAATCGAGAACCAGGTTAACTATTGCGCCCGAAAGCGAGATGATCATGGCCCAAGATGTATTCTGTAATCCTCTGAAAACGCCGAAGAGTAGTAGGGTAGCCAAAGTAAACGGAAAACCCCATGACCGAATACTGAAGTAGTCTTGACAGAGTTCCAGTACCGGTCCACCGGCATTATAAAATTCAAAAATTTCTTTCGAAAACGTCTTAGTTAAAAGGAGAAATCCCACTCCCAGCAAGATGTTAGATACCAGCGCTTGAGGTACTAACGTCTCGATTTCTGTCAACCTCTTGCTGCCGTAATACCGACTAACGATAGCGGCAATAGCGGTCAGCGTTTGAGCGAGAATCCATACCGTCATCAGGTAAAAGCTACCCGCAATTCCTACGGCGGCTAACTCGGTGGTTCCGATTTGGCCTACAAAGGCGGTATCAACAAGAGTAATTACGGGTTCAGCGATACCCGTGAGTATAGCCGGCACAGCCAAGCGATTGATTTCTCGCCGGCTTATCGAATCTTCAATCGACGAATGGCCTGCCATTCAGGTTTACCTTCCGGGAATGTTCATGAAGGTGTATCCTTTCGTACTGATGGTGATGTTTTGATCTACTTCTGCTTTTTTCACAGTCATTTCCATGCGCTCACCATTCTTTTCGGTAACAATCATCTGAATTACAGATCCATCTTCGGGATAACCTGTACCTGCATACATGTCGGGCATTTGTTTGTTCATACCCGACATGTTTGCCATGGACTTGATCCAGTCGATTTCCAATTCATTTGTGATCCAATAGGTCATGCTGCTGCCATCGCCATTTTCGAGATTTTCTACCACGTACTCGTCACAAGAATAGCCTGAGATGGTTTTTGTATTTCCCGTTTTTTTGAAGGTCGGCATTTTGTCCATATCCGGAGAGTCAGAATCTTCTTGAGTCATTAGACTCTCTACCTGACTTTTGTCGATAGACATGGTCGTTCCTATTTTCTGACCACCCGTATTCATCAAAGTCACAATTTCATAGCTGTCTAAATCGTAAATCATTTCCGTATTAATACCCTCTTGATTCATCAAAATCCCCATCACTGAAGATTCCTCTTTTGACAAGAAAGTCATCTCGTTAGACTCCTGTAGCTTTCCTTTTTTATCAAATTCTTCCATAAGTATTACAAAGCGATGATCAAAAGTGTACTCGTCTTGAACTTGTACATCTGCCCCTCCCATCATTGACATTGGTGAGGTGCTCGCTGATATCTCATCACTCGTATTTGATTCAGTAGCGCCTTCTGCTTTTGACTCTTCTACTAAACCTTTCTTCTTCTTCTTTTTCGAAAATAAGCCTTCTATCGCATCAAGGCCGCTATCGATTCCGTTGTCTATTTTTTGGTCTATGCGTTGTTCGGTTTTTTGCTTTGCTTTTTCCTCGGTTTTTTCGGCTATTTGAGCTTGAGTAGAAATGGTGCTGCAGGCGAAAAGGAAAGCGAAAATTTTGGTCAGTTTCATATTAATTGAGTTGTTGTTTTTTTCGGGTCGTGAAGGTAGTGAATTTACAAAGGTGC
Organism: uncultured Cryomorphaceae bacterium; assembly: GCA_964556465.1. GTDB lineage: Bacteria > Bacteroidota > Bacteroidia > Flavobacteriales_D > Cryomorphaceae > JAKVAV01. The sequence goes on along the minus strand of CAZKXG010000012.1, from coordinate 12,411 downwards.
TTCTTATCACTAATATTCGTGATAGGTCGTCAAGAAACAATTTCAAGTCGAAAGAGTCAAGCTGTTAGTCACAGGGGGCAGTCTAATTATTTCGGAAGAAGTGCCTGAACTTTTGAGATAAATCTTAGCCTTAGTCCTTTCAGACGTCATGATCAATATCCAAATCGAATCGACTTCTTAATTCTTTTAATAGCGGATTTTTTTCAGCCATTGCTTCAAACTTTGCAGAAGGGTCATAAAGGCTATCTCCGTCTTTTGTCTCCGTTTCGTCAATAACCACATTTAACAAGATTCTCCAATTGTTCAACTTTTCTCTTAAGAACTCCAATAAGTTCGCTTTGTCCTCATTCAGGTCGCTTACCTGCACGTGATTGTCGACCAAAAATTCGATTTGATTTTCCTCAACCATCACAGGGTCGTGTTTGGTCAAAGTCACGTAATAGCTCTGCTTATCCTCTGCTTTTATTTTTGATGCGTATTCTTTCCAAGCATCCCATAGCTCATTCAGGTTGAAGACGTCTGCAGGTTTACCTTCGTAAGAAGCAGCTTCATTCGCAGCAGTTGTCTCAGCCTTTTCATCCTTGGTCTCCAGCTTTTCCTTCATGGCTGAAATGGAAGGAAGCCCCATCATCTTGCCTTTTCCAAGCTTCGAGCTAAATCCTGGTTGAGCAGGTTTTGGTTCCTGAACTCTGTTGTCGGCTGGTAATGAAGCTGGCTCAGACTGTTTTTCCTCGGTGGGCGCAGTGTCAGTCGCAGGGGCAAGATGTGATTCTTCTACTTTCTCCTTTACCGTTTCAATCTTTTCTGCCAAAGGTTTTTCTTTTGGGGAATCCTCTTCAATCTTAGCTGCGGGTTGCGGAGGGACTTTTGGCGAAGCACTTTCCTTAATCTCAGGAATAGCAACTACCAGATCGATATCTTTTTTGCTTCCAGGTTTTGCAGGAGCTACTTCAAACTCGTCATTGGAGTTTTTTTTTTCACCGCTTCCGCTAAAAAGAGCGCAAAGCCTCAGGAGTAAGACCTCTACAAGAAGTCTCTGATTTCGACTGATTTTATAATCCAAATCGGCCTTTCCCAAGAGCTCAAGAGCAGTAACCAAATTGCCTGTTTCAAATTTTGGGGCCTCTTCAATGTAGCGTTGTTTAACGGTTTCACCTACTTCAAGAATACCTGCCGTTTTGGGTGAGATGCACATTAAGAGATTTCGAATGTGATTGGCCAAGCCATTGATGAAATTGTGACCGTCAAAACCCTTATTCAGAATTTGATTGAAGGTAACGAGTGCTGTTTCGGTGTCGCTGTTCAGAAAGCAATTGCAAAGCGCAAAGTAGTAGTCGTAATCGAGAATGTTGAGGTTATCGATGACATCTTGGTAGGTAACATTATTACCCGAAAAACTCACCATTTGATCAAAGATCGAAAGGGCATCTCTTAAGGCACCATCTGCTTTTTCTGATATGACATGGAGAGCACTCTCTTCAACAAAAATATGCTCTTTCTCTGCTATCTGAGCGAGATGAGCCACCATTGAGCTGATTTGAATTCGGTTGAAATCAAATACCTGACATCGCGAAATAATGGTCGGAAGAACTTTGTGTTTTTCGGTGGTAGCCAATATGAATATGGCATATGACGGCGGTTCTTCCAATGTCTTCAAAAACGCATTGAAGGCGGCCTTGGAAAGCATGTGCACCTCATCTATGATATAAACCTTGTATTTACCGATCTGAGGTGGGATGCGAACTTGGTCTATCAGGCTTCGAATGTCTTCTACACTATTGTTTGAGGCGGCATCCAGTTCAAAAATATTGAAGGAAAAGTCGTTGCCTTCATCTATTCCTTCAGAGTGGAAATGATTGACTTCACGAGCTAGAATTCTAGCGCAGGTGGTTTTTCCTACACCCCTGGGTCCGTTGAATAAGAATGCCTGAGCAAGGTGATTATTCTCAATAGCCTTGAGAAGAGTCTGGGTAATATTTTCCTGCCCAACCACCGATTCGAAAGTGTTTGGTCTGTATTTTCGCGCCGAAACTATAAACTCGTCCATTCAATATTTTGATGAAGGGCAAAGATAAAAGAACTTGCCATTGCGAGTGCTTGATCTGACATCTTCAAAAGAGGAGTATTAATACTTTCGAAAGTTCTTTTGCAGCTTGCTACAGATGAGTTTTTTGCTACCTTTGCACTCCATTTTTTAATACTAATTATTAACACCAAAAGGAAGTTATGACTAATCGTTATGAAACTGTCTTCATTTTGACTCCCGTTTTGTCTGAAGAACAGGCAAAGGAGACAGTTGCGAAGTTTAAAAGTCTTCTAAAGGATGGTGGAGCAAAAATGCACCACGAAGAAGACTGGGGTCTGCGAAAGCTGGCCTATCCTATCCAGAAAAAATCGACAGGTTTTTACCACTTAGTCGAGTTTGAAGCTGAAGGATCTCTTATTGCTGACATGGAACTGGCTTTCCGTCGCGATGAAAGGGTTATCCGATTTCTCACAGTAAAAATGGACAAGCATGCCATTGAATACGCAGAGAAAAGACGCAGTAACAAATCAAAAGAAAAAGCAAACGCTTAAAATCGACAGACATGGCAGATAAGACCGAAATAAGATACCTTACTCCGATCAGTATCGACACTCAGAAAGAGAAATACTGTCGATTCAAGAAGAAGCGTATCAAATTTATTGATTATAAAGACCCTAACTTTTTGTTGAAATTAGTCAACGAACAAGGGAAAATTCTTCCACGACGAGTTACAGGTACTTCATTGAAATACCAACGTCGAGTGGCTCAAGCTATCAAGCGAGCTCGTCATTTGGCTCTTCTTCCTTATGTTGCTGACCTTTTAAAGAATTAGAACGATGGAAGTAATACTAAAAAAAGACGTAGAGAATCTTGGCTATCAAGATGATATGGTTGACGTGAAGCCTGGATACGCTAGAAATTTTCTAGTTCCGAGAGGTTTGGCAGTTTTGGCAACAGCTTCTCAAAAGAAAATGTTGGAAGAGACTATTCGTCAACGTGCTCACAAAGAAGAAAAAATTCAAGCTGAGGCCAATGCTAAAGCGGCCAAGCTCGAAAATGAAACAATTAAAATCGGTGCTAAAGTTGGAGAGAACGGAAAGATTTTCGGTTCTGTAAATACGATCCAATTGGCTGATGCTCTTAAAGAAGCGGGCCACGAGGTTGATCGCAAGCACATTGTAATCAAGAACGAACCGATTAAAGAGATTGGAACTTATGAAGCTGAAGTGACCTTGCACAAGGACATCAAGCAAACCATCAAATTTGAGGTGGTAGGAGAATAAGTTTTTTCTGATCAACATTTAGAGCCCGAATGTATGTTCGGGCTTTTTTTGTGTTTTCATTTTGGTATAGCTCTTGCTTTTGTTGCAGCATGAAAACAAAAGATAAGATGAGAACAGGATATGTGTACGGATTGATAATGGCAGCTAACTTGGTTGTTTACTTTTTGTTGATGAAATTGCTTGGTTTGGAAACCAATTTTTATTTGAGAATTTTCAATTTCGTCATTCTTGTTGGAGGGGTCTATTTTCTGATGAGAAATGAGATTATTCGTTCAACGCAATCAGTCACTTATTTCGAGGGACTGGGGTTAGGTTTGAGAGCCACGATCAGTTCGGTGATTGTATTTCTATTTTTTCTGGCGGGATATATAAATTTCTTTGATCCTGAATTCATGAAAATATTGCAAGAATCAGAAATTTGGGGAACTGATATAACATTGCCACAGGCGGTCACGGGTATTTTGATAGAAGGAATTGCTTCTTCTGTTGTAATTAGTTTTGCCTGGATGCAGTACTTTAAAAAGTATACGATATCTCCTAATGCTTCGCTGAAGGTTTAACTGTCGATCTGTCGTACGACACGAGTTTATTGATCATTCCGTTAAAAACGAAAATGTGAAAAGGCCACACGGCGTACCAATAGAGTCTACCGAGTAGACCTTTCGGGCGAAAAGTGGCAGTTTGCCGGATGGTGTTTATTCCTTTTTTTTGGAGAATCCTGAACTCAAGCCATGCCTCACCCGGTAGTTTCATTTCGGCGTAAAGCAAAAGTCTTCCATTCTCACGCGAAGCGATAATAACTCTCCAGAAATCCAAAGCGTCTCCAGGGTATATTTCGGTAGGGCTTCGTCTGCCCCTCCGTAAACCAATTCCTCCGAATACTTTATCCAAGTATCCTCTTATTTTCCAAAGGAATGTACCGTAATACCATCCTTGCTCGCCTCCAATTCTCCAGATGTTGTCAAGTACTTCTATGGAAGGTCTTGTAAGGGTCCTTTGCTTTTTATCTTTGAAACATCCGTGTTCAGGTACTTTAACAAACTCCTCAATATTGGAAACTTCACTACCACTTGTCACTACAGCATCTTTCCAGCTCGACAAAACCAGATTTTGTTCGATCTTTTGGAAAGCCAATTCCACAGCTTGCTTGTATGTGATTGGCTTCACCTTTATAATTTCGCTCAGCCCGTCATTCTTCGCAATCACATCTACCTTCATACTGTCGACCAGATTACTCGCAAGATTATAGCTTGTAGCTGTGACGAAATACAACCACATGGATGATAGTCTGGGTGATAGGACAGGTACTGTGTAAATGTATCGGTTCAATTCTCGCACTTCGCTGTACTGAAGCAGCATCTCTTTATAGGTGAGTATTTCGGGGCCGCCGATATCATATACAGTGTTCTCAGTCTTTTCTTTTTCAAGAACGCCACTCAAGTAATGTATGACGTTTCGAATAGCTATGGGCTGGCATTTCGTATTTAGCCATTTCGGAGCAATCATAACGGGTAGTTTCTCAACCAAGTCACGAATAATCTCGAAACTAGCAGAGCCACTACCAACAATTATTCCTGCTCTCAGCACAGTATGTGATGCTTTGGAAGATTTGAGAATATTCTCTACTACTAGTCGGCTATTAAGGTGTTCTGATAATTCATCATCGTTGACAATACCGCTGAGGTAAACGATTCGCTTGCATTCGGTAGTGTTCAGGAAATTCACAAAATTTTGCGCTGATTGACTTTCCATTTCTGAGAAGTTGCCAAGCTTATCACTCATCGAATGAATCAGGTAGTATGCAGCATCGATGTCCAGAGGCAACGTGCTAATCGTTTCAGGTTTTAGAAAGTCAGCTTCTACGATCTCTATTTGATCTTGTTTGGACGTATCTATTGGAAATCTTGTTTTATCTCTTACGCAGCAATAAACAAAGTGTCCCTGATCTAGAAGAGAGGGTAAAAGACGCATACCAATGTATCCGTTAGCTCCGGTGAGTAAGATTTTCATAATAGTAGAACGTGGGGATTCCAAAGATTGTTGGAAAACTGATGCAATGGTATCAAAAGGCAAAAATTATATTTGTTCTGTGACCGTCCGTTTAGCGTTTTTTCTGTTCGTATTTTTTGGGCTTTCCGCATTTTCAGCGAAAAGTCAAGATCTGATTATTCGGATATACGGAGATACCATTCATTCCAAGATTGACAGGGAGGATGACCGGTTTATCTACTACCGAACTGATAAAACGAGTCGAGGTGAGACAGAGGTTATAGCGCGCAAAGAGGTCCGAGAAATTCTTTATGGTATAGACACGTCTACGAAAACTAAGATTCCGCCAAAAAAGTTTGATAAGGGATATAAATCTTTTCAAATCTCAGTCCACGCCGGTTATTCAAGGATTTTGAGTGCAGACGATCTCTACGGAGAAGATTTTGAATCTGTTTATGATGAGATGAGAAACGGAGCTTTTGTGGATGCACGTGCCAACTATTTCTTTAACGAAAGTATTGGGCTTGGCTTGGTTTACTCCACTTCAGGTTACCAAACAGATTCTGAAATTCCCGTTCTGGTTTCTCTACCATCAGGAACAGATTTGATAGGAGAGTTGTCTCATGACCGTAATTTGAATTACTACGCACTCAATTTAGCTCTCAGAATAAATCAATCATCTAACTTCAATTTCCAAATAGACATTGGTATGGGACTCTTGACTTTTGAAGATCGAGGTGATTTCATCGGAGCGTATAACCTTACATCTTCTGCTTTGGGAGGGCATCTATCTGCTAGCTTCCAATTGGGGCTGGGAGAGGGGTTTTATTTGCCCGCTTTCGTCTCATTAAAGGGTTTTCGTTTGAGCTCTTTTGAACTTAATCCTTCATCTGAAATGAACCCGGAGCTAGCATTAGGCCTTCAAAGTTTGTATAACAATTTAGAAAGGGGGATTACCGCCAACCGAGTGCAGCTTGGCCTCGGACTAGGCTTCTCCTTCTGAAGGTGAAATATTTGGTGTCTTCACAATAGAGGAGGAATCAGAACTGACTTGTCCTTCTTCACTGATCTTTTCCGAATTTTTGTCGGATTTGGTTCTTAAGAGTCCGAATGTCATGATAAGGCTAGTAGCTAAGATTACGAAAAGCAAAAGCCCATCAGCGGTACTATTGAGTTTCATGGAGTCGGGAATATCAAAAAACAAAAGTATACTAATAAGGCCTCTTGGGGCAATGTACACTTCTGGTAGAAGCTCGTGTTTTGCCACGTACTTAAGGTATAAGGCTCTTACTCCATAGATTATGATCACGGCTATCGTTCCATTCATTAAAACACTCCAATTGAGGAGTGAATAGATATCCATAATGTATCCGAAGATTAGGAAGAAGAACGTTCTGATAATAAATGCGCTTTCTGCAGTTAAGAGTAGAAATTGATCCAAGTCGTTTCTTAACTTTTCATAAAGAAATAGTTCTTTAAACTTTTTGATGGGAATGATCTCAGCATTGTTCAGGAATAATCCCAAAAAGAGAACGACGATTAGTGAAGAAAGGTGGAATTTTTTTCCAATTGCATAAACCAGTAAGAGCAATGCTAGAATCAAGAAAAACTTGATGTGGTGTGTAATTCGCTTAATTAGAAAAAGGAAAATTACGGAAATCGCAACAGCTATGAGAAGTGTAATTACAATGTCTTTACTTAGATTAAAATAGGCGGTAAAGTCATATGTTTCATTCTGTTTGGCGAAATAGAAAAACATAATTCCGAGTATGTCTGAGAAACTCGAATCATATATGACAAATTCCTTTTTCCGTTTAGAAAGATCACTTACCGAAGGTATCGCTATCGCACTGCTGATAATGGCTAGTGGAACAGAGTTTACCAAGCAAATCTGAAAAGGTAAATGGGTCATGTACCTAAACAGAAACGTAAGTATAAGAGCTGTAAATATTAAGATGAAAAATGCCGAGCCAAAAGTCGTTCGGATAAGTGCAATCTTATCTTTCTCAAATCGCAGTTCCAAGGCACCCTCTAGCACGATCAGCACCAAACCTACCGTACCTATTACGGGTAAGAATTGAGAAACATTTGGGATTTCAATGCCCAAATACTTTAAGCCATACTGAATACCCAACCCTGTCCCGAACAAGAAAATAACGGAAGGAACCTTGGTTCTTTTGGCAATCAGGTCAAAAGTGTAAGAAAACACTACGACCAGACTAAGAAAAATCAGAATGTAATTTGTATCCAAATTGCTTCTATGTTAAGGCTCCGAAGTTAACACTTCGCCTAGACATAGTACCTTCAATAAGGTTTAAGATTGCATAAAAAGCATTGCGTATGCTGCTGATGAGCACATAGCAATAGCTAAAAACACAAAAAGCACTTTGTAACGAAAAGAAGCTGCGAATTCTCCCGCCGCGTCGGCAAGCAAAAAAGAGTAGATATTGTCTACAGTTTTCTTGAAAATAGTAGTCATTGGTTGGTTGTTTGATTGGTCAATTGGTGATTAACGCAAAACAAAGTAACCGAAATAATCTCTTGTAGTCAAGTTAAGACACAATAAAAACTTAAAATGCTGCCCTAATAATTGATTGCTTCCTAGTTAAAAGTCTTAGAATTCCAAGCGTGAATGCTGAACTTCGCATGGGAAGCAAACCATAAGTATGAGGTGATTCCCAATAGGAATATGACATTCCAGCCGAAGGCCACAATACGCATCAAATTAAAGAAATCACCCGATGCAGAGAGTAAGCTGGAGGGAATAGCCGCCGCCAAGAGGCCTGAAAGTGCGAGCACCGTTGCTAAGAGGGTGATGGGTGAAGTGACGGGCCAGTTGACAATCTTGCGATACCATGCCATATCATCTCCCCATTTATCGATTAGATAATACCGGCCATCTTCCAATGGGGCAAACAACAATGGATCCTTATTGGAATCCTCAAGTTTAAACAACTTTGAAGGGGCCGCTATCATGAAGGCATCAATGTTATGACCAACCTTCATCTCGGTTTCTTTGATCGAAGAGATTGCCATTGAAGGAATTTCGCCCTTAAATTGTCTTGTGCTTAGAAACCTCAGCCTGTACTTGATGCAAAGATTCTTGATACTGTCGATATCGAAAATTCTTTCTTCTGAAAGATTCGCAGCAGAGGGAAGTATTGACGAGGTCACCCCTTTATTGAAAGTTCTAAGCACTCTCTGATCTTTTTCCCATTCCGCCTCGAAAAGACCTTTGAATTGAGATAGAATTTGATTCTCACTGATTTCTTTCTGCACGTTGCGCTCTTTTTCAAGCGCCCTTTCCAAATTCACTTTTTCAAACATATGTCAATGTTATTTTTCCTACGCTAAAATAACAATTCCTTCGTAAAGAAGTTTTTCAGTTTAAGAAGATATTTTGCTCGATGCTATTTTTCTGCTTGAGTAAAAGCATTCTCATACGAATCTCGTTTAAAAGAAAACGTTCCATGTCAATCGACGATTTTAACTTTAAAAAGCTGATTTTCTTAGGGTCTTCTAGTTTTAATAGTCGAGCTAAATCGATCAGATTCAAATTCGCCGAAAAGTATTCTGGAGCCAAGATTTTATCAGATTCAGACATGTAAGCATTGAAAGTGCTGAAAAGTGTATTGCTCACAGGCGGGGTGTCTTCGTGATCCATAATGAGTACATCTCCTCCGGGGTACATTTTTTCTCCCATCCGTAAAAAGAATCGTTCGACTTTGAATATTCCGATTGCTTGAATTTCGATATCGGCAGATCCATTGTTGTGCCGCGAGATAACCTTTTTTAGACTTACCATACTGCCAAAGCCCGTCATAGTTCCGTTCTCTGTAAAAGGAATACCAAATGAAATTTGAACTTCTTCACAATCAGCCAAAAGCTGGCGGTATCGCTCTTCGAAAATGTGCAGCCTTGTTGTTTCGCCGGGAAGAAGAAACAACTGCAATGGAAATAAGGCAAGTTGGGTCTTCTGCATAAGATCAAGATTTAAAGTATAACAAGAAAAGCAGTCGAATGTTAAGAGAACTCCGAACCGTTAGTCTTTCGGAAGTAATACAAATATCTCTTCATTTTCCCGCTTCATCCTGTACTGCTCGCGGGCAAACTTTTCAAGTTTATCCTTATCTGAAGTTAATTCTTGAATTTGTCTTTTTGCGGTTTCCGTATCATTATCAAGATAGTTAATCTCTTCTGATATTTCTCTCAGTTCCATCTTAATTTCAATTTGTGAAATCAGGTCATGGGCATCAAAAAAACTTATATAGAGAACGAAAATCACCAAGACCGTAACGTACTTGTTTCTGAGTATGGGTGGGATCCGTTTTAGCATATGTAAAGCTACATGAGCATTTCGAACTGACAAAAAAAAGCTCCCGTTTTTATGCGAGAGCTCTTGTTCAAAAAGATACGCTTCGGATTTAACCCAAAAACGGATATCTGAAATCTGTAGGGGAAACTAGCGTTTCCTTAATCGTTCGAGCAGACACCCACCGCAGTAAGTTAAGGTGAGAACCTGCCTTATCATTTGTACCTGAGCCTCGCGCTCCTCCGAAAGGTTGTTGACCAACCACAGCTCCCGTTGGCTTATCGTTAATGTAAAAGTTTCCTGCAGCATTTTCCAGCATCTTGGTTGCCAGATTTACAGCATATCTATCTCTTGCCAATATGGCTCCGGTAAGCGCATATTCTGATGTTTCATCTACTAACTTTAGAGTTTCTTCATACTTCTCAGCATCATAAACGTAAATAGTCAACACAGGTCCGAATATCTCTTCGACCATGGTTTTAAATTTCGGGTTTGTCGTTACTACAACAGTCGGTTCGATAAAGTAGCCGTTGCTCTTGTCATACCCTCCTCCCGTGAGAATTTCTGCATCTGATTGCCCTTTGGCATAGTCGATATAAGCGGCAATTTTATCAAAGGCCTTTTCATCGATTACTGCGTTTACAAAATTCGAGAAGTCAGTGGGAGGTCCCATTTTTATATCCTTGGCATCCTGTACCAAGCCAGCTTTGACCTCTGGCCAAATATTATCGGCAATATACGCTCTGGATGCAGCCGAACATTTTTGACCTTGAAATTCAAATGCTCCTCTAGTTAATGCTGTACTAACGGCTTTTGGATCAGCTGATTTATGCGCAACAACAAAATCCTTACCACCTGTTTCACCTACTATACGAGGGTATGCTTTGTATTTATCGATGTTTTTTCCAATTGTCTTCCAAAGCATTTTGAAAACACCTGTAGACCCTGTAAAGTGTAAACCGGCAAAATCCGGATGTTCGAAGACCACTTCTCCTGCATCAGGCCCATCAACAGTGACCATATTGATTACTCCATCAGGAAGTCCCGCTTCTTTGAAAATTTTCATCACCACATTCGCGCTATAAATTTGTGAATCGGCGGGTTTCCAAACACAAACATTTCCCATCATCGCGGCAGAAGCAGGTAGATTTCCTGCGATAGCGGTGAAATTAAATGGGGTTATACAAAAAACAAATCCCTCTAGTGGACGATATTCAAGTCGATTCCAAACTCCCGGAGAGCTATTCGGTTGAACCGAATAAATTTCCTCCATGTAATAGGCGTTGAATCGCAAAAAGTCGATCAACTCACAAACTGCATCAATTTCTGACTGAAATGCATTTTTACTCTGCGCTACCATCGTGGCTGCATTCATTTCATATCTGTAAGGGCCTGCTATCAGGTCGGCGGCTCTTAGGAAAATTGAAGCGCGTTGCTCCCAAGGAAGCTCCGCCCATTCTTTTCTTGCTGCTAAAGCTGTGTCTATCGCTTTTTTAACGTGTTCTTTTCCACCAAAATTTGCTTGACCGACTTTCTTCTTGTGGTCAAAAGGGGGAGTCAAATCTTTATTATTATCCGTGAAAATTTCTTCATTACCAATGTACATTGGCACTTTCACGGGCTCTTGGCTTAGCATACGGTCCAGAGCCGCTTGCAACTTTTGACGCTCGTCTGAGCCAGGTGCGTAATCAAATATTGGTTCGTTTGATGGGTAAGGTATTTGATAAACTCCTTTGGGCATATTGATGGTTTTATTAAGTAAATGGATTTCGTCGCAAAGGTACAAATCAAAACTCCTTCTGGTGAAATGGCAATAGAAACTTTGAGGTTGTACATTTGTCGGCCATTACAAATATGGGTTATTGAAGCTTTGAGAACTACCGTAACCAAAACTGTCCTTTTTTTCCTGTTGAGCTTTGTCATTTTAAGTCATAGCCTTGTAGGGCAATCTGTGCACTTCAATACCATTTCTCTTAAAGATGGCCTTTCGCAGAATACCGTTACTACTATGATCCAAGATGATAGGGGGTATGTCTGGATGGGGACAAAAGACGGTTTAAATCGATTTGACGGCTATGATTTTATCGTGTTTCGAAATTCGAAAGGAGATAGTACCACTCTTTCGAGCAATTCCATCACATCATTGTTCCAGGATACAGAGGGGATACTTTGGGTCGGCACTTCTTTTGGGTTAAATCGTTTCGATCCCGGGAGCTTTGAAACACAGTCTTACTTTCATTGGTTTGAAGATTCACTGACCATCAGCAGTAATTTTATTAAGAGCATAGGACAAGATGCCGAAGGCAATATTTGGGTTGGGACAGATAATGGGCTTAACCGACTGAATAAGGAAGACAGTTCATTCATCCGTTATGAAATAACCGAGGGAGATTCTACGAGTTTACCTGGAAAGGAAGTGAGGGATATATTACTGGATGACCTCGGTGCGCTTTGGATTGCCACCGAAGGAGGGTTGGCATCTTATAATTCGTTTTCAGATTCTTTTAAACGGTATCGTTACAAATTTGATGACGACAATAGTCTGAGCAACAACAATATTTTTTGCCTCGAAAAAGGTGATCAAAACACAGTTTGGATAGGAACGAGACAGGGCTTGAATGAGCTGAAAACTGACTCAATGACCTTCAATCGATATTATGCTAACTTGCCCAAACGAGATTATCTTTCCTCTGATATTATCTTATCACTTCTGTGCGATGATGAAGGTGATCTTTGGGTAGGTACGCCATCAGGATTGAACAAGCTCTATGATGATAGAAAAGAGTCAGTAGTATACAGAT
>CAZKXG010000011.1:33454-34509 GCA_964556465.1 uncultured Cryomorphaceae bacterium | reverse complement strand
CCAAACATTGCCGCCTTCCGATTTTCCGAATTTGGTTCCGTCAGCCTTTTTAACCAGTGGCGCAGTGAGGGCAAATGCATCGCTCCCTCCCATTCTTCTGGTGAGTTCGGTTCCGGTGGTAATGTTTCCCCACTGGTCGCTTCCTCCCATCTGCAGCTTTACGTCCATCTCCTTATTGAGGTGGTAAAAATCGTAGCCTTGGATAAGTTGGTAGGTGAACTCGGTAAACGACATGCCCGTTTCAAGCCTTGTCTTCACCGAATCCTTTGCGAGCATGTAATTGATCGAAATGTGCTTTCCGGCATCGCGAATGAAATCCAGAAAAGAAATATCCTTAAACCAGTCGTAATTATTGACCATAACGGCATCCGTCGGGCCATCGCCAAAATTCAGAAACCTCTCCAATTGAGCCTTCTGGGCTGAGAGATTGTACTCAATATCCTCCACGCTCAGCAGCTTCCGTTCTTGGGTTTTCCCGGAAGGGTCACCGACGCGACCCGTTGCACCACCCACCAAAACGACGGGCTTGTGACCTGATCTTTGCAAGTGAGTAAGCAACATGATGGGCACTAAGTTCCCAATGTGAAGAGAATCGGCGGTAGGGTCGAAACCTACGTAACCTTTGGTGATTTCCTTATTCAGTTGTTCGTCAGTTCCGGGGGTGACATCGTGGATGAGTCCTCTCCACTTCAGCTCTTCGATCAATGCAGACATGCGTATAAAATTTGGCGCAAAGATAATATTGTTGACGTGCTCAACCTTAAAAGCTAAATCCGATTCTCATATCGAGGAAATCGGCAACATGACCGTGAGCCTTCAGGTTGACTCCAACCAGAAGTGATGGGTTTATGCGGTAATTGAGCCCGTAGCGCTGGTACAAATCCTCGGGACGTGAGGAAGGTTTTAAAAAGTACACACCGATCTGCTGGCTGAAAAGAAACTTTCCCAGAATGAACTCGTGGCCCACCGCAGCTCCTAAATGGTGACCTGTTTCGGGCGATTTTCCTTCTGCCAGCTTAGCTTGATTGGTATCGTACATCCATTCGCCGCCGAGC
>CAZKXG010000011.1:25986-33444 GCA_964556465.1 uncultured Cryomorphaceae bacterium | reverse complement strand
AACATTGCTCAAGCGCCCTATGTGCCTGGCGTGCTTAAACTCAAGCCCGCCACTCACGAGGTAAATCCCATCAGTAGGCTCTTAGTAAGTGGCGAAAGCGCTAATGTCGTTTCTGGTGCGATCGGTCGCATCGTTCCGCCAGTCGGTTTTCACCCTTTCGGGAAAGGAGATCGGTTTGAGGTACCGACTGATGGCAATTCCCGCAGTGGGCCAATTGATGCCCTTGTTGGGCTGTCGCAAGCCACCGTTTGAGATATGCTTGTACATCAGTCTGGCTTCAACTTGCCATAGATCTCCTAACTTGTAATGAAAGCCAAGACCTAACTCGAGCGGAAATGCCACGGATGTGCTGTAGCTCTGATTGTCCGGATTGGAAATAGGATCATGCGGATTGGTCTTATATGACAATCCGATTCCACCTCTAACCGAAAAACTGAATTTTCTATCTGCTCGAAAAACCGGTTGGAGGTAGTAGACACCAGATAAGCCGTAACCCAGCACATCCGGATTGTCAAAATCCCAAAAGGTGAGCGAAACTCCGGTTCTTGGATAGCAGTTGCACGCATTCCAAACTTTCTCAGAAGTATTGTGCTTGCCCAAATCGAGCTGAAACCCTTGTGGGTACGAATCTTTGACCGAACGAACATCTCTACTGTGAACGATCACGAAGCCTTTGTGGTAAGCTCCGCTGATGTATGGCACCGAGTTTTGGCCTTGGGATACAAGGCAAGAAACTAAAGCCAAAAAAATGAGACTACCACGCATACCCCTTCCTTGAGGGTTCAAGATAAAACACCCATTTGAATCATGGCCTTTGCTTCTGCTCACGTTTCAATTTTTCAGGGCTAATCCAACAAAAATAGTTGCACTAAACAGGCTTTAAACCAAAAACATAGACTACTTTTGCGGCGAATTACAAAGTTGTCTGAAAAAAGATTTAGACAGAACACTGAATTGGTAAGGGATGTAGAGCTCAGTGAGTGTATTTCGCTGATTTAACGATAAGTTAACATAGTGTTATATCGACACTATGAAATAAATTCCCTTACCTTTGTACCGCAACAAGTTATATCAATATACAAGTCATGATTAAAAAGCAGTTTCTAAAATCGAAACCTGTTTGTAAGGTTACATTCAGCATGCCTGCAGAAGCAGCAGCTGAAGCAAAAGAAGTGAAATTGGTCGGTGAATTTAGCGAATGGACTAAGTCTCCGATTGACATGAAGAAGCTTAAAGATGGCTCTTTCAAGACAGTTGTTAATTTAGAAACCGGAAAAGAGTACGAATTCCGTTACGTTATTGATGGCGATCGCTGGGAAAATGACTGGGAAGCTGATGCTTACCGTCCTAATGCGGTTACTTTCGAAGAAAACTCAGTAGTGAGTCTATAACCTCACTGAGGTTGAGCACTAAAGGAGGGCCTCTCGGCCCTCCTTTTTTTATGCCTTAACTTTTTTGAATTGAGTTGTTTCAATATTGATTTGCTCGGCAAATTTGAAAAGCTCATCCCTTACTTCAGGACTGATATCACCGGAGAAATACTGCAAATAGTGGAATACGACATCCTGAATTTGATTTAACTCCGGGTAAATACCAACTGTAGCCAAAATTTCTAAGACTTCTCGCATGTTGGCAACCAAGCTGCCAAACTGACCGGCGTTGCTTTGACCGGGCTCACCATGTAGTTCGAGCATTCTATTGAGCTTATTGGCACAGATAAAGTCCAATTCAGCGTGATCAATTGTAAAATTCCAACTTTTCATCTCCGCGACCACTCGCTTCAAATCCCTTACGGAAATGCGACGCTCACCATTATCAAATAGCTCGCGCAGTTCATTGTTGAGGACCATCTCTAAATTGCGCACGAGCATTCGTGGCGGGTTCAAATGAGAATGGTGCATGACATTGATCACATTATAATTTCGGTTATTGATTTTGCGGTAAGAGCTAGCGGCTAAAGCAAGACCTTCTTCCAAAACATCATTGACCATTTTGATTTGCTCATCCTTAAACATGTCGAAGAAAGAGAAGCTGCGCTGCTCAGGATAAGTCCTTAAGATTTCAATTACCTCTGCCAAATTTGACGCTTGGAACGCTTGAGTCACCTTATCTGAAAAGGTTTGGAATTCTCTCAAGGGAATATTCTCAAATGCCTTACCAACCAAGTGATGTTGCCCCAGGTAAAGCACAACAAAACTGAAGTCCTTTTCGCTAAGTGTCACCTTTGAATGGACGTGAGTTCGACCCAAGGCAAGACGTTGCGATCCTTGAACAATCAACTTAAACTCGGTTGATTTGCAATCGTAATTGAAGACAGTGAGGTTATTGGGGTCTTCAGCAAAAAGCGAAGACACAGCATACTGCATCCCAATTTGGGTAAGGGTAAGCTGAGATGGCTCGACAAACTTCTTGTACACATCGGCGCCATTACCGTACTCAACAAGGTTGGATTGCGCCTTGGCAATTCGCTGCTTGAACTCAGCATCGAGCTTGACATCTGATTCGCTCTCAGCGAGCTGAATAGCACGGCAGGCATACTGCAACACTTGTACGGTTTCCAAACCTGAAATTTCATCAAAGAACCATGCGCAACTCGTATACATGAGCAGCGCGTTCCCTTGGCTTTTGGTTGCCAAAATGAGTTAGTAGAAACTTGTCTACCTTATCTCTTCTTCGCTCCAGTAAGATATCAATGTATTCATTGCGCAATGCCCAGGGGTCGTTGTGTAGCTTACCCATGTGCTTCTCGTAGACTTTTTCAAGTTCGTCGCGCAACCAATCCAGGCTTTCTCGCAAAGGTTTTCTCCACTCTTGATTCCAGTCGCCTCTGCCACCGGTATTGCATCCACAGTTGGATCTCCATCGCTCCACACCGTGTACGCAACTCCATGAGGAATTGTCGTGAATTTCGGCTTCGTGTTCAGGAGGATTTACTTCCAAATACTGCCCGTAATTGGTAATCTGAGCCAGATCATTGTCTTCGATGTATCGCAGACAGTACGCCAATGCCATATCGCCGTAGCGGTGGTGGTGACCGTAGCTCTCGCCATCAGTAGCTATGTGCAACAATTGATTCTCGCTGCGATCATCATAAGCTCCCGTCAGGTATTCGGCAAAGCCCTTTCCATCAGCCAATAGGCCTTTAAAGGCTACTGCTTGTGAGCGGTCTCCGTCATAAAAGAAAAGACAAATCTTTTTGCCGGAATGCAAATTGCAAACGTAAGGTACCTTTGAATCCACTCCATCATTCCAAGTCGAGCTTCCGAATTTTCGGTAGCGCTTCCCTTGACGCGGTGCCAATATGGTGTACTTGATCCCTTGCTCTGCCAGAACTTCCAGCGTTTCTGTATCGACTGCAGTTTCAGCGAGCCACATTCCCTCGGGCTTTCGCTTAAATCGATGCTCAAAATCCTTAATCCCCCAAATCACCTGCGTTTCCTTGTCTCGCCTATTGGCAAGTGGCATAATGATGTGATTATACACCTGAGCCAAGGCCGAACCGTGACCATCAAAGTATTCCATACTCTGCTCATCGGCCCTAAGAATCTGCTTGTAGATTTGCGGTCGGTGTATTTCAAGCCAACTCAACAGAGTGGGCCCGAAGTTGAAGCTGATCTTGGCGTAGTTATTTACAATATCTACGATTCTATGCTCGTCACTGAGTATTCTGGAAGATCCGTTCGGACCGTAGCATTCCTGCGAAATCCGTTCATTCCAATCGTGAAAAGGCTCGGCAGAGTCTTGATACTCCACCTTTTCCAACCACGCATTTTCTCTCGGGGGCTGATAAAAATGCCCGTGAACACAAATGAATTTTTTCTGACTCATTAATTACTTATTTGGTTGGCTTCAAGACAATGAAGCCCATAGGAGGAATGCGCAACGTTACGCTGTTTTCGCGTCCGTGCAATGATTCCTTTTTCGTTTTAATTGCACCTTTGTTCAGGAAATCACTTCCCCCGAAACGGGCACTGTCTGAGTTAAATATTTCTTTGAAAGAGCCTTTTTCATCGACTCCGATTTTGTACTCCTCGTGTGCATTTGGCGTAAAATTACCCACCACCAAGAGCTTTTGCTTGGCCCCTTTAGACTTTCTGTAAAAAGAGAGTACACAATTTTTGTTATCGCTGTAATCGATCCATTCAAACCCTTCTCCTTCGAAATTAAGCTCGTACATGGCCTTCTCTTTGCGGTAAAGCTCATTCATGGCTTTCACCATCTCAGAAATCCCGTTATGGAAGTCAAACTTCAGCAAGTTCCATAGTAAGGTCTCATCATGTTTCCACTCCGAAAACTGTCCGAACTCACTTCCCATAAAAAGAAGCTTAGCTCCGGGATGGGTGAACATCCATGCGTAAAGAGCGCGCAAATTAGCAAAGCGTTGCCACTCGTCGCCCGGCATTCTGCTCAAAAGCGACCCCTTGCCGTGCACTACCTCATCGTGAGATAATGGCAACATGAAGTTCTCGGTAAACGCATAGACCAAACTGAAAGTAACTTGATTCTGGTGGTAGCTTCGATACAGCGGGTTTTTCTTGATGTACTCCAGCATGTCGTTCATCCATCCCATCATCCACTTCATACCAAAGCCAAGCCCATCCGCACTTACCGGTCTTGAAACACTTGGCCAGTTGGTACTTTCCTCCGCAATAGTTTGCACATCGGGGAAGTTGAGGTAAACGGCCTCATTCATTTCTTTCAAAAGCGAAATGGCTTCAAGGTTTTCTCGACCACCGAATTTGTTGGGAATCCACTCGCCTTCATTTCGACTGTAGTCGAGGTAAAGCATCGATGCCACGGCATCTACACGAATTCCATCAATATGGTACTTGTCAAGCCAATACAAGGCATTGCTAATTAAAAACGATCGCACTTCGTGGCGTCCGTAATTGAAGATGTAGCTTTTCCAATCAGGGTGGTATCCGAGACGTGGATCTTCATGTTCGTATAGCGATGTGCCATCGAATCGGTACAGACCGTGGGCGTCATTCGGAAAGTGACTCGGTACCCAATCCAGGATAACTCCTATTCCTGCTTTGTGAAATTGATTGACCAGAAAGGCAAAATCTTCTGGTGTACCGAATCGCGATGACGGGGCGAAATACCCCGTAATCTGATAGCCCCATGAGCCGAAGAAAGGGTGCTCCATTACGGGCATCATCTCCACATGTGTAAAGCCCATTTCTTTGACATATGACACGAGGTCGTCTGCCATTTCACGGTAAGTTAGGCTCCGGTTTTGCTCGTCAAACTTTCTCTTCCAAGATCCGATATGCACTTCATACACCGAGATCGGAGCGTCGAGCGCATTTTTCTTTTTTCGGTTTTTCATCCAGGTTCCATCCGACCATTTGGGATCAAAAGAGCGAATGATAGAAGCAGTAGACGGGGGCACTTCCCACATCTCTGCAAAAGGATCTCCTTTTTCTATAATGCCACCACCGCGCACTTTGATAGCATACTTGTATAGCTCATTGGCTCCGAGGCCAGGTATAAAACCTTCCCATATCCCGCTGCTATCCCAGCGTGCATTGAGGTAGTGAGCCTGAGTATCCCATTCGTTGAAATTTCCAATTACGGAAAGTGCTTCTGCATTTGGAGCCCAAACGGCAAAATATGTTCCTGATACTCCTTCGACTTCCATCGGAGTGCTTCCCAACTTTTCGTAGAGCTTAAAGTGTCTTCCTTCTCTAAAAAGTGAAATATCAAAATCGGTCAATAAGCTATGCGCGATGACGCTTGACGTTTGTTCCATGGTTAATCGTTCTTAAGGATTTGGATGATGCCCTTGAGTGGTATGATGACCCAATCAGGACGAGAATTCAATTCGTAGCCAATTTCGTAAATGGCTTTTTCAAATATATGGTAGCGCAATAAAAAGTCAATTTCTTTGGAATAACCTATGTTCAGTCCGTTTTCCATGGCCGTCTCCGTGTATCGCTCCAAACTAAGCCCTGAAATAATTCGGTAGAGCCTTCCCCCCAATTCTGTAGCGACTTCTCGATCTATATTTTCAGGAAGGGCATTGAAGACTGTGGAGAAGACTGCGTAATGATAAGAGCGGCATAAGCCTGCCAAGTCTTTGACGGGCGGTTGCTTCACCTTTCGGTCACGGATGGTGCTTTCGGGCTCACCTTCAAAGTCGAGGATGCAGAAATCATCACCTGTGATCAATATTTGCCCGAGGTGGTAATCACCGTGTATTCTTATTCTCGCGGAGTTCAAATTCAACTCGTCAAATTTGAGGATGTGATTTTTGATGTCCTCTTTATTATCGAGTACAAACTCAGCGTATTCTCGGGCTCTACCTTGCAGCTGATCCACTTTTTGCTCCAGCAAATTAAAGCGACCATCGAGCATATACATCAAACGGTTTAAAAGCCAAACGGTATAGTCTCCTCTGAAAGGCTCAGGAGAAAAGTACCGATCCGTTCTATCAGAGAATAAGGCAATGTGCATTTCTGCCGTTCGGATGGCCAACTTTTGGACTCTATCCAAAAACTCGCTTCCGATCAGGTCCTGAATATTTTCAGGAAGATCTGCTCTATTCAAGGGTTTGTACAAATCGACTTTGGGAAAATCAGCTAAACTCAGATTGCTGTCGGCAAATCGTTGGAAAAAACCTTCCATCTGTCGAAGCGTGTAGTTCCAAGCCTCGCCTTGGTTTTCTACTCGCTCTTGCATCAATCCGATCGAAACGCGGTAATATCCCTCGCGCACCCATTCAATTCCACCTGCAAACTTCGGGGAATGGGAAAAACTACCCTTGTCGGATAAAAAATGGGTTAACTCCAAATCGGGATTGTTGTCTCGAAAGAGCTTTCGGTAAATCTTTAAGAAGTACTCGCCATTGTATACAATGGTGGAATTGCTTTGCTCCAGCCTTAACAGCTCCGAACTCAGACTTGCTCCACTTACTGCATCTCCAAGCACATTTCCTTTGGTGAATCGGAATTCCCCGATGGAAAGACCCAGTTGCTTTTCAGAAATAATATTGAAGAAAAGATCGTTTCGAAAGTCCGAGTCGTAGAGTGCGTCGATTAAAAAGCCTTGACGTTCTCCGGCTTCGTTATGAATTTCGCAAATCACATCTGCACCTTCTTCCATTTGTTCCACTGCTATTACAGGAAGAAGGTAGTTTTCTGTATTGGACGTCTGAAAGACGATCTCAACCAATAGAATATATGCCGGACTACCGTTTTGGAGTTGGTAGGCCAGCGCGTTCTCTATGGTATATTGCTTTATGTTTCCCGTCTTCGCGCCAAACCATCTCATCTGATGCAAATAATCGGGAAGGATTTTTTCAAACTCCTCCGACGCTTGACCTTCGGCGAAAATTTCTTCCCAAGATTGCGATATGGTTAAGGCGTGATTGCTCATCCTTTTATAATTTTGAAGAAATGGAAAGGTAATCCGTGTGGGTTAAGCTCCACAAAGTTGAACTCTCCTCTCCATGTG
>CAZKXG010000011.1:22835-25976 GCA_964556465.1 uncultured Cryomorphaceae bacterium | reverse complement strand
CTTGAACGACATAGGCCTCGCCATCGGCTATACCTAAATCAGCAAGAGGTACTTGAACCCAGCCCGCTTGGGTGTAGTAGGCATCCATATTTACGATGCACAACAGGTGATCGTTCGCGGTCTTTTGGCCTTTGTAGTAGGCCATCAGGCGCTCATTGTCTACCGCACACTTCTTGTAATTGAACGTATCCTGCAGAGCCGGATGTGACTTTCGCGCTTCGTTCACCATTTTGATCACTTGTTTCAGCTTGCCTCGGGTATCCCATACATGACTTTTGATCTCGTACTTCTCCGAATCCCAGTATTCTTCCTTGCCGGGAACAGCTTGGTAGTGCATGTTTTCGTAAGCGGGGCCGTACATGCCGTAGTTGCTGCTCAGCGTTGCAGCCAAGAAGTAGCGCTGAATAAATGCGGCTTCATTGGGTTGCTGCAATTCATTGGGTAAGATGTCGGGAGTATTGGGCCAAAAGTTCGGTCGGAAGTATTCACGGGACTTGCTGTTGACCAACTCATCCATGTATTCTTCCAGCTCGTATTTGGTATTCCGCCAAGTGAAGTAAGTATAGCTGTGGGTAAATCCAACTTTGGCCAATTGGTGCATCACCTTCGGACGGGTAAATGCTTCCGAGAGAAAAATCACCTCAGGGTATTTTTCATGGACATTGGCAATAAGCCAGCGCCAAAAGCGGTAGGGCTTGGTGTGTGGATTGTCCACCCGAAAAATCCTTACTCCCGCATCAATCCAATGGAAAACGATGCTCTGCAATTCAGTCCAGAGATTCTCCCAATCCTCGCATTCGAAATTAATGGGGATAATATCTTGGTATTTCTTAGGCGGGTTTTCGGCGTATTGAACCGTTCCATCGGGGCGCCATTTGAACCACTGAGGATTCTCCTTGACGTATGGATGATCAGGCGCGCACTGCAGGGCAAAGTCCAGAGCTATCTCAATACCCAGTTCGGCGGAAGCTTTTACAAGCGCCTTGAAGTCTTTCATCGTTCCCAAATCGGGATGAATGTCCTTGTGGCCGCCCAACTTTGAGCCAATGGCCCATGGCGAACCCACATCTCCTTTCTCGGCTTCGGTAGCGTTGTTTTTTCCTTTTCTGTTTTTCTCCCCTATGGGATGGATGGGCGGGAAGTACAACACGTCAAAACCCATTTGAGCAACGTGCGGCAACCGCTTGATGCAGTCTTTGAATGTTCCGTGCTTGTGCACCGATTCGCTTGCGCTGCGCGGGAAAAACTCGTACCACGTGCTGAAACCCGCTCGCTCTCGATCTACCTTGACACGGTATTCTCGCGAGGTGCTGACAAACGTTTGGTACGGGTATTCTTCGAAAATTTTCTTGAGTTCATCTGATTGAGCTACCTCGATCGCTTGTTTATAAGACCGCTTGTTCTCAAAACGCTTTTTGGCATCAGCCAAAAACTTTTGGTGCTTTTTGGCCTTCACGGCATCGAGGTATTTCACTCCGTCGTGCAATTCTGACGACACGTGTTGGTCATCCTGAATCTTTCGTTTTATTTCATGTTGCCAATTAAGGGCATAATCGACCCAAGCTTCTATTCTATACGTGTAGAAGCCAATCTTCTTCACCTCAAACTCTACTTCCCAAAGATCATTGACCAATGAATTCATTGGCATTTTTTTCCACGTCTTCTCAGAATCGTGCTTGTAAACCAAATGTGCGTTCACAACATCATGTCCGTCACCAAATACATCAGCGGTGAGCTTTATCTTCTCGCCGACTGTTCTCTTAATTGCAAACTCACCACCATTTATAGCTGGCTTAACATCTTCGATTACTGCACGATACCGTAATTCTTCCATAGTAATTGTAGTTCTTACACTTAGGCTGAGCAAAAATAGCAAAAAGGCTGACTTAGAGAGCGTCAAAGCATATGTCAACAAAGGAACCTTTTGACCGTTTAGAATCTTAAATTAGCAACATGAATTTGGTCACCGGCGCCACCGGAATTGTAGGTCTTCGTATCCTTTATGATCTACTGAAGAGAAATGAAGAGGTCAGGGCCCTGAAGCGCTCAAGCAGTGATATGGCTTTCGCCGAAAAGGTGCTCAGATTCTACGGTGCTCAAGACACCGATCTCAATAACATCAACTGGATTGAAGGTGATTTACTCGACATCTTCTCACTGGATAATGCACTCGAGGGAGTCAAAACGGTATATCACTGCGCGGCACTGGTTTCTTACAATCCAAAAGATGAGAAAAAGCTCTTCCAGATGAACGAGGGCGGAACCAAGAATTTAGTCAATGCTTGTCTCACCTCGGGAGTTGAAAACATTTGTCATATCAGTTCGGTAGCGGCTCTGGGTGTGGAGAAAGAAGGCTCCACTACGGAGGATTCACATTGGCAGCGAGACGAGAATCGATCGATTTATGGTTTGACCAAGTTTCTAGCCGAACGAGAAGTCTGGCGAGGCGGTGCCGAAGGACTGAAAGTGTTAGCGGTAAACCCCTCTATCATCTTGGGCCCGTCAAAAGCGGATCAAAGCAGTGGAATGTTAGTGAGCATGTTGCGGAAAGGCTCCAAGTACTTCCCTTCGGGTGGCGTAGGGTTGGTAGATGTGAGGGATGTTTCCAAAGCATGTATCACCGCTGTGAAAGAAGACAAATTCGGTGAACGCTACTTGCTAAACTCTGAAAATCTCTCCTTTCAAGACCTCTTGAGCAAAGCAGCTGATAGTTTTGGCAATGAAAACCCAAAAACCAAACTTCCCGATTTTCTACTTGAACTAGCTTGGCGGTTTGGCCTGATCGCCCGATTATTTGGTATAAAATCCATCTCAAAAGAAACTGCCCAAAGCGCCCAACGACAGGCAAACTATGGCAATTCAAAAGCAAAAAATGGATTGAAACTGGAGTTTATTTCCGTTAAAGAATCCCTGGAGTGGATTAAGGCATTTTGACAGAGCAATTGCACCTGCTTACTTCGACGGCTGAAATTTTCTCTTTGAAGCAGCGCCGGTAATCGAATCAAGATTCAGGGAATCCTTTAAGCTCTTTGGTGTATTGTAAATTTTCTTCACCTCAACGTCTAGCTTGGAAAGGCTGTCAAGGACTTGCTCAAAGATAAATTCCATCTCATCAGGGCGCGCCTTATAGTAGTCGTAGGT
>CAZKXG010000011.1:19115-22825 GCA_964556465.1 uncultured Cryomorphaceae bacterium | reverse complement strand
TGGCGTCAAAGTCTTCTTGTTCGATTTCGTGCTTTGCGAAGATATTGCCGTACATCGCCTCCATATCGGGGCTTTTCTCCCGTTTGGGACCTAGCTTGTGCACCTTCATCCCTTCCAGTAGCTGCACGTCTACCATTACTTCGGTAAACTTGTCCTTGTCCAATAGACCTTCGGGAGCCACTTCAATTTCGGGCTCACCACACCCCGCGAAAATCAGGATGACGGCCAGAATAGACAGCGATTTACTGCGCATTACTTAAACCGCATTTTCAACACTCCGAAAAATGCCTCGGTGAAAATATTCATACTCATCTTGCTCTGCCCTACTTGCCGGTCAATAAAGGTGATCGGTACTTCTACAATCTTGAACCCTCTTCTGATGGCAGCGTATTTCATTTCGATTTGAAAGGCATAACCCACAAATTCTATATGATCCAAGTTGATGGTTTTGAGCACTTCGTCGCGATAACAAACAAATCCTGCCGTAGCGTCTTTTACACCGATCCACAACACCATTCGCACATAAAGAGAGGCGAAATACGAAATGAAAATTCGAAACAGTGGCCAATTGTCAACTTTTCCTCCTTTGGTATAACGTGAGCCTACACTCATATCGGCGCCATCTGCGCAAGCTTGGTATAGCCTGATCAGGTCCTTAGGATTGTGAGAAAAGTCGGCATCCATCTCAAAGATGTATTTGTAACTCTCTTCAAGCGCCCAGCGGAAACCTGCAATGTAAGCAGTACCTAGACCAGTCTTTTCTTTGCGTTCGAGTAAGTGCACGAGCATAGGATACTGCTCTTGCTTTTTTCTCACCAAATCGGCTGTGCCATCGGGGCTGCTGTCATCGACCACCAACACATGAAAATCTGCGTCGAGATCCATCACTGCATCCAGTATGTTCTCAATATTTCCGTACTCATTGTACGTGGGTATGATGACCAGCTTTTGGCTCAAGGCAAAAAAATTTTCGGGCTAAGATAAATTAAGTTTGGTTCAGGGTCTAGTGGATTGCGTATTGAGATCGTCGGTTAGCTGTTAAAAGTCGAGAAATTGACCTTCACATCAATTGTTCAGACATGCCTCTAATCGTTCGATACTAAATCGGATATCAAACGGTCATACTTCTTGAAACATTGTATTCTGTACGAATAATCAATTCTACCTGATTACCATGACTTTCCCGTTGTAAAAGCGCTCCTCGAGATTAAAATCAGGCTTTGCCGACAAATGCCATTGGTAAAGGTCTGAGCGGCCATAGTAACCTTGATTGTTCTCCGATCCGTTCCACTTCTCACGGGGGTTAGTTGTTTCAAACACCACACGGCCATTTCGGTTGGTAATCCAAAAACGGTACTCAGCAATGTCAATTCTCGAAAGCTGCGGAGCAAAAAGATCATTTAACCCATCGCCATCGGGCGTAAAAGCAGTAGGAATGTAAACGAAGAAGTCATCAGCTATTGTAACGGTTTGGCATGTACTATCGATGCATCCTTCGGTAGAAATCACGTCGAGACAAACTTCGTATGCTCCACCAATATCAGAAGGGAACTCATAAGTGTACCACTCTCCCGAACCTAAATCCAGGGTGTCGATTCGCCAGAAATTGAACTCGGCATTTTGTGTAAGGCTCGTAAAACCTACCTCAGGACTGGTAATAGATGGCTTTTCGGGAAAGAAAGAAAAGTCAGCTTCGGTGGTGTAAACTGATAAGCCTCCGGGCAATTGAGTCGTTCTACTACAACCCGCTGCAGACATTACTTCCACGGCAATGGTATATTGTCCTGTCTCAAACTCTTGAGACACATTTGGCAAAGACTCACCGAACGGTTGTGAATCAAAACTCCATTGATAAGTGGAGCCTACAGACGTATCGGCCAAGGCAAAATCGACCATCAGAGGATCGCAGCCTGCAGTTGTTGATGCTAAGATTTCTGCATTGGGAATAGGAGCCACTTCAATGGACCAAAACACTTCCGAAGCGCATCCCGCCTCATTCGTTCCCATTAAACTAATCTCCGTGCTAGCGGGAGGATAGAGCCTGGTTTGAGAACTATCAGGATCAGAGAAAAATTGAACGGGAGACCACGATAGGTCTGCAGCGCCGTAGCCAATCACATCTGCAGAATCGCCTTGGCAGATGGTGCCTGGTGCAAAAATTTGAAGTTCAGGAAAACTGTACACGGTGACCAATGCCGTATCCCGATTGGTGCAATTGATATCGGTTGCCGTTAGAATGATCTCGTTATCTTGAGGAAAAAAACTTTCATTCAAAGCAGCAAAAGGAGTTAAAGAAAGCGAAGGCTCCAAAATAGATGTATTGAAAGCCCAAGAATAAGTCACTCCCGAAATAGGAGAACTCCCGATCAGCAGTGTGTCTCCCGTGCAAACGAGTTCGTCAGATCCTGCATCGACCAAAGGAAGTGGATACTCCACCAATTCAAGCGCGAATGAATCGAGCAAGGGACACAATTGATCGGTATAATTAGTGATAATATAACTTCCGCCAATGGTTAATGCCAAAGCTGTATCCCCTGAGATGAGATAGGACTGCTCTCCGAAGTCGTCATTCAAATCAAATTGGAAAGGAGCTACTCCCACCGGGTTGATTTGAAGCAGAGAGGTATCGCCCGTGCAAATTTCCTGATCCCAAGAGTAAGTCAATTCGGGCTCAGGATAAAATTCGATCAAGCCGACTCCGATTCCATTGCCAACGCAATAGGCTGACAGCGTAGAAAGTGGTTCTACCATTCCTGAATCAGTGAACATAAGCTCCAAAGGAGATTCATCAACTTGAAGGGTGGTCTCTATTCCGCCAAAGGAATAAGTGAACGTCTGAGGCAAATTGCCTGTAAAATCAAATGAGACGATGGCTGTGTCGGTAGGACAGATGATCTCGTCGTAATTGACTAAAACAGAAGGCAGCGGAAGAAAAATAACGGGCTGGCCTGCTGCAATCGAAACCTGAGGGTGGGTCAAATCAACCTGGTCTCCAAGTGGATTTCCCACTACGGAAGAAACATAGTAGGTCGTATTGAATTGCAGGATCTCATTGTAGGTAAACTCGGGTAAGTCAGACCAAGCAAAAATATTTCCGAGTACATTGGTATTTCCGTCGTGCAAGACATACTTAAGAGCATCATTTCCATCCAGAACGGGAGGAACAGACTGAGAGGCCACAGCGGGTTCTTGTCCGCAGGCTCTCACCGTATCGAGACTCATCTCACCTGCAAATGATATAACAGGACAGTTGAGACTTCCTGTAAAATCAGCAGAAGCACAAACGGTATTATTGCTCAAAGTAAAACTGACGTCCACTCCCGATTCAACAAAATCAGAGAGAAAAACATTACCCGTAAAGTCCCCTTGTAAACCGGATACAATAAATCCGCTTCCATAATCGCCGAGCGCATCAAAACTGACTTGATAAGTCGCGTCAATACCCGTGCAGGTAAGGGTGGGATTCACAATTTGCGGAGATGGCTCAAAACTAACCGTAACAGAATCAGTGGAAACGCAAGGCCCATTTGCTTCATAAATGACTGCGGTGGCCTCGCCAAAGTCAACCACCGAAAAATCTGTTATGGCACTGTTCGGAGCAGAAAAAACTGAACCCGCAGCTAAACTTTCCCAAAGCAGTTCACCGACTGAAGGAGTGGCTTGCACCTGACTTGTAAGTCCGCAAACCGAAAAGTCTCCCTGTGCAGCAA
>CAZKXG010000011.1:17382-19031 GCA_964556465.1 uncultured Cryomorphaceae bacterium | reverse complement strand
GCGTTGGCTATAACCTGCTGACCGGTATTAGAACTCAAGTTCAAATCAGGTGATAACCACTCAGTAGAAAATCCCGAAATTGGACTGATCAATTCGGTTTCAAATTCACAAACCGAATCAGCAACGCTTGGAGGTAAGACGGGCTGCTCAAAAAAAGTAAGGTTCAATGTGTCAAAAGCAATACAGCCAAAGCCATTATCAGCGGTAAGCCGCAACTCGTAAATCGCGGGTGCGCCACCAACTTCTACCGGGTTTGCAGAGTTGTCCGTAATAGACAATCCGGGGTCTCCTTCCCATAGCAAGTCTCCCGTGTTAAGATCGGCAGGAATCTCTGCCGATGGACCGCAAATTAGCGTATCTGCGAGAGGCTCAATCACGGGCTGCTCCACAAACCCCACCTCTATGGTATCAGAGTCTTGGCAGAAACCTTTATTGGTCTCCCGCCAAACAACGTCGTAAAATCCATAAACCGTTGCCGTGATCTCAAGACTAGGCCCAACGGGTGTCCCAAAAGGAATAAGCTCATCGGGCAGAATCCAAACACCGTTCCCAACAGAAGCTGCTGCGAAGAGGTTGACCTCATCCCCACAAACGATGTCGCCAACTCCCGCATCTGAGAAAGGCTGATCAATGAATTCTACGGAAGCAGTATCGGCCGCTACGCAAGGACCATTAATAGTTTGATAAATAATCATTTCCAAACCTTCGGTATCCGCTACAGCGATAACCGGATCAGAGAGCGGATCAATGAGACTGACATTCGCACTGATGTTCCAATTCGGAGTTCCATTGGAGCCTGAGGCTGTCAATTCAACTTCAGACCCACATACCGAATCAACGGCTGAAATCATGGCAGTAGGCTGATCAAAAAACTCGACCTGAATGGTATCGCTGTCAATACACCCATTGATTGGATCTCCATCTTCTTCCGTCCAAACCAACTCATATACCCCAATAGAACTTGCAGTGATAATCGAATTCGGGGAGGTGGGATCTGAGATGGTAATTTCTGGATCACTCGATGTCCAAAGAGATTGACCAAAGCTCGGAATCGCCTCCAATTGATATTCAAGTCCACATGCAAAATCATCGCCACCTGCATTGGCATCAGGTAAAATGAGGTTTTCTAACACAAAAGTTTCGGAGGTGGCACAGCTGAAGACATCATCTGAGATGGTCACAGTGTATGTTCCCTCATTGAGATCAGTTCTTACGAGAGCTGTAGATGGATCGTCATCCCACACGATGGTATAGCTTCCCGAACCTGTAAGAACCGAAATATCAATTACGCCATCATTCTCAAAACAAGTTTCGGGTACCAACTCTATTTCCAAACTTAATGGAACATCTACCAAAACGGTATCGGTAGCAGCACACACACCGTCAGTCAGCTCTCCTTGTACGATATAAACACTCGAGGTGTCGGTTGTTAAGACGGGATTTGCACAGGGATTACATGAAAAACCAGGCCCAACGGGGATTTGATTTCCATCTAAATCAAACCAAGTATAGCTGATGTCATTTTCAGCGAAAAGCTGCACACTCTCTCCTGCACAGATAGTCGTATCAGGTCCCGCAAACATGGGTTCGCGCAGAACAAATTGGACAGCGTAAAATGCCTGACCGTATATGGAGCAAAAATCGTCAAT
>CAZKXG010000011.1:13669-17282 GCA_964556465.1 uncultured Cryomorphaceae bacterium | reverse complement strand
ACGTTAAAGTCGAGATAAACGATTCCAATCAGAACTCCGTCGCGGTACTCTCTCACTTCTACCACGATAGTGTATTTACCCTCAGTGGTCGGAGTCATTTCCATTTGTCCTGTTTCCGAATTGAATGTCAAGTTATCAATTGGTGACGTTGGAGAGTAACCGGGTTCGTAAGGCATATCCATTGGCATATCAGCCTGTGTGGATGTAATGGCAGGAGTCAATGCGTAGACTAAGCTATCGCCATCGGGATCATTGAAAGAAAGGTTGTAGAAAAAATCACTGTTTACACAAACAAAAGGTAGATTGAACAAGCCCAATTGCGGCGAGGTATTGCACTCTCCCGAGGCATTGTTTAAGAAGGCCTCAACATGTATGCGACTATCACCAAGAGGATCGTCCAGATTTAAGACTTCAGCGCGATTTTGCTCGGCAACAATAATTTGCCAATCGGCACACGGTGGCAAATTAACCACTCCGCTGTAAACACTCAAATTGACTCCCGGAAGTGTTCCTCCATTACAACTGCTGGAAGGCAGTGAATCAGGACATAGCTGCGATACCTCCAAGCTTTCTTGCAAATCGATTTCTACAAACCCGATTGCACCACAGGATGAGGTAAAGAAAACATCCAGAAAATCAGGTGTATCAGTGAATTCTGCGCAATCTCTAAATAGGTGAACGCTGACTAAATAGTCATTCCCCCCTAGGCATTCATATTGCACATTAATCCCCTCGTTTCTACCCGCAAAAACATCTTCTGGCAATGCAAGAAAAAGAAAGAATAGAAAACCGTGTAATGCGCACAAAAGACCCTTCACAGCCGCAAATATAGGGCGAATAAAAACCTCTGTTTTGAATATCTCGGGAGAAATCACCACCTCGATGTTGACGAAAGAATCCTAGGATAAACATTAAGTTTAGATTAAATCTTATCCACAACGCGCCACCAATTCAATCTAGAGCCTGTCAAATAGTTACTTTTGCCCCACGAAATCTTATAACAAAACACATGAGAACACTTCTACTTTCAGCAGCTGTATTAGCGGCATCCCTAACTGCCAACGCGCAGTGCGACAGAATTTTCATTTCTGAATACGTTGTTGGAACGGGCAACAACAAAGCTTATGAGTTGTACAATCCAACTGATGCTCCAATTGATTTGAATGGTTACGTTCTTGAAAGATGGTCAAACGGTGAACAAGCCGTAACCGATCAGACCAATTTGGCCGGAACAATCGAAGCTCACGGAACATGGGTAGTAACTAACGGACAAACAGAGGATATCGATCTAGGTACCTTTATTTCTCCTGCTTGTGACCCTGAGCTTCAAACGTTGGCTGACCAACTGGACAATCCATATCCTGCACCGACATTCATGAATGGAAACGATGCACTGGTTTTGGTAAACTATAGTATTGCTCCTCCTGTATTCGATATTTTCGGAAAGCCGGGTGAAGACCCTGGAGTAGCTTGGACCGCACCTGATGGAACATTCATTACAAGTAACCAGACTATGGTGAGAAAATTTGACATCACTGAAGGTGTTGCTTTGCCTCCGTCAGAATTTATTCCTTTAGCCGAATGGGATACGTTGGGAACAGATGTTTGGACTAATCTTGGAATTCACGACTGTGCTTGTTTCCCACTTAGTAACAGCACACAAGAATCAGTAGATGTTCAGATATTCCCTAACCCTTTGGTGGGTAATGCTCCTTTGACACTTACGACTAACAAGAACATAAAAGGTGTTGAAGTATTTGACATGTCAGGTCGCTTAATCGCTACTGAGGTAAAAATTGTCAATGCTGAACAAGCTGAAATCACTTTCGATAACCTCCCTGCAGGAACTTACATTGTGAATGTGAACATGGAAGGCGCCGTAGGTTTTTCTACTCGATTTATAAAGCAGTAAATCACCAACTAATTCATCCCACTGCCACATACGGCAGTGGGATTTTTCTTTCCCAAAAACACCCGTTGTGAGAAGAGCATTGATCACTGCCGTTCTGTTTATGGTTTCTTGGACCATGATGGCACAAACGCAAGGAACCATTTCAGGAACTCTAAGAGATAAAGGTACAGGCGAAACACTTATCGGCGCTGCAGTCATATACGCTGATGGAAAAGGAGTCATAACCGACATAGATGGTAAGTATGAGCTAGTTCTGCCTTATGGCACTTACACGCTTACTGCTACTTATGTGGGTTATGAATCCATTACAAAAGATGTTACGGTAGACAGCAAATTCAAACAGGTAGACTTCTCGTTGGGAACTACAACACTGAGAGAAGTAGAAGTTGTCGCCGACTTAGCTATTGCTGCAGAAACACCTGTAGCCTTTTCTAACATTACACCCAAGCAGATCAAACAAGAATTGGGCTCCAATGACCTTCCACTGCTTCTAAATACCTCTCCCGGAGTATATGTATCTCCAACGGGAGGCGGAGATGGAGGTGCGCGAGTTTCTATTCGTGGATTTCAAGACCGAAACATTACCGTAATGATTGATGGAATTCCCATTAACAATATGGACAATGGAAATGTATTTTGGGCCAATACGTTCGGGATAGACGCGGTTCTTGCCAACATGCAGGTACAGCGTGGTATGACCTCATCCAGGCTAGCCATCCCGGCAGTAGGAGGAACAATCAACTTTATTACCAAGAGTATTGAGAATGAAGAAAGCGTCTTTCTGAGACAAGACTATGGCTCTTTCAATGCCTTAAGAACTACATTCGGTTACAACTCGGGAAGAATGAACAAAGGCTGGGGATTCTCTATTGCTGGCTCTTTAAGGAGAAGTGATGGATACGCTGAACAGCAGTACAAAAATGAGTATTTCTACTACGGGAAAGTTCAAAAAGAGATTGGAAATCATATCATAAGCGCAACCGCCATGGGATCACCCGTAGAGTATGGTTTACGCAGGGATCAGCAAAAAATAGCGACTTATAATGCAGGCTATGCTGCAGATCTTTTCAAGGGGGATGATGATCTTTACCGAAGGCTCTCCCAATACAATGTTGCTGTGAACCGAGACCGTGAAAATCAACCGGGAGCAGCTGATGAACTAGCTGCGCTACAAGAACAATTTGGTTGGACGCAAGCAGACTTTGCGAGCTTAGCAACTCAAAACGACTTCATAGATACGGTTGGTGTTATCTCAAAAGGTTATCGATATAACAATCACTGGGGAAATCTGAATGGCGGAATTCAAAATGAGCGTGAAAGACAATACCACAAGCCGATCTTCTCTATTCGAGACTTTTGGAACATTAACGAAAACTTGTATTGGTCAAATGTAGTTTACTATAGCTTTGGCCGAGGTGGCGGAACGAGTAGAGTTCCCTCTTTGGGTTTCGGGGATTATGACGACAACCTCCAAGTCGATTTTCAGGATGACTATGATGGAAATACGGTAGGAGGTATTTTTGGTCCGCCGATATTCCCTGAGATAGTCCCTGATGAATTAAAAAGTGGAGTGATTCTCAACAAAAGTTTTGACAACCACTCTTGGTTGGGTTGGCTTTCGACGGTAGAATGGACGATCAGCGAAAACCTGAC
This sequence comes from uncultured Cryomorphaceae bacterium, assembly GCA_964556465.1. GTDB lineage: Bacteria > Bacteroidota > Bacteroidia > Flavobacteriales_D > Cryomorphaceae > JAKVAV01. The sequence continues at coordinate 13,717 of CAZKXG010000011.1, read as the reverse complement.
GTTTGCCGGTGGATTGGATTTCAGAACGTACACCTCCGAGCAATATCA
>CAZKXG010000011.1:12052-13659 GCA_964556465.1 uncultured Cryomorphaceae bacterium | reverse complement strand
TTGCCTTTTGATCGAAGCTTTGAGCCGCCTTCAAATGTTTTTCGTGAAGGAGATAAGTACAATTATTACAACGAAAACCTGATGCGTTGGGGAGCATTCTTTACTGAATTAAAGTACAATAAAGACGATTGGCGTGCTTTTGTAAATGTTTCGGGCGTAGTGACAGGATACAAGCGAATTGACTACTTCAATCGAAGAGACTTTATAACCGATGATGAGCGATTCCCGAATGCAATTGGCTATAGCGATGTGCTCTTCTACAATGGGCAAGATGTTCTCGTAGCAGCAACCTCTCCCAGCGGGGCCGCGCCTACATTCTTCACATCGGGCGACACGACTTATGTGACAAATCCTCAAAATAACTTGAATGCATATGCTCCCGGGGGACAGAGTATCATCGTTGGTGCACGGAGGGTAGATTACGATGACTCAGAATCTCAAGTTTCAGAAGTTCCATGGAAAAACATCCCCGGATTTACAATAAAAGCAGGAGCAAGCCGAACAATAGAAGAAAATCACAATGTCTTTATGAATGTGGGGTACATCAGTCGTACTCCTCGTTTTAGAAATGTGGTTGACCTGGGAGTCTTAAACACCTTTTTAAGAGATGTAGAAAACGAGAACATCGCTTCAATAGAACTTGGATATGGGTACCGTACTTCCAACTTTTCTGCTAGTGTAAACGCTTACTACACTGATTGGCAAAACAGACCAATCAACGGAGGGGTCAGGGTATTTCTGCCAGACCGCGGTATTAGCGTAAGAGCCAATTTGAATGACATGAGTGCGATACATAAAGGGATCGAATTCACTTCAAACTATGTGATCAATAAAAAACTCACAGCAGGTATTTTTGCCTCTTTTGGAGATTGGAGATGGAACAGTGCGAAAACGGTCAACTTTTTCGATGATCAAGGAAGACCTCTTTCAGTAGTTGACGATAACAACCAGCCAACGGATTCATTGGTGACGGTTAGCTTTGATGCAAAAGGTGTTTTTGTGGGTGATGCGCCTCAAACACAAATTGGTGGATCGCTTCAATGGGATTTCGTAAAGAACGCCTACATCAAAGGAAGATATACCTTCTTCGATAAGCACTACTCGGATTTTGACCCGCTTCAATTGCAGTTCGAAAAGAAAGGGAGGCAATCTTGGAAAATTCCTGCTTATGGTCTAATGAGCTTATACGCAGGGTACCGCTATGATTTTGACAAAGTGTCTGTGGAATTAAACTTCATCGTAGACAACTTATTCGACATTAGATATATAGCAGATGCCACAAATAACGCAGGTGGCGCTTTGGTTACAACTGATTATCTCAATAGCCCTCCTCAGGCGACCGTGGCGTTTGATGCCAATTCAACTGCTGTCTATTTTGGTCTGCCCAGAACATTTAGTATTTCACTAAAAGCAACACTTTAAAAAATATTTAATGAGAATTCTAAAATCAGCCTTTACTGTCTCTCTAGTAGTTCTTTCTGCCTTGGCTTTCGGCCAAGACAACATCGCAGATATGAGAGAAAACTACAACGTGGGACAAACAGCGACAGTGACGGGGATCGTCACTAATGGCCCTGAACTTGGAAGCATTCGCTATATCCAAGACG
>CAZKXG010000011.1:0-11996 GCA_964556465.1 uncultured Cryomorphaceae bacterium | reverse complement strand
AGATTACTGTAACGGGCGAAATCACCGAGTTTGCTAATCTATTGGAAATAGGACCTAACATTTCATCCATGGTATTGGAAAGTAGCGGAAACCAGCTTCCTCAGCCATTTGAGGTCACTCCAAATGAACTCGATGAAACCTTTGAAGGTATGCTGGTGCAAATTTCGGGGGCGGTGTTCGCCGCCGGAGGAAGCACCTTCTCAAGCTCAACATTCAACTTTGAAGCCTCAGGAGAAACAGGGATTATTTATGTTCCTTCTAGCTCTCCTTTACAAGGGGAATTAATCCCGCTTGGAGAAATTGAATTGATCGGAATTCTTTCTCAATTCAGTTTTGCTGATCCTTTTAGTGGGTATCAACTCCTACCCAGAACCGCAGAAGACTTCATCTCTGATAGCAATATCAACTTCGGTTCAGAGATTGAACAAACCGAACTTACTACAACAAGTTTCACTTTGAATTGGAGCACTGATATTGCTTCCACCAGCGAAGTAGAATATGGTCCCACGACTGATTATGGTTCAATCCTGACATTGGATGAAGCCGTGGCAGATCACGTGGTGAATTTGGTAGACTTGGAGCCCGGAACTCCGTGCTTCTGTCGCGTTTTCTCCGTAAGTGGTGAAGACACTGCCAGCGCAACAGGTACATTCAGCACCGTATCTGAATCTTCGGGAGATATTGCAGTATACTTCAATCGCTCAGTTGATACATCTGTTTCGACCGGAGTAGATGCGATCAGCCTTTTTAATGCCACTGACGATACGATTATCGCCCAAATAGACAGGGCTATGACTACGTTGGATATGGCAGGATACAATATCAATAGCGGCACCATTGTACAAGCCTTGAACAATGCCTTGGATCGCGGAGTAGCCATCCGATACATCGCCGAGGGACAAACGGCAAATACTGCTCTCGCCAACTTGGATGACGCCATTCCCGTGCTTGAAAGACAAAATTCGACAAGTAGTGGAATGCACAACAAGTTTATTATCGTCGACCGAAACAATGTGGATAGCGCGTTGGTGCTGACGGGTTCGACCAATTTTACCACTGGCAACCTCTTTACCGATCCCAACAATCTGATCATTATTAAAGATCAATCTTTGGCCCGAGCCTATACCATTGAATTCGAAGAAATGTGGGGTGGATCAGGCCCACTGCCTGAACCTGAGAATTCACGTTTTGGAGAGCTGAAGTTTAAGAACACTCCCGAGAAATTTATCATCGGCGGTATAAACATAGAGTTGTACTTCTCGCCTAGCGACAATACGACAACGGCCATAGCAGAAGCTATTGAATCTACGGAGTACGATCTTGAGTTTGCCCTGCTTTTGATCACGAATAATCTTCTTGCCGATGCCATTGTGGATGCGGCAAACCTATTCGTTCAGCCACGCGGTTTAGTCAATGATGTAAACGGAACAGGTTCTGACTTCCAGTATCTGGTAGACCAAGGAATCAATGTGATTTCTCACGAAGGCTTTGGCCAGTTGCACCATAAATACGGTATCATTGACCACAGTCAACCGGATGCGGACCCAATAGTCATTACAGGTTCTCACAACTGGACATCTTCTGCGGAATCGGTAAATGATGAAAACACCTTGATCATTCACGACGCGACCATTGCCAACTTGTTTCACCAAGAATTTACAGCTCGTTACAACGAGGTGACATTAAGCACTGATGAGGTAACTCAAACGGAACTCAAAATCTTCCCTAACCCAACCTCAGATTGGGTAACTCTTCAATTTGAAGGTGGTGGAAGTGCAGCAACCGTTTCGATTTTCTCTTTGGATGGAAAATTGATCAAGCAATTGAACATTACGGCCTTTAACGGATCAAACGGATTGGTTCTCGACGTTACGGGTCTACCTGCAGGATTGTACCTTCTGCAGTACAACGAAGGAAACAGAACGGGAACTCAGCGATTGGCTATATCGAAATAGTTCGATTAAAAACATACCAAAATAAGAAAGGGCTCAACTTGCGTTGAGCCCTTTCTACCTTAATCACCAATTAAACCTTATTAATGAAATCCTGCACCTATTACGGAAGGTGATCTCAGTTGGTTACAAATTTTTTTACTTCAGCGTAAAATTCTTTGGGCTTTTCGGCATGAAGCCAATGCCCCGCTTGAAGATCTGCAAACCTGGCATTGGGAAAAATTGATTTGATTTGATCAAAATCCGAGTCAGGAACGTAGTTTGATTTCACTCCGCGAATGAAAAGTGCATCTGCCTGTGAACCATCTGAAGGGAGCGCTTCCAGTATTCGGTCCATTTCTGATTCCATGACGCGAAAATTTACCCGAAGGCCATATCCACCTTCTTTCTTGCGGTAGAGGTTCTTGAGCAAAAACTGCCGCACTCCAAATTCAGGAATGATTGATTCAATGCGTTCTTCGGCCTCAGACCGGGATTGCAAAGTGTCGGGATTGATGGCATGAAAAGCGCGCAATACATCGTGGTGATGCGGCGAGTAGGCCTTAACTCCCATATCAGCGACTACGATTTTTTCTACCTTTTCCGGGAACAGTTGAGCAAACCTCATGACGGTCTTGCCACCCATGCTGTGCCCGATCAATGTCGCCTTATCGATACCTTGGTCTTCCATAAACTCATTGAGGTCTGCGGCCAGAAGATCATAATCGAAATCATCGCTATGCGGAGATCTCCCGTGGTTTCGCTGGTCAACAAGGTAAACGGAAAAGTCTTCCGCAAACTGTTTTCCCAGTGTTTGCCAATTGTCAGAAGACCCGAAAAGACCATGCAAAATAATTAAGGGCTCACCCGAACCCATTTGTCGGAAGGCTAATTTCATCTCAATTCTTTTAGATACAGTCTGATCGAATTTTCTAATCCCAAGTAAAGCGCATCACACACTAGTGCATGACCGATAGACACCTCGGACAAAGATGGAATATTGAGGTGGAAATACCTCAGATTTCTCAGATCGAGATCGTGCCCTGCATTGATTTCCAAACCTACCTCGTGGGCTGCAGTAGCGGCTTCAATATAAGGCCTGATAGCCTCCTCAGGATTCTCCCTGAACCCGCGAGCATAAGCTTCAGTGTAGAGTTCTATTCTATCAGCCCCTGTATCTTTGGCGGCAGCCGCCATCTCAGGATCAGGATCGACGAAAATGCTCACGCGACATCCGCTTTCTTTAAGTCGACCTACAACGTCTTGAAGCAGCTGCTTCTCCTTTTTCGTATCCCAACCCGCATTGGAAGTTAAGACATCAGGTGGGTCAGGAACCAAGGTGGCTTGCTCAGGCGTTGTATCGGCTACCAGTTTAATATACCGCTGGTCAGGATAGCCCTCAATGTTGTATTCCGTAGTGATAATCGGTTTCAGATTGTATACATCTTGAGTTGTAATGTGACGCTCATCGGGTCTGGGATGAATAGTAATTCCTTGAGCCCCGAAAGACTGGCAGTCGATTGCTACTCTTACCAAATCGGGATTATTACCGCCCCGTGCATTTCTTAGGGTGGCAAACTTGTTGATATTGACGCTTAGTTTTGTCATCTTTCGCATATCTTGCAAAATTTCGGTGCACAAAGGTAAGCGTTTAAAGAACCGTAAAGTTTTAACTCATGAGAGCAGCAAATCTAATTAGTGATGAGATTCCCACCTTGGATGGTGGTGACAATGCTCTTTTTGCCATGCAACTCTTGGATGAGTTTAAGATGAAACAGCTACCCGTAGTGGATGGAAATGAGTTCTTGGGATTGATTTCCGACAGTGCGGTGATGGAAATTGAAGACCCTGAAGCGCACTTAAAGGATTGTCATAGAAACTTACAGATGATCTATGTACAGAAGGATCAGCACGTTTACGACCTGATTCGAGCGGCTTCAGAGTTTCAGCTAAGTGCGATACCCATTCTCGACAATGAGAACAAATATATGGGTGTTGTGAGTATCTACTGCCTGGTGAGGGAACTATCTCATATGGCTTCTGTCATGCAACCGGGAGGTATTGTCGTTTTGGAATTAAATCAAACCGACTATTCTCTGATGGAGATTTCCCAAATCGTAGAGGGAAACGATGCGAAGATTTTAAGTGCGAATATTACATCCGTCCCGGATTCTCAAAAGATCGAGCTTACCTTAAAGCTCAACCTGACGAATATCGATGCGATTATTCAAACCTTTAATCGCTACGATTACATTATTTCGGCTTCTTTCCATAAGTCAGACTTTGACGAAATGATCAAAGACCGCTACGAAGAATTAATGCGCTACATAAACTTCTAGCCATTGGCAATTAAGGTTCGTGCACTTGCCTTCTTACTGGGATTTTTTGGGCTGTTTTCAGCTCAGGGCCAATTGGTAGAATCCATCCAACTTGACACAACGGGTCAAAAAATCATTACCGATTTTATAATAGAGGGGAATAAGCTGACCAAAGAGCGGATTATTCTGCGTGAAGTGACTCTTGCTGTGGGCGATACACTATATTGGTCTAACCTGAAAGCAGGTATGGAGCAATCGCAGAACAATGTGATGAATCTGCGGCTGTTCAACTTTGTAGAAATCGAACCTATCCAGATTGACAACAAGCGTGTCATTGTGCTAATTACGGTCCAAGAGCGTTGGTACATCTACCCCGTTCCGATTTTTGAGATTGCTCAAACCAATTTCAATACCTGGTGGGAAACCAAGGAGCTTCGTTGGCTTAATTACGGTATGGCCGTATCTCACAACAATTTCAGAGGTTTAAATCAAGACCTTTCACTCACTCTGCGCTTTGGGTACACCAAAAAATACAGCGCCAGTTGGTCCATTCCCAACTTGAATAAAAAGCAAACGCTGGGACTCCACTTCAGCGCGGGTTATTTTGAAAACAACGAAATCGTTTATACCACTGAAAACAACGAGCGTTTATTTTATAACAATCCAGAAGATAAAGCACGTCAATACTTTCAGTACAAAGCGGGATTGAGCTACAGAGAAAACATTTACTTAAGGCATTATTTTGAAGTCAGCTATTTTGACGCAAGGGTGAATGACACTATTCCGTTGTTACAACCCGACTACTTTACGGGCGGTGGTGCCAGATCCAGATTCCTTAGGGCCTCCTATTCTATTCGTTACGATACCAGGGACTACCGACGGTACCCATTGAAAGGACTACTCCTATACGGAACGCTTAGCCAAGACGGTTTGGGTATCGTAAACCGCGAAGGATTAGGACTTTTTACCACATTTGCCGGTTACCGACACCACCATAAAATAGGCAACCGGTGGTACGTTGCTCACAACGTAGAAGGAAAAATCAATTGGGACGACCCACCTTACTATCTTTTACGAGGACTGGGCTATAGCGATTTCGTGAGAGGTTATGAATTCTACGTTATTGACGGAACATCTTACGGGGTTTTTCAATCCAATCTAAAGTTTGAAATCCTCAAACCAAAGTCAATCAATATTCCCTTTGTGCCTTCTGAAAAGTTCAGCAAAACCTTCGTAGCGCTTTACGCAAACTTGTTCTTTGATGCGGGCTATGTGGATGGAGAGCAATTCGCCCTAAACAATTCCCTGGTGAATGAATACCTTTATAGCGTAGGCTTAGGCCTTGATTTGGTAACATATTACGATAAAGTAGTTCGGGTAGAAGGCTCCATTAATGCAGTGGGAGACCAGTCTGTTTTCGTTCACTTCAAACAAGCATTTTGATGAAAATCGCCATATACGGTAAACCATTCCAGAACGAACTCAATAATGAGATTGCAGGGATACTCGAAATTATAGACAAACGCGGGTTTGAGCCAGTGATCTACGAGAGATACGCTCGATTTTTAAATCAAGAAGGCTATCTGAAATCAGGATACCAAACATTTAATAGAGAAGATGTCGAGATAAAAGATTACTGCTGCCTCGTAAGTATAGGTGGAGACGGCACTCTTCTGGATACGGTTACTCTGGTGAGAGACTCAAATGTTCCGATCGTGGGACTCAATGCCGGCAGGCTTGGGTTTATCTCAAGCCTATCGGTAGATGAATTGGCCGAAGTACTTACCTGCTTGGAAAACGGAGACTACGAGGTGGACAAACGAAATCTGCTTCAAGTTGAAACTTCCAGAAACGTTTTTGGAAAACTAAACTTCGGCTTAAATGAGGTCACCCTTCACAAAAAGGACACTGCCTCGATGATCAAAATTGAGACGTACGTAAACAATGAATTCCTGAATACCTACTGGGCTGACGGACTAATCATAAGCACTCCCACGGGCTCGACGGCCTACAGTCTGAGTTGTGGCGGACCCATTATTGTTCCGGGCTCTGAAAACTTTGTGATTACGCCCATAGCACCTCACAACCTAAACGTGAGGCCCGTAGTGGTGTCCAACAACGTAACGTTAAAATTACGAGCAGACGGAAGGACCGACAATTTACTGCTAGCCATTGATAGCCGACCTGAAACGGTCTTCCCAAATGAGGAAATAAAAATTTCAAAGTCACCCTTCACCATCAGTCTTCTCAAACCGAAAGGGCATACTTTTCTCAATACCATGAGAAATAAACTAGCCTGGGGCTTCGATAAAAGAAACTAATCCACTGCATTTCCTACTTTTGCAGCGACTTTGAACACAATAAAACCAGTCTAAAGGCGATAGTAGCTTACGTGAAGAAATTTTTAATCATAGCATCCATTTTATTATCCGTTGCGGCCAAGGCCCAATACCACGAGGTAGGATTTATGCTCGGCACCAGCTATTACATCGGTGACATTAATCCTCGGTTTCACTTCAATCCCGGCCTAAATGTGGGTGGTGGTTTAATCTATCGCTATAATTTCAATGACAGAGTGGCTTTCAAAGGCTCTATTCTCTATAACAGGCTTTACGCTAATGACGCCGACTCCAAAGACACTTGGCAAGAGAATCGAAACTTAAATTTCAGAAACGACATCTTTGAATTCTCAGGTCAAATAGAGATCAACTTTTTGACTTACGAGATCGGCGACCGCCGCAGGCCTTCTTCGCCTTATTTGTTTATTGGTCTTGCGCTTTTCCGCCACAACCCTGAGGCTGAATTTGACGACCGATGGATCGACCTCCAGCCTCTGGGAACAGAGGGTCAAGGAATTGAAGGATTCGAAGATCGATACTCCCTCACGCAAATCGCCATTCCATTCGGTGTAGGATTTAAATTCAATATAGCGGGTAATTTTGCAGGTTCTGTGGAATGGGGCATGCGCCGCACCTTTACCGATTACTTGGACGATGTAAGCACCGTATATGTAGACGAGGGGATTTTAATTGAAGAGAATGGACCACTATCTGCAGAGCTCGCAGATCGGAGTATTGTCGCAACGGGACCTGACGGCACCAACACAGGTATGCAGAGGGGTGAGTCAAATCGTGAAGATTGGTATATTTTCACGGGACTTATTCTAACTTACAAAATAGGTCAACCACAAGTAAAGTGCCCTACTGCCTTTGACTAATGACCTTTTAGAATGTCCGAATTTTTAAGACCTTTGCGCACCTTCAAAAAATGAGCTTTAAAGACCAAATAGACCCCAAGAGAATTCCCAAACACGTTGCCGTGATTATGGATGGCAACGGCCGTTGGGCAAAGACTCAAGGAGAAATGCGGATTTTTGGTCACTTAAACGGGGTGACGGCTGTAAGGGAAACACTTTCGGCAGCCGGAGATATTGGGGTAAAATACCTGACGCTGTATGCTTTTAGCACGGAGAACTGGGATAGACCTATTGAAGAAGTATCGGCACTGATGGATTTATTGGTGCAAACCATTGTTAAAGAAATAGACGAGCTACAGGACAAAGAAGTGAGACTCCAAGCCATTGGTGACTTAAATCTGTTACCCGAAAATTGCCGAGAGACATTAACTCAAGCCATTGAACGGACGAAGGATAACAAAAGAATAACACTTGTTTTGGCATTGAGCTACAGCTCGAGATGGGAAATAACAAGGGCTATAAGAGCGATAAGCGAAGATGTTAAAAATGATAAATTGAGCCTTGACTCAATCGATCAAGACACCATCCATTCTTACCTTGAAACCCGCGATATTCCTGATCCCGAACTACTCATTAGAACAAGTGGGGAAAAAAGAATCAGCAACTTTTTGCTTTGGCAAATAGCATACAGTGAGTTATACTTCACCTCAGTTTTTTGGCCTGACTTTAAAAAAGAAGATTTCTTTGAAGCAATTGTAGTTTATCAAAATCGTGAAAGAAGATTTGGGAAGATCAGCGAGCAGATTTCCTGTTAGGTTACTCATTGGCCTTGCTGCCTTTGCTATGCTGTGCGCTACATCGCTTAATGCGCAGGTGGGGTTAGGTGAGTTAGAGATAGACTATCGGATTCCGAAAGAGTTTACCGTAGGCGGTATTACGGTTTCAGGAGCTAAAAACCTCGATTCAAAAGCAATCATACTATTTTCAGGACTCTCAGTCGGAGAGACTATCACCATTCCCGGTGAAGAAATTTCCAAGGCTATTAAAAACCTTTGGAAACAAAAGCTATTTGAGAATATTCAAATTAAAGCAACGGAAGTAAGAGGAAGTGAGATTTTCCTGAATATTCAATTAACGGAAAGAGCACGCCTATCACGATTCAAATTTGACGGCATCTCAAAGGGTGAAGCAGAAACGCTTCGTGATAAGATCAACTTGATTCGCGGTACGATTGTAAACGAAAACCTTCTCACAAATACTTCGAATATCATTAAAGGACACTACAAAGAAAAGGGATACCTGGACGCCTATGTGAAAATCACGCAAGTGCCTGATACTTTGGTAGCAAACAGTGAATATTTAGTGATCGAAGTCGATAAAAAGGAGAAAGTTAAAATTGGTGATCTCGATTTGATCGGAGTTGAAAAGCTGAATGAAAGAAAGCTCCTCAGGTCGATGAAAAAGACAAAGGAGAAGAATTTCCTCAGAATTTTCAAGAGATCAAAATTCATCCGAGAGGAGTACAAGAGCGACCTGAAGAATATCATCAATGCTTACAACAAAGATGGTTATCGCAACGCGAAAGTTTTAAAAGATTCTGTCTATCGGAATCCCGACGGAACCGTGCACATTGATGTTTACATCCGAGAGGGCAATCAATTCTATTTTGGAAATGTAGAATGGGTCGGGAACACCAAATACAGTTCTTCCAAATTATCAGCCATTTTGGCCATCGAGCGCGGAGAGATTTACGATCAAGAAAAGTTTGAGGGACGTCTATTTATGAATCCAAACGGAGGAGACGTGAGCTCCTTGTATTTGGACGATGGTTATCTTGCTTTCCAAGCCATTCCTGTAGAAAAGAACGTGACGAATGATACCATTGACGTGGAAATTCGGATTTATGAAGGGCGTCAATACCGAATAAACAGAGTCATCGTAAAGGGTAACACCAAAACGAGTGATCACGTCATTCGAAGAGAAATCAAAACCAAACCGGGAGAGCTTTTTAGTCGATCAGACATTATTCGTACCCAACGAGAGCTTGCTCAATTGGGGTATTTTGATCCGGAGGCATTTAATGTAAATCCGGTACAGAATGATCAAGCCGGAACGGTGGACGTTATTTACACGGTCGCCGAGCGTCCGTCCGATCAGATAGAGCTTTCAGGTGGATGGGGGGCCGGCCGAATTGTTGGAACTTTGGGTGTTTCCCTTACCAACTTTAGCATGCGCAAGCTCTTCCAAAAAGGAGCTTGGAATCCACTCCCGGCAGGGGATGGTCAGCGCCTTTCTCTTCGAGCACAGTCGAATGGGCGCTTCTTCCAATCCTACAATATCTCCTTCACGGAGCCATGGCTAGGAGGTAAAAAGGCAAATGCATTTACAGTAGGATTTCAACGGTCGGTTCAAACCAATGGTGTAACAAAAGAGCAAGAGCGAAACGGTGCAGAAAGACAGTCTTTATATATCACAGGGGGTAATGTAAGTTTAGGAAAGCGATTGGGCTGGCCTGACGATTACTTCCAGCTACTCTTGGGGGTAAGTTACCTCTATTACGACATTAGAAACTTCCGTAGCGGAGGTGGAACGGGAATCTTTGCTTTTCAAAACGGAACATCAAATAACCTCTCGTTTATCATGAACATTTCGAGAAACTCGGTATTTGATCCCATCTTCCCTCGCTGGGGTTCAAACATTCGGTTCAATACGAAGTTCACTCTGCCCTACTCACTTTGGGATGGCATAGATTACGATGGTGACATCACCGAGCAAACTCGCTACAAGTGGGCAGAATACTACAAATGGAAATTGACTGCCGAGTGGTTTACAGAGCTAGCGCCTAAACTCGTATTGATGACGAGATCAGGTTTTGGATTCCTGGGTTATTACAGCCGATCTAAAGGAATTTCACCCTTTGAGCGATTCTACCTCGGGGGAGCTGCATTGACGGGATTTGCTTTGGATGGTCGTGAAATTATTGCCCTTCGCGGCTACGACGACTTGAGCCTATCCCCCCCTGAAGGAGCCAATATTGTAATGAAACAAACTTTGGAGCTAAGGTACCCTCTATCACTTAATCCTTCAGCCACCATCTTTGCTTTGGGTTTCTTGGAAGCAGGAAATACCTTCGATGGAATTGAGAATTTCGATCCCTTCAGAATGTATCGATCCACAGGGGTTGGGGTAAGGATTTTCCTTCCAATGTTCGGTTTGATGGGTCTAGATTACGGTTGGAGGTTTGATGATGTGCCTGGCCGACCTGCTATGCCACAGGGACAGTTTCACTTTACCATTGGCATGAATCTTGGAGAACTATAAAAATATTGTAAATTCGCTGCCCCTCTAAGGGCTTGATCATTAAGACATGAAACAAATTTCAAAAGCATTTTTCTTCATAGCAATAGCCACTCTTTGTAGTTTGACTATTTCAGCCCAGAGATATGCCTATGTCGATACAGATTACATCTTAAAGAATTTGGAATCTTATCAGGATGCCCAAAAAGAATTGGATCGGATTTCCAGCCAATGGCAAAAAGAGATTGAGCAGCGATACGAAGCAATCGATCGACTGTACAAAGCATATCAGGCTGAGAAAGTGCTCTTAACTGAAGATATGCGCAAGGAGAGAGAGGATGAAATTATTCGTCAAGAAGAAGAAGCAAAAGCACTTCAAAGGCAACGGTTCGGAGTAGATGGAGATCTATTCAGAAGAAGAGAAGAATTGATCCAACCGATTCAAGAAGAAGTTTTTCAGGCTATCAAACAAGTAGCTGACGGAGGAGGGTTCTCAGTTATTTTTGATAAAGCAGGTCAATCAAATATTTTATATGCCGATCCTCGCTACGACAAGAGCGATCGGGTTTTAAGTAGGCTTGGCGTTAGTGCCAGCGACCGCGAAGACAGCGATGAAAGCGATCGAGACAGCGGTACGGATACGCGTCAAGAACAAAGCAAAGACGGACAATCACCTCGTCGTTAATCACAGAAAACAGACATTCAGTAAACAAAACACAGAAATGAAAAAGCTAATCATTGCAGCATTATTGATCATTGGAGCGACAGCATCTGTCCAAGCACAAAAGCTGGGTCACGCTAACTTTGAAGAAATTGTAACGCTTTTGCCTGAAAGGGCCGCTGCTGAAAAAGAAATCCAAGAACTACAACAAAAACTGGAAGGCCGTTTGAATAAAATGGTAGAAACGTATCAAGCAAAAGTTACTGAGTTCGAGAGTGACACTTCTATGTCAGAAGCTATGCAGGCCAGTGCAGCAGGTGAGATTCAGGATTTGCAAAAGCGTATTCAAGAATTTCAGCAAACAGCTTACACTGAAATTGAAACCAAGCAAAACGAGCTCATGGCGGGTATGTTCGAAAAAGTACGGACGGCGGCTGTAGCCGTTGGAGAGGCCGAAAGCTATACATATATTTTTGACGCAAGCAATGGTAGCCTATTGTTTGCGGGTGGCGAAGATGTAACAGCCAAAGTGAAGGTTCAACTAGGACTTTAAGACAAACAAAATAGTAAACCAAAAAGGGATGTTATCTTAG
>CAZKXG010000010.1:34355-35413 GCA_964556465.1 uncultured Cryomorphaceae bacterium | reverse complement strand
TACAGCACCTGCGGTTTGAATGGCACCTCCAAAAAGGAGGAATTTCTCCGTCAGGGTAGTCTTGCCCGCATCGGGGTGTGATATGATCGCAAAAGTCTTTCGGGTAGAAAGTGCTTCTTTTAGTTTCATAAGAATCCTATTCGGCCGCAAAATTAATGATTCTGTAGCCATACTTGTTCGTTTATTAGTTTTGTAAAAAAATACAACCTGTTATGAAAGTATTATCCATCACTGCATTCACTCTAATGCTCTCATTAGCTTGCTTCTCGCAAAGCGATGAAATTCCCCTTCAATCTTCGGATGCACTTAAATACCAATCAAATGATAATGACAATACCGAAAACGGAACAGAGGGTTCGGGTAATTTTTCAATTGATGAAGAAACCATTCTGACTGAGATTTCCTCTGCTACAACGATTACTCATGCAGGCGATGAGCGAATATTCGCTACCGAACAGGAAGGCATAATAAGAGTGTTTTATCGGGATGGTTCTGTTGAGGAGGAGCCTTTCATGGATATAGAAGATAGGGTTACCTCCGGCGGTGAAAGAGGTCTTCTGGGCTTGGCATTTGCTCCTGATTTTTGTGAGTCAGGCCGCTTTTATGTCAATTATACCGCTACGGATGGCGGACTTGTTACGCGCGTTTCGCGTTTTACGGTTGACTCGGACAATCCTGCCTTCGGTGATCCGAATTCTGAAGAAATTCTGATTCAGTTTAATCAAGATTTTAACAATCACAATGGTGGTCATATCGAGTTTGGCTCCAATGGGCTGCTTTACATAGCAACAGGTGATGGCGGATCGGGTAATGATCCGAACAATAGATCTCAAGACATCACATCCTATTTGGGTAAAATGCTGCGTATCGATGTGACACCTGAGACGGGTTATGAGATTCCTTCAGACAATCCATACATATTTGATGACTTCGGTCAAGATGAAATTTGGTCTTTTGGTTTAAGGAATCCTTGGAAGTTTGCCTTTGACAGAGAAACAGGCAATATGTACATCGCCGATGTTGGCCAGAATGCGTTTGAAGAAGTCAACTTCGAGCCT
>CAZKXG010000010.1:33415-34345 GCA_964556465.1 uncultured Cryomorphaceae bacterium | reverse complement strand
TGTTATTATAGCAATATCCATGGTCACTGAATAAAAAATTTATACCATCGTGTGAATTATGGATGGCGCTGTTATGAAGGAAATGCTGATAATATTCTATCAGGCTGTACGGCTTCAGATTATGTTTTCCCAATTCTAGATTATCCTCATACCGGGGGCAATTGCTCAGTAACAGGAGGAAGAATCTATCGCGGCCCTTCTTTTGAAGCCTTTGACGGGTGGTACTTCTACACAGATTTATGTTCGGGGAATTATTGGGCAGTAGTTCAAAACGGTGACGTAACTGAAATTCAGAATTTTGGAACTATCGGGCAGAGTTTTGTGTCCACCTTTGGCGAGGATGTTTGGGGAGAAGTGTATTTTTCGAATTCTAATGGAATTCACCGCCTCATTGATCCTGAAGATGAGTTAATAGATCCGATTGTTCAATCCGGTAACGTGCTCTCGTCCACGTTGAATGGTGACTCCTATGAGTGGTTTTTAAATGGTGATCTCGTTGGGAGCACTGCTGAACTGGAGTTAACCGAAGTTGGAGAATACACTTTAGTGATAACCAATGAAAACGGTTGTCAAATAGAGTCTACCACTGAGGTTACCTCATTAAGCAACCGCGACTATTCCATTTCAAGAAATCCATTGACTATTTATCCAAACCCGGCTCAAGAATCAGTTTTAATCGATCTTGACAACTATAGTTCTGATGCACATTCTTTAGCAGTCTATTCCATTGATGGAAGGTTGATCCAGGTCAATCGGTTAAACGCTGATCGTTTGGAATTGAATTTGACCGAATTTACAAGAGGAGCTTACATTCTGAATTTACTTGACACTCCCGGTCATGTCGATTTTTCGTATGAAGTTTCTCGTTCGATTGCTGCTTGTGAAGGGGCTTTATTGATTGTAGATGCAGCGCAAGGCATTGAAGCACAG
>CAZKXG010000010.1:30757-33405 GCA_964556465.1 uncultured Cryomorphaceae bacterium | reverse complement strand
GAAATTCTATAGCTCAAACTAAGCTTATCAAGCAATAACCTTATGATTTGAAATAAAATGGAGTCGTGGTTTGCGGCATCCATTTTATTTTTTTTTCGTCAGTTGAACGAGAAGCATGAGAAGTAATATCTATTAAGAAGGTAGGTGTGGAAAACTCTTGATTCTTTGGTGCTTGTGCGTTCGCTAAGTTTTCATCTTTGGTCGCACAAGCTCAATTATAACCAATGATTGACCTGTTAATACTGATGCAATGAGTAGCCGTACAAATGTAAATCCCTATTTTCACGGAATTAATTCAAATATTTGGCGCTTAATTCGCACACAACGTGAACGTTTTTTCAATTCTATGAGGACTGTTGGGTTTCTTACAATCGCATTTTTACTTTTATTCACATTTGGTGCTTCAATGTTTGGAAATGCCCAGATTTATGAAGAAGACTTTGGTGATGATCCTTTCGGATGTGGAGGACAAGGTACCTTAGCCAATGGTTTTGATCCCGGTCAAGGTGCTTGGAATGTAACACAAGTTGGGACAAATGGTCCCCTTGCAAATAGGTGGTACATCAGTAACTCGGCGGTCGGAAGTGGTTTTTTAGGAGGTTGTGTAAATGATTGTTTATTCGGAGGTCAACGAACACTCCATATTGGCAATGCCAGTGGCAATGTAGATTCAGGTGCCTTTTATGATGAGCCGGGAAACGGATTTCCTTTTTTGACTGCTACTCGCGCCGAATCTCCCGTAATTGATTGTTCAGGTTCATTTACGAATACCGTAACTGTTCGGTTTGCCCACAATTCTTTGAATGTGGCGGATTTTGCCAGGATTGAATACTTCGATGGGCTCAACTGGAACACATTGCAAGACTTCACCAATTCAGGTTTGTGTTTCGGTGGCCCGAATATGATTTGGGATGAGGTTACTATTCCTTTGCCTGCTTCGGCCAATAATAATGCAAATGTGCGCATTGGTTTTACTTGGTTTAATGACGACAGTGAAATAGGGGGCGGCCTTAGGGCTTCTGTAGCCATCGATTTTGTGCGTGTTGATGCAGGGCCTCCTCCAAGCGTGCCGGCTCCGGCATTTTCTGTGTTAGATGGAAATACTGATTTCTGCGAACTCTCTTGTATCACTTTTATCAGTGAAACTGTTTTTGACCCGTTTTCAACCGGCGCAGGGTTTGCGACTTATGCTTGGGAGTTTGAAGGAGCTGTTCCGGCTACAAGTGCTCTGCAGAATCCTTCGAATATTTGTTACAATGAGCCCGGAACGTATGATGTTACTCTGACGGTCACCGATAATATTGGTGCCGGAGGCCCCGTCGTTCAAACCGGATACATTACTGTACAAGATTGTGGTCCGACTATCGTTGTTGAAATTGATAATGTCACTCCATGCTCTGGAGAAGAATGTGTGAATTTAACATCTGACAATTCAATTGGTGATATCAACCCAGCTACTTGGCAATGGATTTTTACCAGTGAGAGCGGACTTGATGTTGTAAGTTCAAATCAAGCCAACCCGACCAATATATGCCTTAATGAGGTTGGTTTTTACGATGTCTCTGTTTCAGTCTCCAATTTTGCCGGCATTCCTGAAGTAGTAGAATTGCCAAACTATATTGAGGTGTTGGATTGTACAGGTCCCGAAATCGCCTTCTCAGTATCTCAGCAAGTTTTTTGTGTTGGAACATGCGTTCAGTTTACCGATGAATCTACTTCAAGCAGTCCGATAACCGCATGGAACTGGACACTGCCGGGAGGACAAGCTGTGGGTGAGACGGAGGCCGGTGTCTCTACACAGCAAAACCCTGAAGTGTGTTATGACATTCCCGGTTCATACTGGGCAGTACTCTCGGCTACCGATGCTCAAGGGCCTACAGCCAGACCTGATAGCATCCTGATAACCGTCGATCCCTGCACGGGTCCGATAGAAGCAAACTTTGGTGCTTCAGATACCCTGATATGCGCCGGAGATTGTGTTGATTTTCAAAATCAGTCCTTGGGATTTCAAACTGACTACACATGGATTTTCGGTGGGATCAATCAGACCTCTACTGAAGCAAATCCTCAAGTGATTTGCTATGAGACACCTGGTTCTTACGATGTCACTTTGATTGTAGAGAATGGAATTGACATCCCTGAACAAATTATTAAAACGGATTTCATTGTTGTAGAAAATTGCATCAATCCTCCGGTTCCACGAATCTCCGTGAGCCAAGACACCATTTGCGCAGGCAAGTGTGTCGACTTCTTCGACGAAAGTACCGGATTGGGAAGTGAATTCTTCGAACATGAATGGACCTTTGCAGGAGCAGTAGAAGGGAGCGAAACATCTACAGATGCCAATCCTTCTCAAATTTGCTACAATAACCCAGGCACTTACGATGTAGTGCTAAAAGTAAAAAGATTGAGTGTTCCGGATAGTGCAACTCAAGTTTTTACTGATGTGATAACGGTTGTTAACACACCTGAGTGTCGGCCAACGATTATCCCTAACATTCCGGACACTATTTGCGCAGGAGATTGTGCATTCTTTTCTGCTGATTTTATCGATGCAGATTCTGTCCGATGGACCTTCACGGGAGGTACTCCTGAAACGAGTACAGCTTTCGAACCTGGCCTGGTATGCTTTCCTGAAGTTGGAGATT
>CAZKXG010000010.1:17757-30747 GCA_964556465.1 uncultured Cryomorphaceae bacterium | reverse complement strand
ACTTCAAGCCTACAATGAGTCCGGAGAAGCACCTCCCGTAATTCAAACGATTTTTGCCGGTGAGCGCCCACCACTGAATGCAGGACCTGATATTACTATCAATTCTGGAGCGGTTGTAGAGCTTACAGCTAGCTTGGGTGGTCAAGAACCAAATGGAACATTCCTATGGCAGCCTTTTGATCAAGTAGATAATTTCAGGTCACAAACGGTGCAGATATCGCCTGAAGAAACCACAGCATTCATCGTTTATTACGACCAAGATAGCTCGTGCACTGCCATTGACACCGTAAATGTTTCTGTAAATTTTGTAGCTGCTATTGGAGTGCCGAATTCGTTCTCACCCAATGGTGACGGAAGAAATGACGTACTTCGAGTTCTGGGACAAGGGATTACAAGAATGGAATTCAAAATATTTAACCGATACGGGCAACTTGTTTTTGAAACCACAAATCAAAATGAAGGTTGGGACGGATTACACAACGAAAAAGAACTAAATGCAGGCACATTTGTGTACACTCTTGAGGTAACCTTCGCGGAGGGTAATCGCGAGGTATATACGGGTGATGTAAATCTGGTTCGATAAATCAGCTTATGAGAAAAACGGCTCTGACACTTGCTTTTTTCACTTATCTTCTGACTTCACAGGCTCAGCAGGATTTCCATTATTCGCAATTCTTTGCGTCTCCTATTACTTATAATCCGGCTAATTCGGGTGCCTTTGAAGATGATATTCGTGGCGCTTTGAATTATAGAAGTCAGTATGGTTCTGTCGCGGAGCCCTACAAAACATTCGGTTTATCTGTAGATGCTCCAATTAAAATATCTAATGATGCCTACGACCAAAACTTTTTAGGTGTTGGTTTAACTGTGGTGAACGACAATGCAGGAACAATCGATTTTAACCAGTTGCACATTGCGGGTTCTGCAGCTTATGCGATAGATTTGGGTGGAACCGAGCAAAATCCTCATTATATCTCTCTGGGATTACAGATAGCTTTCATTCAGCGATCTATGAATTTTACCAATTCAACGTGGGAAACTCAATGGACCGGCACGAACTTCAATCAATCGGTTTCAAGTGGAGAAGCCTATGTCGGAGACTTGACTGAATCAAATGTTTCTTTAGGTGGTGGTATCTCTTGGTTTAATGCTTTTAGCGATAATGCACGAATACTTGCCGGAGCGGCTGTATTAAATGCCAATACGCCATCTATGGAGTTATTAGGTCAACAAAATGATCTTCTGAGAAAATATACGGGTCACATCAGTATGGCTGTGGCACCCGAAACGCAAAGCGTAATTTATTACCCTAACTTGTTTGTGATGTTTCAGGGCCCCAATCGAATTATTGATGTCGGTTCAGAAATCGAGTTTTCACTGTGGGATCGAACTGAATTTACCGATTATAGAAATAACCTTTCTATGAATTTAGGGGCGTATTACCGTGTGCAAGATGCCATTTACTTTATTGGTCGTGTTAATTATTACGACCTTTCTTTGGGTGTGAGTTATGACTTCACCGCCTCCCAACTATCTGAGAACAATAACGGACAAGGAGGAGTAGAGTTAGTGATTGGTTATCGAACAACTTTTAACGGACCCGGCACCAATCGTCAAAAGTTGATCAGAAGCAAAGGACTCTAAGCTAAATCCGTTTCATTTGTGACTTAATCATTTTTACCTGATCGTCCAGGAGATTTCTTGTATCTAGCTTTTTAACCTCAGCCAGCAAGTTAATAGCTTCTCGCTTTTTTCTTTTCATTACCGCAATACCTGCCAAGTTAAGCTTAGCAACAGCTTGATCCGTTTTCATTCTCAAACCAAGAGAAAGAGCTTTGCGAAAATATCGTTCAGACTTAGTCGCACCTCTGGATTGAGCTTCAATCATACCCATCAGATAATAGTAATACGCTTCTTGAGAATTCATCAACTGATCAGGTTGCTTGATTTTAGCCAAAGTCTTTTCAGCCTTATCAAACTTTCCTCTGCGGACATGTAGAAACGCCAGTAAGATCAATTCGTGTCTGAAAAGGAAAAGGACTACCAATCCTGCCAGCAAAATGAAAAGTATTCCATTACCAATATTGCCGATGGTGAATTGGTAGATACTCCAAGCTAGGGCCAAGACAATTAAAACGTATTTAATTATTTTATTGATCATACTTTCCTTTAATTAGTAAGCTAACTTACTTCCATTTGAGGCCTGCAAAGGTAGTCAGCTTTCACTGATTTACGAGACAGAGAAAGAAAAAAAGGATGTTTGTAACAAAGTCATTGATGAATCGTCTCTGTTTTGAAATCCAAAAACATACAAACATGAAGAAGCAAACTTATACCCTGATTGGCTTGATTATGATGGCCTTTTCAACATCTGCTCAAACGGATGTGATTTCCTCTTACTTCTCAGAATATGAAGGAAGAGAAGACGTAACAACGGTGATGCTCTCGGGTAAAGCCTTTGAACTGGTAGGTCAAATTGATGTAGAAGAAGAAGACCTCAAAGAATACAAAGAGATGGCTTCTCAGATTACTGGTCTCAGAGTAATTGTTGACGAAAATGACCCTTCTGCTATGCAAACTGCTAAGGAAGCACTAAAGAGGCTTCCGTCTAATTTTGAAGAATTAATCACTGTCAAGGAAAAAGATACTCGGTTCAAACTACTCATTGATGAAGAAGGCGGAGTGGTTAGAGAATTAGTCGGTATAGTAGGTAGTGAGAATACTTTTGCCATTATGAGTCTCGTTGGAAATATGAAAATGAGCGATGTAGGGCAGATGACTCAGCAACTGGCAAAGGCCAGCTCATCGGCTTTTTCAGGTTTGGAAGGCATGACATCTGATATTAAGGTGTTTCCAAATCCGGTCAATAAAAATGGAGAATTGAACGTGAACTTCTCTGATGATTTGACCTCATCTCAAGTTCGCATATTTAACTCTTCAGGAGTCGAAGTGAAAACATTCAAAGCTCAATCAGGTATGAATTCCATAAATGTTTCAGGACTTGAGAAAGGTGTTTATGTGATCAGAGCCGATAAAGGAGATAAAGAAGTTTCAGGAAAGTTCATCATTCAGTAGACCGGATTGAACCACAGCTAACCGATGCAGAAAGGCGATTTTCAGAAAGATGTATTTGTCCACCGCAATAAAATGTATCGGTTTGCCTTGTCCTACCTTAAGAATGAAGAAGAGGCTAAGGACGTCGTTCAAGAAGTGCTCATGAAGTTATGGGAGACTCGACCGGATCTGGAGAGTATAAATAATCTTGAAGCTTGGTGTATGACCTTGACCAGAAATAAGTCACTTGATGCGCTGAAGAGGGCAGGTAGAAAACGAAATGAAAAGCTTGAGATTCATCACGAACCTGCACATGCTACGAATCATAGCCCATTGCAGGTGGTTACTGAAAAGGAGTCCATTGAAAATGTAAAAAGGATAACCGATGAACTACCTGAAAAACAAAAGACCGCTTTCACACTACGCGAAATACAAGGGTATAGTTATTTGGAGATATGCGATATTATGGAAATAAGCATGAGTCAGGTTAAAGTGAGCATCCATCGCGCGCGCAACACCATAAAAGACGAATTAAAAAAACGCTATAGTTATGAGTGATTTTAGGCTTAAACAACTCGAAGAGAAGTACTGGAAGGGCGAAACGTCTCTTGAAGAAGAGAGAGAACTAAAGTCGGCTGCTATTGATGGTTGTGAAGATCTGTCGCCTGAATTTATTGAGCTCGTGGCCGCTATCAGCGATGAAATTGACAAGTCCAATGTTCAATTAGGCGATTCCTTCGAATCTGATTTTTGGGAGGCAATTGAGGATAAGAATGATTCGAAAATAGTAAGGGGAAGATTCACACCACTGGAATTTGTGCGTTACGCCGCAGCAGCGGTCGTTCTGCTTTGCTTTAGTTTTGCCATTTGGTATGCTGTAGGTGATACCGACCAAGCCGCCGTAGTGGCATCAGTCCAGCAAGAGGAGCAGTTCGAATCTCCTGAAGTAGCTTTTGAAGAGGCAAAGCAAGCTCTATCCTTTGCTTCCTCCAAATTGAATAAGGCAAAGAAACCCGTTCAGAAAATTGAAAAGTTTCACCAAGCTACTCTAAGTGTAGCCGGTATGAGTTACAACAAGACAGCAAAAGATTCTACAGATGAAAACAATGAATAAAAAGTTAATTCTTTCCGTTGCGACGGTGGCTATGACCTTTTCGGTGATGGCTCAGGATGCTATAGATCGATACTTTTCGGAGTATGCAGATGATCCCGAGTTTACATCCATTACGATAAGCAGCAAGATGTTTGGTCTTTTTTCGAACATTGAAACAGATGATCCTGATAATAAGGAGGTGCTGGATGCGATGAAGGATCTCACGGGCATCAGAATCATTTCAACCGATGATTCCGAATCAAACGTGGACTATCAGAAGGCCATTAAAGTAATCGGTAAGGAATATGAAATGCTAATGAGCGTGGATGAAAAGGACGAAAAGGTTCGTTTTTTCGTGCGAGAAGAGTCCGGACAAATTGCCGAACTGTTTATGATTGTTGGAGGCAAAGGAAATCTCTTCTTAATGAGTATTTCGGGAATTATCGATTTGGAAAAAATCTCCAAGATTTCGAAAAATATGGATATCGGAGGTATGAACTACCTGGAAAGCTTAGATGAGGATAAAAAGACCAAATAATATTTCTCTGCTCCTCATCTTGCTAATAGCGGCAAGCTGCACAGAGGTCAACCCACCTAGTAAAACACTTGATGATTACATCAAGCGGTCTGAAATAGACAGTGAACTGGTTGATTTATACTTCTATCCAACCACTGTGCGTATGTTGGATAAGTTCATTAGCAATGGGGAAGGAGGTATACTTGAAGGCGTAAAAGAGGGAAGGCTTTTCTATACAAATTCAGATTCCCTAAACATACTCCAAAGAGATTTCAAAGAGTTAAAATCAGGTCTTGAATCTGAAGGTTTTGAGCTTCTGGCAGAATTTAAATCAGGCGATACGAAATCCACAGCCTACATTAGAGATTTGTCTATTGATAGATACGTGATACTAATAGGAGGAGCGGATGTGACAACAATGCTTGTCGAATTAAAAGGTGAAATTTCCATTGCCACTCTTCAAGGACTTTCAGATTTGAATTCAGATAAGGTAATGTCTCTTTTGAATATCACAGATACTGACAAAGAGGAGATTGTGAATGAGTCCAAAGAGAAAGCTGATTCTTTAAACACCAAAACTATAAAAGCCGAGAATTGACATCTGTACTTAATATATCAGGCCTTACCAAAAAGTTTGGTCGTCTTACTGCTGTGGATAATTTAGAGCTCGATGTTCCAAAAGGTTCTGTTTTCGGAATTCTCGGGCCAAACGGTAGCGGAAAATCAACCACTTTGGGAATGGTTCTGGGAGTAGTTAATCCTACGTCGGGCTCCTATGATTGGTTTGAAGGAGAGCAAGGTCATCAGGTTCGTAAGAAAATCGGAGCAATTCTGGAGGCCCCGTGCTTCTATCATTATCTCACCGCAGCTGAAAATTTAAAAGTCGCCGCAGCCATTAAAGAAACACCTGAAAGCCGCATAAACGAAGTGCTTGATAGGGTAGGCCTCCTTTCCAGAAAAGATGATCCTTTTCGGTCTTTTTCCCTTGGGATGAAACAGCGATTGGCCATAGGATCCGCATTACTTTCTGACCCTGAGGTAATGATATTGGATGAACCTACGAATGGTCTAGATCCTCAAGGGATTGCTGAAATTCGCAATCTGATAATTGACTTGGCGAATGAGGGACGAACGATCATTACAGCTAGTCATATGCTTTCAGAAGTTCAGCGGATCTGTACCGATTTCGCTGTACTCAAGTCAGGTAAGAAGATATACCAGGGCAAGGTCAATGAACTCGACCAAGAGAAAGCTCGATACGAAATATGGGCAGAAGATGAAACCGCTTTAACTGCTGCTCTAGGCAGGGGAGAATTTATTTCTTCACATCGGAAAGAAGGTGATGCATTTGTCGTAATGCTTGACACGAATAAGAATGCTACAGACCTCAATTCTTACCTCATAGGCGAAGGTGTTGTGCTGAATAGGCTTGTTCCACAAGCAAACTCTCTCGAAAAAAGATTTTTGGAAATTCTAAAGGCTGAAGACAATGCTTAGGTTAGTAAGAATTGAATACCTCAAGTTGAAGTCGAACAAGGCTCTTTGGATACTCTTAGGACTCTACTTTGTGGCTATATCAGCAACTGTAATAGGTTTAGGAGCCTTTTTCGATTATCTGACAAGAGAAGGATTGGATTTTAGAGGTATTAACCCATCTCTTTTCCCCATCTATGACTGGGAAGATATTTGGCACAATTTAGCCTATATCGCATACTATTTCTCGGTTTTCCCTGCTTTTCTCTTGATCATTTCGATTTGTAATGAGTTTTCATACAAAACTCATCGACAGAATATTATTGACGGATTATCGAGAACAGAGTTTTTTTTGTCAAAACTTAGTTTTGCCGCTTTTCTGGCAATCACTTCAGCACTAGTTCTGTTCGTCCTGGGTCTAACTTTAGGTTTAGCTCGCTCGGAATCGGGCCTGGAAGCCTTCGGCAGCACCTTGGTTTTTATTCCCGGACACGCTTTGGAACTATTCTATACCTTCTTATTTGCTATGCTTCTTGCGTTACTGATACGTCGATCAGGAATCACCATTGTAGTTTTTCTCATCTACATATTCATTGAATGGATCGTTGGTATTTACGTCGGAGAAAACCATCCGACATTCAGGTTTCTCGTTCCTTTGGATACAATGTCCTCAATTGTAAGAGTGCCTTTCTCGAAATACATTCTTATGGAGACACCTGATTTCATTTCGTGGCAAGACGTCCTCAAAGCCAGTGCATGGGGCGGTGTAATTACTTTTTTGATCTTCTTAATTTTGAAGAAAAAAGACTTCTAGAGTTCTTCTCGGGTTACCTCCCAAGTGCGATCGGCTAGAAGCCGAACCGAAGCTACGAAATGCTTGAAGGGTGGCTTTTTGCCCCATTCTTCAGGAGATACCATTGAAAGAACAAATGCATCCTCTTCACGGGCGTATAGATGATATTCTGAACCAACTATGGGGTCGAAATTCATATCCGCCAAATAAACCGCCTTCGACACCTCCACGCGGTTTTTTAATTTCTCCGCTTGCTTCGCAAGAAGGGAAATTTGCTCTTGGATTTGCTGAAGCTGCATATTACTTTGCTCCTCCATAGCTTTCATCGAACGACTCTTTATTACTCCTTTTTCGGTAGGAGTGAAAGCCGGACTGCCGACGTGATGCGGGTAAGGAATCAATCCCGGGCTTTCTGTAATCTTATCAGAGTCGATCGGATTGACGAAGTCGTCGTTTTGGTTTTTGTCCTGTGACATCAATTAAATGAGAGTTTCTTCAGATGGGCAAAGGTAGTGTCAAATTTTGCAATGATGGGGCCTGTCAATCCTCGGCTCTCCAAATAATCTCGATGAACTTTTAAGAGCTGATCATAGTCTTGACGTCCAACCAACTTGGCTATAGCCATCGCCCTGAATCGGTGCAAATAGCTGTGATTGTTCCACTTGGCTGCCTTATCAGAAGAGTCATTGTACAATTTGTCTAGACTAACTAAGTGCTTATAATGATTGAGAAAGTCAAATCCTTTGCGATCCATGAAATCAATAGCCATATCGCCTATCGTAGTCATATCATTCAAATCCTTAGATGGGAGAGAGGAGGCTAACCTAGAATCGAGCTGATTCCAACTCAATAAGAGCGAATAACTGGAATTTCGAAAATAGTCTTCTAAACCAAAAGTATTGGTCAAGGTAAGTTCTACCAAGTCGTGTCGGATACCAATGAAAAATTTCACGTAGGCCATTTCTTCATCCCCTGTGATAGTAGCAATGAATACTGAACTACCAAAACTGGTTCGTCTCTCGAAAACAAGAGACTGTTTCTCCATGTATTTCTTGTGGTGGAAATAGGGGTGTAGGTGTTGACTCAATATTTTTTTTGCTTGCGCCAGATTCATTACGTTTCAACAACATCCCCTCATGCCAAATGTTCATGGATACAAGTGTAGCAGGATTGACAGGAAAAAAGATTACATGTGTATACCTAACTCTCAATCTCATGCCTATTTTTGTCTATAGTTGTAACAATCTTTTGTACTTGTTTTATTGAAACTGTAAAAAATTGATAGATAGCATTTAAAGTGATTGTTGATCGATGAAAAGTTTAACCAAAATAAGCCATTGACGTTTAGAAACGTTTTTGAGTATTTGCCTTATGGCTTAATTAAATGATACATATGTACAAATGGACCTAGCGGATAGAATCAAGACGATAATCACGGTTAACAATTTAACCACCTCGTCATTTGCTGATAGGATTGGCGTTCAGCGTTCGGGCGTTTCTCACATTCTCAATGGCCGCAATCGACCATCAATGGATTTCCTCCTGAAGGTGGTTGAAGCCTTTCCGAGGGTAGATGCCGGCTGGCTCTTGACAGGAAAATCGCCAGAGAAACCCTCAGCTCATAAGAGTCAGGCACTAAAGGAGGAGCAAAAGACGTCGAATCCTGTCTTAGAAGCATTAAATGCTAATTCATCCAAAGAAAGATCTATAGAAAAGATTGTCATATTTTACTCAGACCATACCTTTGAGACTTACAATCCCAGTTCTTAATGAAAAAGGCCATTTTTTTAGATCGTGATGGTGTAGTTAATCACGACCCAGGAGATTACACCACCTCAATTACTGAATTCACTATTCTGCCTGATGTTGTGTCCACTCTAGTAGAATGGTCTGAGCAAGGCTATGTCATCATTGTGATTACCAATCAAGGCGGAATTGCTAAAGACCGCTATACCTTTCAGGATTTTTACGAGATAGACGACTACATGAAATCAATATTTTTGGAGGCAGGTGTAGCATATGTCGACACTTATTTCTGCCCTCATCACGATGCGATTAGTCACTGCCTTTGCCGTAAGCCTCACTCTGGGATGATCGAAAAGGCGATTGCGAGACATGGAATAGATCCTGATCAATCCTTGATGATCGGCGATAAATGGCGTGATTTGGAAGCTGCAGAAGGTGCGGGCGTTAAGGGAATTAAAATTGATGTCAATCAATCATTGCAAACGATTGATTTAACAAAGCTCTCAAACTAGCGTTGTCTATTCATCAAAGTGCGATACCTTCTCTATAGCGAATTTCTTTTTCAATCCTCAGCCAGAGCATTTGAAGCTTTCAAGAACATAGGCCGAGGTTCAGATCTTTTTTCAGCTCCCGGTCTTTTACAAACAAAAATGATGGGGACTGGCAGTGGCACAGGATTTAGCATCTGGCCCGATTTTAAGCGGTATGTGATTTTGTCCTTTTTCGAATCAGAGCAAAGCGCAATGGACTTTTTGATCAAGAATCAGCAGTACAGTTGGTATCTGTCAAATGCAGATCAGCACATGCAGGCTCTGTTGGTTCCTTTCAAAGGGCATGGATCATGGACGGGAGAAGTGCCTTTTGATTATGATAACAGTGTACTTACCAATTCGGATCCATTGGCAGTAATCACTAGGGCTACCATTCGAACAAAAGCTCTGCCTGATTTCTGGAGAAACGTTCCAAAAGTTTCTTCATTCATGCATTCAGCGCCAGCTCTTCATCAAATTGGAATAGGTGAGTACCCTATTTTCATGCAAGCGACATTTAGCATTTGGAAGAACCTAAAGAGCTTGAAAGAAACGGCTTACACTAATACTCCCCACGCAGAAGTAGTGAAGAAAACAAGGGAAAGAAATTGGTATAAGGAAGAGCTTTTCGCTGAGTTTGCCTTACAACGACTTTCAATGAAAGGAGAGAAGTTTAAAAAATTGAGAATCTTAAATATCAATCCTTTCTAAAGTCTAAACTCACCGAGTTAATGCAATAGCGCAATCCTGTCGGTTTAGGTCCATCCTCGAATACATGGCCCAAATGACCACCACACTGCCCGCAAACGACCTCAGTTCGAACCATGCCGTAACTTCGATCAGCTATCTCAACAACGTTTGTATCCCCGATGAAGGTGTAAAAGCTTGGCCAGCCGGTACCCGATTTAAATTTGGTTTCTGATTCAAAAAGCGGAAATGCGCAAGCCGCACATGTATATGTTCCTTCTTCTTTGTTTTCCAGCAAATCTCCTGTAAACGCTCTTTCCGTTCCTTTTTGACGAAGAACCTCATACTCTTGCGCGGTGAGTAGTTCTTTCCATTCTTCATCGGTTTTGGATACTTTATATTGGTGGTCATGCTCAGTATCTGTATTGCTAGCATTTTGGCTGCAAGCTGTCAGTGCAAAAAGTAGAGTGATAATGATGATGAAATAATGCTTCATTTCTTTTGATTTATGTTAGTAACGCTTTAGAGGGGGCTTTTGGTTTTAGGATCGAGCACATTTGTATGCAATACGACAAAAACCAGTGTTTGGCTAGAACTTTGGATATTTCTCTGAATTAGAAGAGCGATTGAATCCGGAAAAGTGATTCTTCTGATGTAATGTAGCAATTTTGTTTCTCTATGTTCATCAGATGTTAGGCATCAGTTGAAAATATCCGTCTAGAAATCAATTAGCTATATATCTTCTAAACCATTGTTAATTAGGTATTTTCAGTGGTTGTCGACTAAATTTGTTGATGTTTTTCTGATGACACTAACGCATGGAAATTTCATATTACCCAAATTTGCACGAATTTTGACAAACCTTCTCTACTCCTTAACGTAAGGTAAAATTCATTAGATCAACTTGTATCATGAAAAAATATTTACTCCTAGTCTTTTCCGCTTTCCTATTTCAATCTGGTTTTAGTCAAGATCCGTTTGTCTCTATAGAAAGCCAATTTTCAATTGGTAGTACCTTGATTGATAACGCTGTGCACACAGTTATTGACTCCGAAGGGAATCGAATAGTTTACGGGACCTTTGGTGAAGAAGTTGATTTCGATCCGGGGGTTACGGAGTTCATTATTGAACCACTTGGGTCACCTGATCTTTTTCTTGCCTCCTACGGTGCTGATGGAAGTTTAAACTGGGCTTTTAATCTTGGTCGAATTGGTTTAAATAATGGGATGGCCGCTCATGGCTTGGGGGTAGATTCTGAGAATAATGTGATCATCTCAGGCGGGTTTTCGCTTACAGTAGATTTTGACCCTTCAGCACTTACTAGCAACTTGACTGCAGTGCAGGGGCAGGACGGATTCGTTGCCAAATATGATTCTATGGCTCAGCTCGTTTGGGTAAAGCAATTCGGAGGTGTTGGTTCTGATCGCGTTTCAGCTCTGGAAATCGATAACCAAGATAATAATCTGATTGGTGTTCGTTTCGGAGGTGAAATTGACCTTGATCCATCCGAGGAGGGCGAAAATTTGGTCACTCCGGTTGGTGGACTGGATGCCGCAGTAGTTAAGTTGGATACTGACGGAAATTTTGACTGGTCTTATCTGGTAGCTCCCGATGCAAACAATGAAACTGTTTCGGCTCTGACTGCTCGTGCAAATGGCGATGTGGCCATGGGTGCCTTGGTGAACGGTATCACCGCGGGAATACCGGTGCAAAGCATGCTTGCAGGGGTTCTCGACTCAGAAGGTACAGAGCAATGGACGTATGACTTCCAAAATCAAGGTCAAGCAAACGAGATATCGCACATCGCCTTTTCTGAAGATGAAGCAAGCATTTACTTGGGAGGGCGGATCCAGGAAGATACGGATTTTGATCCTTCAGATAGTGAAGAAATCATTTCACCCCTCTTTGCCGATCCATTTGTTTCAAAGCATTCCGTATCAGACGGAAGTCTAGCTTGGGCAAAATATGTTGAATCGAGCTCTACGGCTGATTATTGTGCTGGAGTTCATGAGAACAACGGTGTAGTCTTTCTGGCAGGGTCATTTGATGTATCGGCAACTTTTGTTCCAGGTGATTTTGGGACCCAAATCCCCTCTAATGGCGCATCTGACGTTTTTGTATCCGTTTATGAAGCTGAGTCAGGAGATTTTGTTGAGGCAGATATTTTTGGTGGCGTTGGTGGAGAGCGGGCAAACGATGCTTTTTTCGCTGGAGCGGAAGGAATGGTCGTTGTTGGTCAGTTCAGCTCATCTTTAGGTTTGGTAGAAGGAGAGTCGATAGATGCCGAAGGATTTGAAGATGCCTTTATTGCTGAGTTTTCTTATCTCTTCGATTTGAGTGCTGCTATTGAGTTAAACGAGAAGAACATTAATCTCTACCCCGTTCCTGCTGCTGATCAAGTATTTCTTCAGCTAAAGGATATCAATAGTAATTCGGTGGAGATCAAGCTCATCAATATTATTGGTCAAACTATGTTTGAAGGTGAATACAATGATGCGACCCAAAAGATCACACTCGACATTAGTAACCTGAATCAAGGTGTCTATCTGGTTGAGATTAGAGTAAATGGCTCGTCTGTAACAAAACGTTTGATCAAGCAATGACAGAGAGCGAAGCTCGAATGGTCTTGGATGCTAGCGCATCTGCAAATAAAGAAGATATACTGGAAGCTTATGAGGAAGCCGTTTTCGAACAGGCTTCCTTTTTTATGCGACGGGCTTTCATTCCGAAGCTGGCGAAGGCCCGCATAGTTAAACTGGAAAGGATTGGTCTTGCCTCAAAATCTCTTGGACTCGATGTGACGCACAAGGATCAACCCATACTCATTGACTTTAGTTCTGTCAAAGGCCATCAAGAAGTGTTAGAAGTATATAATCGAGGCGAAACTCATATTAAACTGGGGCTGGCAAACACTTCAAGTGCTGCAGAAGCTGTCAGGCTTTTTGAGTCTTGGATTGAGTTATTTAATACCTACGCGGATTATTTCATTTCCTTTTGCGAGATACCAGAAAAAGATTTCGTCCATGTAAAGCTCACTGAGGCACCAATATTCGTAGAGTTCACAAATTCCTCTGAAGTGGAGAAGAAGCAATTGATT
>CAZKXG010000010.1:14129-17626 GCA_964556465.1 uncultured Cryomorphaceae bacterium | reverse complement strand
CCCCTGGCCAAAGAGATCTTAACCTTGGCATATCCTGAATCGGCTATAAAAACTTTGAGAGGAACAATTGTCAGTCCCTTGTTCTTCATCGCCTTTTCCAGTTTCTCTATTTCTTTCTTATTCAGCAAGAGTTTTCTATCGCGAGTAGGAGAGATAGGATTGTTGTAACTGGCTGGTTCGTATGGTGAAATATGCATTGACTTGATCCATAGCTCATGCTTTCGCAGAAAACAGTAGGCTTCAGAAATACTGGCTTTACCTGCGCGAACGCTCTTTATTTCGGGGCCAGTAAGCTGAATACCTGCATCGTACTTATCGATGAGTTCGTACTCATAGCTCGCTTTTTTGTTCTTGATATTTACTTCTTTAGGTGAAGCCATGGTGCAAATTTAAACCAAATAAAAAAGCCGCCCTTTCAAAAATGAAAAGACGACTTCTTGTTTGCGGTTTTATATTATCCTTTAATTGCCTCGTAGTTTTCAGCCACTTGTTTCCAATTGATTACATTCCAAAAAGCTGAAATGTAGTCAGGTCTTCTATTTTGGTAATTCAGGTAATAAGCGTGTTCCCAAACGTCAAGTCCGAGAATTGGCGTCCCCTTTTTGTCTGTTACGGGCATCAAGTTATTGTCTTGATTTGGCGTATGTGTCACATGAAGCTTTCCATCTTCACCAACGATTACCCATGCCCAACCGGAACCAAATTGTGTGGCGGCTGCATTGTTAAAGGAATCTTTGAGCTTTTCCATTCCGCCAAGATCAGTGTCTATCGCGCTGGCTAATGATCCTGTCGGATTTCCTCCGCCATTAGGACTCATCACTTTCCAGAAAAGAGAATGATTGTAGAAACCACCTCCGTTATTTCTGATTCCTGCACCTAGTTTATCGGCGTGGGCTAAAAGCTGCTCAATGGTTTTGTTTGCGTGTTCGGTGCCTTCAATAGCCGCATTCAATTTTGAGGTATATCCGGCATGATGTTTATCGTGGTGGATTTCCATAGTGCGCGCATCAATATGTGGTTCTAGCGCGTCAAAAGAATATGGTAAATCAGGTAATTTAAATGACATGTGTTGTGTGTTTTTAGGTTTGTAATTGAACACTCAAAAGTAGAATTAGTTCCTGGAAAGCCCGCATTTTTTGGATAGAGTGTGGTTATTGAGCAATAGAAATGGCAATATTCCCCTAGTTTGATGGAGCAAATTCGTGTTTCATCAGATCACAGTTTAAAACTAAGTGATAAGAATTAACTTGCCCTCGAATATTTGAATCGATAGAATCGAATTTTATGGCTAAAGTTTTCGGGAAAAAACGGGCTGAGCTGCTGGTCAATAATAAGTTCAGGAGATATCTGAAATATGCAATTGGAGAGATTGTACTGGTCGTGATCGGGATACTCATTGCTGTGGCTATTAACAGTTGGAAGATTGAATCCGGCAACAGAAGCCAAGAGGTGAAAATTTTAAATCAACTTTTGGTTGAGTATGAAGCGAACCTAGAAGAGATCGATCAAAAGATTGAGATGCGAAACCTCATTATTAGATCCGTTGAAATGCTAATTCACTATGCTGACAATGGGGTAGAGGAATCATTTTTGGATAGCGTCAGCTTTCATTTCAATCGCACCAAATACGATCCTACTTTTGATCCCGCAGAGGGAGTAACGAATGAGCTCCTTAACTCCGGAAAGTTTTATCTGATCCAAAGTGAAGAGCTGAAAACACAACTCACTTCATGGTCGGGTGCAGTTGGAGAATTGACAGAACAAGAGATACTAACCGCTAATCTAATTTACCAAAGTTATATTCCCTATTTGAATGAAAACTTTGATCTTCGGTCAACGATTAATCACAAGGCTGATGATAAAATGAATCAGCTCTTTACGAAAGGGCGGAGTCGAACGCTCAATGTTCCGAGAAGCATGAGCCAAGATGTTTTTGAGGAAATCCTTGGTGATAATTCATTTCAGAATTACGTGATTATCATCGGTCGGATGCACCAAGCCGGGAACTGGCAATCGCTGGACACACGAAAAAAGATATTGAAGATTTTGGAAATAATCCGGTCTGAAATAGAATTGAGTAAATAGAGTCTTATCCATCAAGGACATTTTTATTCTTGGTCCTGCCTGTCTGTTTTGACTTGAAATTTATTATTTGGTTCGATCTTTACGCCTTACTTTTGCCGCGATGTACAAATCCATACTTCGAAAGACACTTTTTCAACTGAGCGCTGAGCAGGCACACAATTTTTCATTCGGATTTCTGAAAGTCATATTTCAGTTGCCAATGGTGAAAAGTTTGTTTTACGGGGCTTTCAACGTTAATCACCCTTCGCTTGAGCGAGAAGTGTTTGGGATCAAATTCAAAAACCCCGTCGGATTGGCGGCTGGTTTTGATAAAAACGCCAAGCTCTTCAATGAATTCTCGTTTATGGGATTTGGTTTCGTAGAAATTGGGACTGTCACACCAAAACCGCAAGCCGGAAATCCGAAGCCCAGGCTCTTTCGGTTGCCCGAAGATCAAGGCTTGATCAACCGAATGGGCTTCAACAACGATGGGGTTAAAAAAATCGTTCGTAGACTCAAAACCCGCTACAGCACCGTAGTAATTGGTGGAAACATCGGCAAGAACAAGTTAACGCCAAACGAAAATGCGCTCGATGATTATCTGATTTTGCTAAATGAATTGTACGATGTGGTGGATTACTTTACCGTAAATGTCTCCTCGCCTAATACACCAGGACTGCGCGAGCTGCAAGAAAAAGAACCACTAACAAAGCTTTTGAGAGCGCTCAAAGCAGAAGCCGCTACCAAACCCGTAAATAAGCCTATTTTACTCAAGATAGCTCCCGATCTTACCGATTCTCAACTCGATGATATCGTGGAAATCGTGACAGAGACAAAAATCGACGGGATCATCGCCACCAATACTACCATCGATCGATCAAACTTAGGACTAGAAACCCCAATCACAGAAGTGGAAGAAATTGGCGCAGGCGGACTTAGTGGTAAGCCACTCACATCTCGATCTACGGAGGTGATTCGTTATATTCACGAAAAGTCGAATGGTTCCATCCCAATCGTTGGAGTGGGAGGGATTCACAGTGCTGAAGATGCCATGGAGAAACTCAATGCCGGTGCTTCTCTGGTGCAACTCTACACAGGCTTTGTTTACGAAGGCCCTTCACTAGTCAAGAAAATCAACCAAAAAATTATCGAAGATGCTCGAGTTAATTGAATGTCCCCGTGACGCCATGCAGGGCATCAAGGAATTTATCCCGACCCAAAAGAAAATTGATTACATCAACTTGCTCATCGAAGCGGGATTTCATACCATCGATTTTGGTTCGTTTGTCAGTCCTAAAGCAATTCCTCAGATGGCTGACACGGCGGAAGTCCTTAAGGGCTTGAAGCTGAACGAAACAACGAAACTTCTAGCGATCATTGCTAATAAACGTGGAGCTGAAGACGCATCTCAATTTGACGAAATTGCCTATTTA
>CAZKXG010000010.1:9867-14119 GCA_964556465.1 uncultured Cryomorphaceae bacterium | reverse complement strand
TTATCCATTCTCCGTTTCGGAAGAATTTCAAAAGCGCAACACCAATGCTACTTTGGAAGAGTCGCTTTCAAGAGTAGAGGAGATCAAAACCATTGCCGACCGAGCAAACAAAGAAGTGGTGGTATACCTTTCCATGGCCTTCGGAAATCCGTATGGAGAAGAGTGGAGTCCTGATAATGTGATTATGTGGGCAGAGCGACTGCACCGTGAGTTTGGAATTGAAATTTTGGCTCCTAGCGATACCATTGGCACTTCAAGCCGAGGTAGTATCGACAGACTTTTCAACGCGCTGATACCAGCCTTGCCTTCCGTCAATTTTGGCGCACACCTCCACACGACTCCCGACACTTGGCGCGAAAAGGTTGATGCCGCATATCAAGCTGGTTGTCGTCGATTTGATGGAGCGCTCAAAGGCTACGGCGGCTGCCCTATGGCCAAAGACGATCTTACGGGAAACATGCCAATGGAAAATATGTTGGGTTATTTTGAAGAAAGGGGCGTATTGACTGGAGTCAATAAGGATGTTGTCAATAAAGCGTTGCTGGCTGCTGCGGATGTTTTTCCTTAAAATCGGTCATTTCGGCTCCGCTCAATGACCTACAACAGCTTTTAAATTTCCTGCATAGCATTCAGGCTCAGTAGTGATCTAGGTTCAACCACCTTCAATTCTGGTTTTATTTCAAGAGCCTCTAAGGTCGTCGAGCGGAGTCGAGACACCGAAGTGCTACCCAAGCTCAATCAACGTAATCTCAGGCGGCATTCCCACTCTTCCCGGGAATCCAATATATCCAAAGCCTCGATTCACATAAAGGTGTTGCTTGCCTTCGGTGTATAAACCGCCCCATCGCGGATAGCGGTACTTTACGGGGCTCCATTTTACCCATCCTGGTATTTCGACCCCGAACTGCATACCGTGAGTATGACCAGCAAGAGCCAAATCAATCTTCGTTTTATCGAGCACTTCAGCGTCCCAATGAGATGGATCGTGGGATAGTAAGATTTGGAACCGATCAGGATTTGTTCCAGCCGTGGCTTTCGCTAAATCGCCGTATTTGCTGAACCTTCCCGCGCCCCAATTTTCCATTCCGATGATCTCTATGGATTCTCCCGCTTCAGACTTAAACTCAGTCCATTCATTGGTCAACAGGTTAAAGCCCATTTTCTCGTGGTATCTCGCCAATTTATCCAAGTTGGCTTGCTTAGCTGTTTCGCTTTCCCATTGCACGTAATCACCGTAATCATGGTTTCCAAAAACACTGTACTTCCCATATTTGGCTCTTAATCCTCCTAGTACGTTTTCCCATCCTTCTACCTCATCGGCGTAATTGTTAACCATATCACCCGTAAAGAGAATCAAGTCAGGCTCTAAGTCATTGACAATATCAATTCCTCTTTGCACTGCACCGTAGTTATTGAAAAAACTACCAATATGGATGTCGGAAATGTGGACAATCTTAAAACCTTTGAATGACTCGGGAAGGTGGTCAAAAGAAAGCTTGACTTCTTCGGTGCGGAAGCGGTAGCGACCGCGACCAATTCCATAGAGGATACTGAAGAAGGGTATTGCCGCAAGTGCCCACCCGATTCTCGTAATAAATTGCCAGCGATTGATGTTCGATGTAGATGAGGTGGCGGTTTCGGTCGGTTCAAAGCTTCTAACGAAATAAGCAGTTATCCTCCTAAAGAGGTGGAGAATATCATCCGTAAGTTGAAATAAGGCGACGATGAGTTTGGGCATGAAGATCAGCATGAGTAGACCAAAGCCCATAAAAAAGAAGTAGTACTCCATTCGAGCCTGGGCGGCTCTATAGGTAGTAATGGCGTATATCAGCATACCGTATGCTGTGACCGAAGTGACCCAATAGGCAATTTGCGCACCATTTCTCCAAATGGCCTTCGTCCAACCTGACGAAATAAGTCTCAGTGATTTAAATGCGTAAAGATCAATTACCAATAGAATGGCAATGAAGAGAATCAGCGGTAAATAGTTTTTCATGGTCTAAGTTCGAGAGTATTAACTCGGATCGTTTCAGATTGTTTCGCAAAGTTAATACGCTACGTAGGTATTTTTATCAGGGCCGCCGATGCTTTCTAAAGAAATTCCTTCAGGAAAGACAGTCTGACTCTTGACATCGGAACTCATTTTGGCAGCTGACCGGGCCGTCGTAACATTTGCATTATAAGTAACGGCTTCTTCTTTGTTAACAGGGGCCGAGTCGGATGAGCTGAAATTTTCAGCAACTTCAGGGGCGGCTGAAATCGCTATTTCGGCATCGTCGCCTTCATCGTAATCCAAAGATAACTCTTCTTCCAGTTGTTCTGTTTGAGGAGAGGTATAGTCATCCGCTGTATCATCGTCAAACGCCATCTCCGCAATCTCTTCCTCAATTTTTGCGGCTTCAATTTCTGCAACTACCAT
This sequence comes from uncultured Cryomorphaceae bacterium, assembly GCA_964556465.1. Lineage (GTDB taxonomy): Bacteria > Bacteroidota > Bacteroidia > Flavobacteriales_D > Cryomorphaceae > JAKVAV01. Next base: position 11,700 of record CAZKXG010000010.1, on the reverse strand, counting down.
TTTTTCAGATTCTTCAGCGAGTTCACTTGAAGTAATTGTTGGTGCTTCCACTTCTTTTAATTCGATCTCGGGATCCTTTGTCGATTGCTCATTCTCAACGTTTGATTCCTCCATGTTTTTCGTTTCTACCTCCGATTTTTCCTTTTTCCGTTCAGTACTGTCCTTTCTTTCGACATTTTCGGCAAGTGGCTCTCTTTCCAAATTGTCAGAAGGCCAGAATAAATAGGCACCAACTACCAAGGCTGCCACAGCTGCTGCATACTTCCACCAAACAACACCTCGCTTCTCATCCTTTTCGTCAAAGGCCGCCATAACAGTTGACTTCATCTCGGCAGGAGGGGCAAGATTATCCGAAAGTGCTTCTTCTGCGGCTAGGTTGGCTTCACGCATCTTCTCGTAAAGCTCTTCTGAGCCGAGCGACTCAAGCACCATAGCTCTTTCGTCCTCGGTGAGTTCGGCGAAGGACTTCGAGCCAATCAAGTCGTATATCTTTTCTTCGTTGTCGTTCATCACTTCGGATTAAAGGAAACCAATTGGGTCGATAGTTTTTTCAGCGTGTAGAACAGCTTCGACTTTACCGTTCCCTCGGACACGCCTGTGGTTTCCGAGATTTCTTTGATGCTGAGTTGGTGCTTAAACCGAAGAATGAAAATACTCTTCCGTTCGGCATCAAACTTCTCCAACTCCTCTGATAAGGCTGTTTTGAATGCTTTGCGATCGATGTTTTCCATCTTTTCTTGTTCGACTATTTCAGATTCTATTTTCAATTCGGTGTTCGCTCTTTTCTTCACTTCTTCACTTCGGTAAATGTTCTTGCACATATTGTTGGCAATGCTGAATACCCACGTTTTAAAAGCTCTGCTTCCATCGTATTGATGGCCCTTTTCCACCAGTTTCATAAAGAGCTCTTGGGTTTGATCTTTGGCCAGTTCCTCGTCTTGATAGAGCATCTTCAAAAAGTAATTGTACAGCCTGCCGGCGTAGCGATCGTAAATCCCTTCGAAGGCACGGCGGTCTCCTTTTGCCGCGCGAATCATTAAAGCCTCATCCGTCAGTTCGCCGCTGCTCATAGGCTACATGCCTTCTTTATCAATGTATGCTTTCAGTTCTGCCGCCTCTTTCTGGTTTCCGGCTTCGGCCAAAGCTTTTTGCAAGTAACCATAGCTACTCACCAAGCCTTTATCGGCGGGAGTTTGTGAAACCGATCTTTGAATGGAGCCGGCGACTTGTTTCATGCGATCACTGTTTTCAGGCAACTGAAAACCAAACCCGGTTCCTACCACTTTAAGCCTAGCCGAAAAAGGGGCGATCACGTTTTTCTCCAAAGTCGGGGCGAACCACATGCTGCCAAAAGCAGATGCTTCCTCTGACAGACCGCATTTTTGAACAAACTTGTTCGCCACCATGACATCGGGACTCATGTTCTTTACGAGCTGAGCGTACCGCACGGCCAAAAGGTCTTGCATGCCATTGGTCATAATGGATTCAAAGCCTTCGGCTGATTTCAATGCGGTTACTCCCCAGTCTTTCAAAACATCCGAAAGCAATCCTTCACGCAGCATGGCATCGAGGTAGGTCTTCTCCTTTTTCGTCTCCCCCAGGGCAAAGGCGGCCAAGAATTGATAGGGTAGAAGAACGTTATTTTCAGCTGGATGAGAAATGAGTTTAGCTAAGTTTTCTTTGGTGCAACCCGACTCTAGAAATTGAATCAAGGAATTGGCTTCATGGTCAGGATACTTCGATTCAATCTGACTTTTGATCTCTTTTTGAAGATCCGATAATTCGGGAAAGTAATTTGAGGGTTTCTTGGCTCTGAACCTCTTGTATTCAGAA
>CAZKXG010000010.1:6114-9857 GCA_964556465.1 uncultured Cryomorphaceae bacterium | reverse complement strand
AAGGAGTAATTCACCGGCGTTCATATCTTCCAGATTGTCTGAAACTTCCGTGTCAATCTTTGAATACTCTTTAAAACGCTCCAATTCAAAAGGAATGGCGGAATTTTGGCCCAAAGCCATTGATGAGATAAATACAAGCCCTAACAATATGAATTTCATGGTTTTTGCTTTACTGTACACGCGAAAGTGCAATGCGTTCAAAATGAGTTTTCGAAGTTAAGAAAGTCCGTTGTTAGTTTGATTAATACTGAAATCAATAGCCGGAAAAACAATACTCTGAAATCTCATCGCTACCTTTGCCATCAATGGACAATTCAAAACTCGTAAAACTAAAAATTGCCCTCGACCAAGTCCACGACTGGCCGAGCATGTATCTTTTTAAATTTATCGTGCCAAGCGATAATCAGAAGGTGGCTCAGGTAGAAGCATTGTTTAACGCCGAAACAGCCGAGATCAGATTGAGGCAATCCAAAAACGGCAATTACACCAGCGTGACTGCTCGCGAAGTCATGACCAGCGCCGAAGAGGTAATAGACTGCTACAAGGAAGCGTACAAAATTGAAGGCTTAATAGCTCTGTAAGAAAATGGAGACTCTTCAGCGATTTCTACTCGTATCCGCCATTGTGCTTTTTGTAATCGTATTTTACAAATGGCTCATGAAATACCTCAGGAGAAAGGATATCAACGATCCCTTTCCCTACGTCTTCCCTTTTGAACGCGAAGTACTCTCAGGAGAGGAGTTGCTAAAATTCGATATGCCCTATGCCTCGCAGGTAAAAGCTGAAGTGTACAGCGAATCTGAGGAGCGACTACTTACAGCCTTTGATCAGGAAATTAAGCAAGGAATTCACATTATGGCCTTTGACGTCTCATCTCTGCCTTCCGGCAATTACGAGTTGAAGGTTTCCTTTCCCAATCAAACCGTGCGCAGACCAATTAAAGTCTCCAATGGCAATTGAACCCAAGAAAACTCATCGTTTCTTCGGACTACAAATCCTTTTATTAACTTATCGCCAAAACCGAATACATGCTCGACCTGATTGGTGTCAAGTTCGCTGATTACGCACTGTTTATTTTCATTGTATTCCTAGTTTCATTCCTGATCCATCGGATCCTGAGGGCGCTGCTATCTCGTTATCTTAATGAGTCCTCGCGGCAGATGAGAAATGACCCGACTCATTACGTTTTTCTTAAAAATGCGCTCCGCCTGCTCATTATTCTAGCTGCACTCATTGTCATTCTCTACACAATTCCCGAGCTGAAGGAATTGGGTCTTTCGCTATTCGCGGGAGCAGGAATTATCGCAGCGATCATTGGTTTCGCCTCTCAAGCGGCATTCTCAAATATCGTGTCAGGAGTTTTCTTAGTCGTTTTCAAACCATTCAGAGTAGGAGATGTGGTGAAGGTCAGCAAAGAGATGCTCGGTATCGTGGAGGATATTACTTTGCGCCACACCGTGATCCGCGATTTTGAAAACAAACGATTTGTGATTCCCAATTCCATGATCGATTCCGAGGTGATTCACAATTCGGCTATTCACGAAGAAGAGATTGCAAACTTTATTTACATCCATGTTGGCTTTGATACAGATCTCGATTTAGCTATTTCACTCATTAGGTCTGAAGCAGAAAAGCATCCCATTTTGATTGATACTCGAACTGAAAACGAGAAGAAAGACGGAATTCCTTTAGTAGACGTAAGGGTGTTGGGCTGGCGTGAATACTACTATGAGCTGAGAGCAGTGTGCTGGAGCAGTGATCACATTAGCGGATTCGAGCTAAAAACTGATCTTTACAAATCAATATCTGAACGTTTTCGCAAAGAAGGTATCGAAATACCTGTTCCATCACAAAACGTCAAGTTGAAGAACAATGGCTAGATTTTTAAAGCAGGAAAAAACGAAAATCGGTTCAGCTCCCGGATCTCTGATCTTTGTCGGGCATAAAAAAACGGAAAAGGTTTCCGTCCACGCTCTGCAATATGGCAAAGACAGGTGTGAGGTCTTTGAAGACCACGATTTGCTGACGCTCCCTGATTTATTGCGTGATGACGCTGTAACTTGGATTGATATCATCGGACTTCACGACATAAAGGTGATCAGTAAAATCGGTGAACAATTCAATCTTCACCCTCTGCTGCTGGAAGATATTCTCAACACCGATCAACGTCCGAAATACGAGGAGTTTGAGGACAACATTTCAATCATCCTCAAAATGCTCTCCGCAGATACGGTAGAAGGAGTGGTGCAAACCGAACAGGTCTCCATAGTTGCAGGCAAGAATTACGTGCTCTGCTTTCAAGAAGCCGAAGGTGATGTCTTTGAGAGTATTCGTCAACGGATCATTAATCAAACCACCAAAATCAGAGAACGATCGGCCGATTATTTGGCTTTTGCCATTTTGGATGCCATTGTAGATAATTACGTCATGAGCATCGAGTATTTTGGGAATGAAATTGAAAACCTGGAGACCGAGCTTCTACTAGACATTGATAAGGAGCACCTCGCAAAGATTAATTCTTTCAAAAAAGAACTCAATGCACTGCGGCGGACGGTAAGGCCCGTTTTGGAAATAGCCTTTCAGTACGAAAAGAGCGAATCGAATCTTTTGCAAAGAAAGACGATCCCTTTTATCAAAGATCTTCAAGACCACACCATTCAAGCCACCGAAGCCATTGAGCTGTACAAGGAATTACTCAATGACATACTGATGATTTACCATAACACCATGAATCAACGCTTGAATGACACCATTCGAGTGCTTACCGTATTTTCCGTTATTTTTATTCCGCTTAGTTTTTTGTCGGGAGTTTATGGCACCAACTTTAAGTACTTCCCCGAGCTGGATTATAAATATTCTTATCCGATTTTTTGGACTCTGCTCATATCAATAGCATGTATAATGCTCTATTTCTTTCACCGTAAAAAATGGCTATAACCATGAAAAAGACTGCAATCCTTATTTTCCTGCTTCTGCCATTCGCGGTAACTGCACAAGTGATGACACCCGAAAAGCTTTGGGAACTCGGAAGGGTAGGTGCCCAAGGCATTACCGAAGACGGGAAGTACCTCGTTTATTCGGTGACTATTCCTGATGTGGACGGCAATACTTTCAATAAGGAAACCTACGCCGTTGACATCAAAACAGGCGAAATGGCAGACCTCAAAGATCCTCCATCTCTTCTTGTCGATTCAAAACTTTCGCCTGATGGCAAGTATTTATTGATAGATGAAAGGGTTCAGGTGAGAGATGTTCGGTCTTCCGATATCTATCCTAAACTCGAGAAGAGTGATGCCATGATTTACGATGATCTCCACATCCGTCATTGGGATGCGTGGGATTATGGAGATTACAACCATGTTATGATCAAAAATGTGGAGACCGGCGACAAAACTGATTTGCTTGAAGGAATGCCTTACCATACACCCACTGTTCCCTTCGGAGGACCCGAAGATTATACGTGGAATGACGATGGGAGTGCAGTGGTTTATGTCTGCAAAAAATTATTTGGAACGGAGTATGTAAACAGCACGAATACAGACCTCTACCAATACAATGTGGCTACAGCCAAAACAACCAATCTGACCGAAAGCAATAAAGGCTACGATACGAGCCCGGTCTTTTCAACGGACGGCAGACTGGCTTATCTTTCAATGGAGCGAGATGGCTATGAAGCCGACAAGAATGATATCAAAGTACTGTACGATGGTAAGTCTATCAATCTCACCCAATACTGGGATGGA
>CAZKXG010000010.1:4371-6104 GCA_964556465.1 uncultured Cryomorphaceae bacterium | reverse complement strand
CCGATCTTCGCGGACTGGCGCGTGCGCGAGGCGATGATCGAGGCCTACAATTTCGAGTTCGTCAACGAGACGGTGAACGCCGGGCGCGACCAGCGCATCACGCTTGCCGATGGCAAGGCAATCAACCTTACCCAATGCTGGGATGGTACCGTCAATGAATTTATCTGGAGCGATGATTCCAAAGAAATTTACTTCACGGCTGCGACGGGAGGAACCGTTCAGTTGTTTCGCTTAACTGTTCCGGCAAAAGCGGAAGGAAAGACAGCTGTGACTCAGATTACCGAAGGACAGTTTGATGTTTCGGGTTTGGTGGGCCAAGTTGGCAAGGAAATCATAGCCGGGCGAAACGATATGAATCATGCCCGAGAGTATTTTGCCATCAACCTAAAGAAAGGAACGATGCGTCCTTTGACGGAAGTCAACACGGCGACTTATACGAGTATGAAACTGCCTAAAGTGGAAAAGCGCATGGTTGCTACCACTGACGGAAAAGAAATGACAACATGGGTTATTTATCCACCCGATTTCGACCCGGCTAAAAAATACCCCACATTGCTTTACACCCAAGGTGGACCGCAATCAGCGTTGAGTCAGTTTTACAGCTTTCGCTGGAATTTTCAAATCATGGCATCGCAGGGCTACATCGTGGTAGCGCCAAATCGTCGCGGAATGCCGGGACACGGCGTAGAATGGAACGAAGCCATCTCCAAAGACTGGGGAGGTCAAGTAATGGATGACTACTTATCGGCTATCGATGATGTAGCTAAAGAGTCCTACGTTGACAAAGATCGATTGGGATGCGTAGGAGCGAGTTATGGTGGCTATTCTGCTTTCTTCCTTGCGGGAATTCACGAGGGTCGATTCAAATCTTTCATCGCCCACGATGGGGTTTTCAACCTTGAAAGCATGTATGGCACCACCGAAGAACTGTTCTTTGTAAACTGGGATGCCGGTGGCCCGTATTGGGAAAAGGAAAATGCTGCTGCGCAAAAGACCTACAAGGAGTTCAATCCAATCAATTACGTGCATAAATGGGATACCCCCATACTGATTATCCAAGGAGGAAAAGACTACCGAGTACCAATCGGACAAGGTCTTGAGGCCTTTACAGCCGCCCAACAACAAGGAATCAAAAGCCGCTTGCTTTACCTTCCGGAAGAAAATCACTGGGTGCTTTCTCCGCAAAACGGAATTGTTTGGCAAAGCGAATTTTTCAGATGGTTGGACGAAACATTGAAGCAATAACTAAAAAGTGGATATGACTCCGATCTCTGCGGTCATCATAACATTCAACGAGGAGAAGAATATCGGCCGATGCCTCGATAGCCTGGAAGGTGTGGCTGATGATATTGTCGTAATAGATAGTTTCTCCACTGATAAAACCGAAGCCATTTGTCGTGAGAGGGGCGTTAGATTCGTTCAGCACCCCTTTGGCGGATACATTGAGCAGAAGAATTATGCGCTGACGCAATCGAAATACGATCACGTGCTTTCTCTCGATGCCGATGAGGCCCTTACTTCCGAATTGAAAGAATCCATTCTTCAAGCGAAGGAGAATTTTATAGCAACTGGCTACGAGATGAATCGCCTTACAAACTATTGCGGGAAGTGGATTCGCCATACCGGTTGGTATCCCGATAAGAAGTTGCGCCTTTTTGATAAGCGAAAAGCACGCTGGGCGGGGCGCAATCCAGACGCCCGCGTGAGCCCCGCGACGAGGTGGAGCGGCAGGC
>CAZKXG010000010.1:0-4361 GCA_964556465.1 uncultured Cryomorphaceae bacterium | reverse complement strand
GAAACGGATGAACCGCAGCCATACCGCCGACAGCTATCTGCGGGTTATTGAACGCATTCGCGCGGCCCGCCCGGATATCCTGATTTCCGGCGATTCTCCTCTGAAAGGTCCGGATGGGTATGATGACGGCGTCATCCTGATCACTGCCCATGCCGGTGGTTCCCTTGGCCTTCAGAACACCGATAATTTGAAAGGAGACCTTTTGCATTACTCCTTTTATACCATCGATCAGCACTTGGATACGATCAATAAGTTTTCATCCATAAAAGCGCAAGTCATGTACGAGCGAGGAAAGAAAGCCCATTGGTACAACTTTATTGTAAATCCTGCATTTCGCTTCTTTCGCGATATGGTGATCAAAGGTGGGTTTCGCGATGGCTTCTATGGTTACGTTATCGCTAGAAACTCGGCACACTCAGTCTTTTTAAAATACGCTAAGCTTAAAGACCTTTATCGAACCAAGGGTTGACTTTTGTCAGGTTTTAGTTGAATCACAATTCTTACATTTAGGTAGTACTAAACCACCTAAAACTAGTATCATGGAAAAAGGATCAACCATAGTCAACCTAAGAGACTTATTTACCGAGCAACTCCGCGATCGATTTGATGCTGCTAAGCAACAAGATCAATTCCTACCGAAGTTGATGAATCGCATTACCGATCATGAGCTCAAGAATATCATTTCTACCATCGTGCTCAATAATCGGGAACACCTCCAAGAAATACCCGAAATATTTGAGGCAATTGAGCGTAGTGCCGAAGGTGAAACTTGTGAAGGGACCGAGGCACTGATTCATGAAGCGATGGAAGTCATTAGCCGTTCCGTTGACGAGGAAATCATCGACGTGGGAATAGCTGTAGCAGTTCAGCACATCAAGCACCATGATATATCTGGCTATCGCACTTGTCGCACTTATGCTTTGGAGTTGGGGATGCCACACATCGCCGAGACACTGGATCAAATGCACGGTGATGTGCAAGGAAGTGATGAGGCGTTAAACAAGATTCTTATTGAAAGTCTTGGTGAGAAAGCGGTGCATCCTATTACGGATTACTAATGGAAAGCTATTTCGACCGCTAGCTACATTTGTTAAAAGTCGGAGCTGAGGTAATAAGAGAATCAATCGCTCGTTTTGCGAAGGATGAATCTTAGACTAGCCTTTTTAGCCTTATTGACCATAGTCCTATTTTCATGCGAAAAGGATGATGAAAGTGAAGATTGTACATCCACTCAACCCTCAGACGGTGGTGAAAATGGAAGTGGGAACGGTGTAGGAGCCGAGACATTTGAGTATGTCACTTCCGTTGGGTCTTATTGGGTCTACGAGTGGTATCAGGTTTTTTATGACGGCACTGAGGTCTTGACGGATAGAGTCGATAGTGTCTATATATCAGGAGACACATTGATAAATGGAGAGAATTTCATAATCAGAAAGGGCACATGGTTCCCAACGAGTACTGTTCGAACGACTTATGAGAGAGATTCTTTGGGGTATATAATTGGTCCGGGAAATAAGGTGCGATGGTCTTATAATGATTTTTCTAATCCTCTTTACACGGGAGATTATGAACCTGTTTGGGGTTTTTATGTCTTTATGTCTGATCAACAGGTAGCCATCACTCCTGCGGGCCCGTTCATTGCCGTTGAGCGGCAACAAAGGCTCTTTTTATCTTCTGGAGAACCTGCGAATTCCTGCGGTTACCAAGAGATTAATTTGAGTACCTACTATGTGAGTGCAGTAGGTCGAGTGTTAGAACAAACGGGATACAGCGGTCCAATGCAACAATGCGATTACTATCATGAAGCCAGGCTCATCCGCTACTACATCGCTCCATAGGCGTTTTCCTTTCTGTAAAATACTTCTATCTCTTAAACTTCTAAGAATTACATTTGCCGCCTGATCATCAAATTGAGATCAATGAACACTGAGGAACCAAATTGGTCTTAGTGAAATTCTGCATTCTTAATTGGCGCATTTTTAATTCAATTTAATTGTCTCGCAAAGGTTCACAAGCATCACTGGTATTTATTTTCATCACCATTCTGATCGACGTGATTGGAGTGGGGGTGATCATTCCCGTTTTGCCTTCTCTGCTCACCGAACTTTCGGGAGAAGGTCTTAGCGAAGCCTCTCGGATCGGTGGTTGGCTGCTCGGAGCATACGCTTTGATGCAATTCTTCTTCGCTCCTGTTCTTGGTGCGTTGAGCGATAGGTACGGTCGGCGCCCGATTATTTTGATCGCGCTCTTCGGGCTGGGTATCGATTATATCTTTCACGCTTGGGCACCTACCATCGCATTTCTATTCGTAGGCCGCATCCTGGCAGGGATCACAGGTGCCAGTTTTACGGTGGCCACCGCATACATCGCTGATATCAGCACCCCCGAAAAAAAAGCACAGAACTTTGGCTTAGTCGGAGCGGCTTTTGGTTTGGGATTTATCCTAGGCCCCGTTATTGGTGGAGTTACCGCCGAATACGGAGTGCGGGTGCCTTTCTTGGTGGCAGCAGGATTGAGCTTGGTCAATTTTCTTTATGGCTTCTTTGTTTTGCCTGAATCATTGCCGCCCGAGAAGCGAATCACCGAAATTAATTGGCGCAAAGCCAATCCCTTCTCTACCTTCAAAAACTTCAAAGCCTTCCCCGTACTTATAGGGTTCATGATTCCCTTCTTCCTGATATACATAGCGGGACATTCGGTGCAATCTACTTGGACCTTTTACACCATGTATCGATTCGATTGGGACGAGGCTACCGTCGGATACTCATTGGCAGTGGTAGGAATAATTGTAGCCATCGTTCAAGGAGGATTGGTAAAACACGTTGTGCGTGCCATAGGAGAGAAGCTCACTGTCATCATCGGGATGTCCCTTTGGTCATTGGGTTTGATCCTCTTTGCTTCTGCCAATCGCGAGTGGATGATGTTTGCCTACATCTTACCCTATTGTTTGGGTGGTGTGGCAGGTCCAACCTTACAAGGTATCATGTCCAATCTGGTGCCTGACACCATGCAAGGCCGCCTCCAAGGAATTCTTACCAGTATCATGAGCTTGACTTCCATTCTAGGGTTTTACATCTTCACCGGCGATAACGCAATTGCCGATTTTCCCGGTGCGCCTTTTGCCGTCGGAGCATTTATGATGATTGCCTCATTAATTCTTGTTTTCAGACCACTTAGGAAGGCATTGGTGAAGTAATTGCAACAAGAGAATACGAATCGATAACGCTTATTTTCTGACAAGTATTTTTGAAATAGGTAGTATTTCATTCTTATTCATCGTAATATTGCAATCAACAAATAAAGAAGTTATGGGTCTTGCCAAAACAGAAATGTTCTCCGAAGTACAAAATGAGGTTGCCTTATTTGCAAAAGCATTCGGACATCCCGCCAGAGTGGCCATTCTCGAGCACCTTTTTAAAATCAACACTTGCGTTTGTGGCGATTTGGTCAATGAGATTGGACTGGCACAACCTACCATTTCCCAGCACCTCAAAGAGCTGAAAGGTCTTGGTTTGATCAAAGGTAATGTGGAAGGTACGAGCGTCTGCTACTGTATCAATCCTGACAAGTGGACTGCAATGAAAAGTATTATGCTTCGGTTTTTAGACCAAGACGTTATAAATGAATCTTGCTGCTAAGACGGCTTTAATCAAACTAAAAGAACGAAAATGAAATTATCTCAAGTTAAATCTGCCCTGAATCAATTGGAAAAAATCGCCTTCCAGCTACCCAACGGCGAGTTGGTGCCTTCGCACTTCCACGTCACGGAAGTAGGGAAAATCACCAAGCACTTCATCGATTGTGGTGGAACTGTGAGAAACGAGGAAGTGGTCAACTTCCAACTTTGGAATGCCAATGACTACGACCACCGCTTGCATCCCGAAAAGTTGCTGAAGATCATCGAGCTCTCGCAGGATAAGTTAGCCATAGGCGATTTGGATATCGAGGTAGAATATCAAGCAGAGACCATCGGCAAATTCGGTTTAGACTTTGACGGAACCAACTTTCTACTCACCACGAAGAAGACTGATTGCTTAGCTAAGGACAACTGTGGTGTTCCATCAGAAAAGCTGCTAGTGACAGAGTCCAATGATTGTGTTCCGGGCGGCGGTTGTTGTTAACTCTTAAGTGTAAGATATATTCCAATGGCCTTATTTGAACAATTGGCTTCGCTCGTTTCAAAAATTGATGTCGAGGACATTCCTTCGGAGCGAAAGAAAACTTTGCAACCTTTGATTGACTACATTCAAGACAAGTACAGCGCTGGAGATGCAATCCGAATCAATTTCATCTGTACCCATAATTCTCGGCGCAGCCATCTTTCCCAAGTTTGGGCTCAAGCTATGGCACATCATTTTTCC
>CAZKXG010000009.1:27990-37486 GCA_964556465.1 uncultured Cryomorphaceae bacterium | reverse complement strand
GTTTGGGATAAAGAAAACCATGTGGCTCAGGTGAAATGGGATGATTACGAAGCGGTGATCGATTTGAATACAATTTCAGGAAGGGTAACAAAATCGGGTGTAGCATTAGGAGGAGGTGAGCTGGACGAGTCTATTCAAAAGGCTTGGTCGTATTTTTGCAACGATAGCTTTTGGCTAAATGCTCCTGCTAAAGCAAAAGACCCGGGAACTACCCGTAAAATTGTCACAGCAGGGGATGGGAGCCAACAACTTTTGGTTCAATACGAGTCGGGAGGAGTGACGCCAGGTGATGCTTATCTGTGGATTCTGGATGAGAGTTACCGCCCTACCTCTTATAAAATGTGGGTGTCAATTATCCCTGTAGGTGGTGTAGAAGCTTCTTGGGAAGATTGGGTGGAAAAGGAAGGGGCTATGATCTCAACTAGTCATAAAATGGGGCCACTGGAGATTCCGATCGGAAACCTCAAAGTTGGAGGTTCTCCCGAAGATTTTGACTTGGCAAAAGACTATTTTACTTCGGTTCAGGAAAAGTAAGCCGCATGTCGATGTGGTCGATTCCATCCCAAGGATAGACATCGCTTATTTGCTCAAACCCTAAACTCGAGTAGAATTTCTTCAAGTAGAGTTGAGCCGCAATCTTTATGGTCTTTACTCCCATTTTTTCTTTACAATACAGGATCGCAACGTCCATCAACTTTTTGCCGATTTTGAATTGGCGGTACTCTTCTTTTACAACCACCCTGCCAATGCTGCATTCATCGTAGATGGTGCCCGCAGGTGCTATCCGGGCAGTCGCAACTAATTCTCCTACTTGCGTTTTCCCAATCACGTGAGTGCACAATGGATCCATACCGTCTATTTCGGAGTATGGGCAGTTTTGTTCGACGACAAAAATGTCCAGTCGCACTCTCAAAAGATCGTGAAGATCGAGGAGAGTTAACTCATCAAATGCTTTTGATTCCCAATGTATGCGGGGTTTTCTATCGTCGCTCATTCTCCGTATTTTCGGCTAAAGGTTCAAAACTATGTGTGGTCGTTATGTTGTAGTTTCAAAGATAAGTGAGATCGAAGAAAGATTTGGTGTCGCGGCTGATGGCACTTTTGTGCCGACTTTTAATCTAGGCCCGGGTGGTTTAGGGCCTGTCATCACCGACGATAAGCCCAAATCCCTCCAGTTCTTCCAATTTGGCATGACGCCCTTTTGGGCAAAGAAGAAGATGTATTTCTTCAATGCACGATCGGAAGGAGATCAGAATAAAGAGAACGATCCCAACTATCGCGGAGCGAAAGGAATCATCTCAAAACCCGCCTTTCGCAAGTCAATTAGAAGCAAAAGGTGCTTGGTAATAGCAGATTGTTTCATCGAGGGAACTACCAAGGAAAAATTGGACAGGCCTTATGTGGTTCATCTGGAAAAAGACCGAAGGCCTTTTGCTTTCGCAGGGATTTGGGATGAGTGGGTAGATGAAAAAACAGGTGAAATCGTAAAATCATATGCCATTATTACCACTACGCCTACGCCTTTGCTGCAGGTGTTACCTCATCATCGATCACCGGTTATCCTTTCCCGAAAGGATGAGGCCAAATGGATCAATCCCGATGCACACCTGATGGATATCACTAAACTGTTGGAGCCCTATCAGGGCTTCATGAATGCCTATCCGATAAGCACGGATATTAAAAATCCGAGAAATAACAATCGAGAATTGTTGAAACCCTTGGGCCCTAGTGTGGCTTCTGACAGCAAGCTCGTTGTTGAACAGAATTTGGTCTTGGAGGGCATGGGATATTCGCGTGCGCGCAGCCGCAATTTAAAATAGCGTTCCTTGACCGCCACCCTCGGATTGAACCTCAACCCATTTCATTTCGGGAAGGTAAACCACGTAGCCTTTTCCCGATTGATTTTCGGCGGTGGTGATCGCACTTAAATATGCTCTGACTTGCGACAAGTGAGTGTCTTTTTCTTCTCCTGTTTTAAAATCAATCACAGTAAATGAGGAAGATTCTTTGAATACCATATCGGGTCTATAAACCTGACCTTCTTTCGTTAGAGTTCTTTCTGCCAGTCGATCAGCTTTGGCGATTAACGTTTGATATTTTTTATCCGAATAAAGTTTTTCAATCCATAGGGTAAGCTCTTTTTCTTGATCCACCGGTATTCTGCCGTTTTTACTCCATGTGTTTAGTTTAGTGATGGCTTCCTCAAAGTTTTGGCTTTTGGCAGCCAGTTCGTGAAATAGGATTCCTGCTTCTCGATTGGGAGAGATGCCTTCGCTGCTGATGGTAAACCTATCTTCTACAGAGATATCCACTGGGTTTAGAAGCTCCATGACATTCTCAGAATCTTTTGTTTTCTGAGAAGACTTTGCTTTTTGCTTTTCGCCGATGATTATGCTTGATTTTACTCCTTTTTCAAGTCCTGAGGCCTCCTTAAACCGTGACTTTAAATTATTGAAGGCGACGCTGACGGATGGGCCCGTTTGACTTTTCGTGCCCTCAGCATGGCTGATGTAGAGCCTCTCTGCAGGTCGGGTTACGGCTACGTAAATCATGTTGAGGTTGTCAAACCTACTCTCTTGTTTGTATTGATCGAAATCTGTCTGGTATCCCATTTTTTCCAGCGAATCAGATAGTTTGAGAGGAACGTAGGCAAATGGGATATCTAATTTTTCATTGACGCGAAGCCATTTTGTCTCTCCGTTTTTTGAAAAATCCCAGTTCAAGTTTGGAAGAATCACTACCGGAAATTGCAGGCCTTTTGATTTGTGAATGGTCATGAGTTGGACTTGGTTTCCTGATGCGCCCACCTTTGCTTCAGGCTTGTTGTTTAGACTATCCCACCATTCGAGAAACTGTTGAGCAGAAACCGATCGTCCACCTTTTTCGAGAATACAGTTAAGGAAAGATTCTACAAAAACGTCTCTGCGCTTTTCTGGTGGAATGAACCGGTTTATCACCTCTTTGCTGATTTCCCATGCACTCATTCCAGCAAGGAGGCGTAATGAAAAGCTTGGTGAGAAAACTTTGCTAAAAGCCTTAAAGTTAATGGAGCCTCGATGGCTCGGCTTAGTCCAAAACTTGTGTGGCTCGAAGAGTACATGATGCAAACGGCATACCTCTCGCATGACTTTAACCTGTGCTGTCGCCAAATTTTGATCCAAAGAAAGACGTAAGAATTCGGTCAACATGACTACGGTAGAGTTCATGTCTAATCCGAAGCTGTCGCGCGTGGTGAAAGGAATATTTTCTTCGCTGAATTTTCTAATGATCTCGTTGACCTCCTTCCCTTTTTTTCGAACCAATACAGCCATATCGCCATGTGAATACCCGTCGGCATGGGCTTCCCGTACAGATTTTAGAACCAATTCTGCGACCAATTCGGGCTCAGGTTTTTTTTCAATTTCTTTCCACTCGACATAGCCTCCGTTCTTTGATTTAGGATAGGTCTGACTCGCGCTTTCTCCCTCGTATTCTTTCCGGAAAAGAGTATCAGATTCCGTGAGCAAAGGTGTTAGCTCCTTAATGAAAGCATTGTTGAATTCGACTATTTCAGGAAGGCTTCGGTAGTTTACTCCCAACGGAACGATCTTCGCGTTTTGCTCAAAGCTCGTTCGGGTTTCCGGAGCGATGCTCTCGTCGTCAGGATTGAGTTCTGGAAGTCGAATAAGTTGCTCCGCCTTTCCACCTCTCCAGCGATAAATGCTTTGCTTGGCATCACCTACCACCATATTAAATTGTCCTGAGGCTAGTGATTCCGCCACGAATGGGGTTATGTTTTTCCATTGCAATTCGCTGGTATCTTGAAACTCATCAATGAGAATATGCTTGTATCGATTGCCGAACTTCTCATAGATGAAAGCCACTGGTTCATCTCTCATCGATTTAGAAATAATACCGTTAAATGTTGAAATCGGCACAACGTTTCGCTCTTCTGCCAGACCTTTTAGCTCACGAGATAAATCTGCCAAGACAGCCAGAAGGTCGATCTGTTTTTGAAGCTCTTTTGCTATGGCATAGTCTCTGTAATTTTTCTGAAAATGCTTTACGGACGTATAGTAGTATTCGAGTAGTTCCGACTGTCGCCTTAGTATAGCTTCTTTCGCTTGCGCTGAAGCCGATCCGCTGATCCATGGTTTTTCAGGATTTTTTAGAAGATTCTTGTTTAGTGATAGGTAGGGGCCACTAAACTCTTTCAGTTTTTCAAAATAGCCGAAGTATCCCGTTTTTTTATAGCTCAAATCTTCCACATCAATTCCTTCTTCTTCGAAAATCTTGAACACTTCAGTTCCTAAGCTACGACACACATTTTCAAAGGAGGAGACCAAGGGTTGTAGTTTCTGCTTGGTTTCTTCAAATTTCTGAGGATCGATTTCGTAGAGTGACGCAACCGGTTTCTCTGCATCTTCAGATGAAATGAGATTTCTCAAGTCATTAAGCCTCTTGGTGATATTGGCTTTTTTATCATCCTCAATCGATTGCCTAAGGTAGTTGAGAAGGTGGTGGGTGATATGATAGTCAATCCCTACTTTTTCCAATAGCAGATCTACTGCATCTGCAAAAAGATTGGTTTCATCCAACTCTACCTCAAAGTCGGACTTGATTCTTAAGTCACGACTGAACGATCGGATCAACTTATGGTTGAATCCATCTATGGTTCCGATCCCTATCTCGTCGTAATCCCTAAGTGCAATATCAAAGACTTTGCTGGCGCGCTCTTTGAGTACCTCCGGGTGCAAATTAGTTTCATCCAGTAACTGTTTCACCTCAAAATCATTCAAATCCGATGTCTTTTCGGGATGGATGGATTTGAGTTTTTTCAAAGAAGAGATGAATCTTTCTTTAAGTTCGTTAGCGGCTTTATTGGTGAAGGTTATCGCCAGAATACTTTTGAACTTATCAGGGTTTGATGAGGAGAGGCTCAGCCTTAGAAATACGCCAATAAGAGCGGTGGTTTTACCCGATCCTGCCGAGGACTTGTAAATATGAAAACTTGGAGTGTCTATTTTGTTCAATGTGATTGCGGTTGCCTTTAGGCAGGGAAAAATAGGCTAATTTTGTATAGATACCGTGTGAAAACGAAAAGATCCCCATCAATGAAGAGATTATTACTACTTGCCTTGATTGTTTTCGTGGCAGCTGCTTGTGACGACGACGAATCGAATCCTGATTCTAAGCTCTTTCTAACTTTCGATCCTCGATTTGAAGGGGAAGATTTACAGATGGGGGTGACAAACACAAATGTTCATGATTATCCATTCAATGTTTCGGAAATAAAGTTTTACGTCTCGAATATCAGATTGCACAAGTCAGGAGACGATTTTGTTGAGCTTTCTGATATTGAGTTAATCGCAATGCAAGAGAATAGAAGATCCATTGAGTATGTGGTTCCAACAGGTGACTACATCGGCGTGAGTTACGACTTAGGAGTGCCTTATATGATGAATGGTACGAATGATCCCGATTTCTCTATTTCTCAATATCCACCCGGGCATCCGCTAAGTGAAGTAACTTCTGCAGGAATGTATTGGCAATGGTCCTCAGGATACCGTTTCTTCTCATTCGACGGTCGATTTGATCTTGAACCAAATACTGACGAATTTCTGCCTATGCCTTTTTCATTTCACACCGGGACTGATACGCTCTTTAGAGAGCTAGGCCTTTTTGAAAAATCGATGGATATTAGCCCCGGGCAGACTATGCTTCTTTCTTTTGCAGTCGATATTGACAGTGTTTTCGCAACAGCCGCAGATACCATCGATTTGGCTGAGGTGACTTCTTTTCACGGATCACCGGCGCAAATTGAGACAGGGATTAAGCTAGCGAACAACATGTCCAAAGCTTTTGTTTTGAAATGATCAGAGCCACGAAGCCATACGAATTCTCCTCGCGATTATTTGCCACAAGCATCTTTGTTATACTGATTTTACTGGCTTCATGTAAAAAAGATAAGTCCGATTCTGAGGAGAAGTCCAATCCATTATGCGAAAGCGTTTCAGGTATAGGGACGCCATATGAGTTTCAGAAACCTTTCTTTTTTCCTGATCCGATCATTCCATCGGACAATCCTTTTACCGAAGAGGGAATAGAGCTAGGGAGACATCTTTTTTGGGAAAAGAAACTATCCAGAAACAACACCATCAGTTGTGGATCATGTCATTTTCCAACAGCTTCTTTTTCAGATAATGTGCCCAAGAGTATCGGTTTGTATGGTGATTTGACTCGTCGAAATAGCATGGCTTTGGTGAATATGGCTTGGAATACAAGCTTTTTTTGGGACGGGAGATCCCGAACACTCGAAGAGCAGCTTTTAGAACCTGTTGAAAACCCTATCGAGATGGATCTATCTTGGGGAGAGGCTGTTGAGAGAATCGGAAGTGACTCAACTTATCAAGACTTGTTCTCGGCTGCGTTTGGCACACCATGCGTTGACTCTGTTAGAATTACCTATGCTATGGCACAGTTTATTCGCACCATGGTTTCGGCAAATAGTGAATTTGATCAAGCTCAATATGGCCCGGGTCAGTTGAGCATTAGCGAGCAAAATGGACTGTTTCTTTTTTTGGCTGAAGGTGGTGATCCAAATGTCTTTCCGGGTGGTCAGAACGGTGGTGATTGTTTCCACTGCCACGGCGGAGCATTGGTGCTGTTTACTGATCAACAGTTTCACAATAATGGGCTGGATTCAGTCTTTACCGATTTGGGACGTGCTGAAGTAAATGGAAGCCCCTTTTCAGAAGGACAATTCAAGACTCCTACTTTAAGAAATATTGCGTTGACTGCGCCCTACATGCACGATGGCCGATTTGAAACGTTACACGACGTTATAGAGCATTACAATTCAGGAGGACACCCCTCTATGACCATCGACCCATTGATGAAGTTTCAGGGCGTAGGTCTGGGTTTGTCCGAACAAGATATTGATGATTTAGTTGCTTTCTTGGAAACCTTAACGGATGATGAATTCGTTAATAACCCTGATTTTCAGGATCCTCATTAACAAAATTCAAGAGGTCCTTTCCTTTTTCATTTTTCCTTCTAAAGCCCTCCCGCTAACCTTTCTTGGGTTATTACGTAAATGCGGGATATGAGGATTGCAAAAAAAATAGGTTTAGTCATTCTCCCCCTACTTCTGTTTGCAGGAGCCGAGCTTAAGGCCCAGTGTGAGTTGTTTGACTTTTTCGGCAACCCTACTGACACACCTTATTGGTATAGCTGTAATGGAAATAACTTTAGTTTGAACCTTCAGTCGCCGAATAATATCGGTGCTTGGCAAGTAGATTGGGGAGATGGATCGCCCATTCAGACAGGTGGTAGTCTCGTTCCTCCCGATTTTATTACGCACACGTACACCGCTACGGTTGATACTTTCTTGTTGACTTTCACCGAAACCTCTACAGGCTGCACTGTAAACGGTGTTGTAGTAATGGAGGAAGCCAGTAATGCATCCATTCAAGTACCTGTGGGTGGTTTGACTCAAGCATGTGCTCCTCAGACTATGGATTTCATTAATTCCAGTACGAATACATCGGAAACTACCGTATTTACTTGGGATTTTGGTGATGGTTCTCCTATTGAAACCTATGATTATACAAATTTGGGCCAAGTCGTATCTCATACATACGAAGTGGGGACGGTGGATTGCGAGACTGTTGTCACGCTAACTGCTGAAAACTATTGTAACTCAGTTCAGGGTGGTCCAAGTACAGCAACTTTCAACCCTATCCGAATTTGGGATATTGACGATGCCGGAATTACGCCGTCGGCCACTGTTCTATGTTGGCCCGACAACGAGTTTACTTTCAATAACACTACAGAACGTAATTGTCTTTTTCAAGGAAATATATACCAGCGTTACGAATACTGGAATTTCGGTGATTATTGGGGGTTGGGATATGACTCTATTATAGACTGGACTCCATGGCCTCCGACTTTTCCACAAACCATCGAATACCCTGCAATTGGTACTTACGATGTTCTTTTGCTTGATAGTAACCTTTGTGGGATTGACGCTGTTACCATCCAGGTAGAAATTGTAGCCCCTCCCACGGCTGCTATTTCCGCAAATCCAACTACCATTTGTCAAGGTGAGACAGTAACTTTTACAAACAATTCATCAGCCAATGCAACCGGCTTTCAGTGGAACTTTGATGATGGCACTCCTCCGGTTATTTCCGGTGCTCCAACGGTAGATCATGTTTTCAATTCCACGGGAACATTTGATGTAGAACTTATTGCCGCTGTAGGGGCGCCGGGAAGCGGGTGTGCTGATACGGCTTTTGTGGAAATCACAGTATTGCCTGCGCCCGTGGCTCAAATCAACTTTGACAACGATGAGGATTGCGACAATCTCCAAGTCAATTTTAGTGACGGATCAATCGGTACTATAAACGATTGGGATTGGAGTTTTGGAAATGGAAATACTTTTTTAGGTCAATCGCCACCAGTACAGAATTATGACTCACCCGGGTCCTATAACGTTGTTCTCACAGTGACTTCGCCCAATGGCTGCGCCAACAGTGATACGCATATTGTGGAAGTCTATGAGTCACCTGTCTCAAACTTTTTGGTTCAGAATGTGTGTATAGGTTCCGAAGGAAGCTTCGTGGATTTATCTACTTCACAGGCAGGAGACCCAATTATTTCTTGGGATTGGGATTTTGGCGATGGAAATGACTCACAAGATCAGAATCCTACACATGCTTATTCCGGTACAGGAACTTTTACCGTAGAACTTACCGTTTCGACCGCAACATGTTCAAATGCAACTACGCAAGTTGTAAATGTTGAACCAGCTCCAAACGCTTCTTTCACTCACGTTGTCACCGAAGGCTGCGCACCTCTTGAAGTTGACTTTAACAATACAACCGTTGGAGGAGATTCTTACTCTTGGATCTTCGGCGGCGGAGGAGGGAGTGGTGATGAAAACCCTACTCATACTTTTAATAATTTTGGAGATGCCGACTCGCTGTACACAGTCACACTTGTCGCACAAAATGCTTTTGGATGTAGAGATACGGCCACGAGCACAGTTGAGGTCAATGCTAATGCTGTGGCCCAATTTCAGGCGTTTTATATTCCTGGATGTAACCCTGATCCTGCTAACTTCTTAAATACATCTATCAATGCAGATTTTGTGGCTTGGGATTTTGGCGACGGAACGACTACTGTAGTCGAGAATCCTAGTCATCAGTTTGTAAACAACTCTGCTTCAATTCAACAATTTGAAGTTCAGTTAATCGCATACACACCAAATGGTTGTGATGACACTACTTCAACCATAATATCAGTATTTCCCCAACCTGATTTCGATTTTACATTGCCAGCGGATACCGGGTGTAATCCATTCACAGTTCAGTTTCCGGTGATAACGGGAGCCATAAGTAACCAGTGGACTTTTGGTGATGGTACGATCAGTACGGCCCCAAATCCAGAACACACTTATGGAAATACAAGCTTAGCTCCGATCACTTATGATGTCGAGTTGGTTGCCACTTCT
>CAZKXG010000009.1:20074-27980 GCA_964556465.1 uncultured Cryomorphaceae bacterium | reverse complement strand
ATGATACATCATCGGCTACTGTAACGGTAAATCCCGATCCTGTCTCTCAGTTTTCAGTCGATCGAACGTCAGGATGTGGTCCGCTGACCATTAGTATTACGAATCAAAGTATACTCGCAGACTCACTTGTTTGGAGTTACGGTGATGGAGTAACTTCTGATACTTCAGCCTTTATTCATGAGCACACTTTTGAGAATACGACAGATCAGACCATTACTTACACTGTCGAGTTGACAGCCTATACCGAAAATGGTTGTTCAGATTCTTTCACAAGAAATATCCAAGTTCATCCTCTCGTCGATGCGGCCTTTTCTAACCCCGTTGAAGAGTGCTCTCCACTTTCCTTTGTTTTTGAAAATGAAAGTGTAAATGCATCTTTTTATCAGTGGGATCTTGGGAATGGCACCGTGAGTGTGGCCGAAGAACCTCTTGGTGGCTATCAAGTTACAGGTTTTGAGCCCGATACATTCGATATTCAGTTGGTAGCAACTTCCATGTTCGGTTGTGAAGACACGGCAAGAAGTCAACTCATCCTTCACCCTAAACCCAATGCTTCACTCATTCCTAGCGGGGTAGCGGGATGCTCACCTTATCCGGTTAATTTTCAAAACAATAGCTCAATAGCGACAAGTTATGAGTGGAATTATGGCGACGGAACTACTTCTGATACATTGGATCTCGTTCATCAGCATGTATTTGTTTCCACTTCCAATGCACCTCAGGATTTTCAGGTTTCCATGATTGCGTCAACTGATTTCGGTTGTGCTGATACCTCTTTACTGGAGATTGCGGTTTACCCCGAAGTCATTGCTCAATTTGCGCCTGAAACGGAGGGTTGCTCACCATTGGCTGTGAGTTTTATCAATACATCATTCGGAGGAGCCACCTATAACTGGTCCTTTGGAGATGGTAATGAGGCATTCATTCCAAACCCTTCCAACACATTTGTGAACATGATGGATACGGTTCGCGATTTTACCGTGACCATGGTGGCTCAATCCGGATTTGGATGTACGGATACAACAAGTGGAAACATCAAAGTATTCCCATTACCCGATGTAAGTATCGCGCTCAACGGGGTTGAAGGTTGTTTTCCGGCAGATTTTGAATTTGCAAATTATACCGAAGGAGCAACCGAGTACTTCTGGAATTACGGAGATGGAAATGACTCTCAAAACTCTGACTCTCTGCATACGCACACCTACGTTAATGCAGGAACCGAGCTTGAAACAAATACAGTAACCCTTACTGCCACCACTGAATACGGTTGTCAGGACCAACAATCCATTGAGGTAGAGGTGATTCCTGAAATTATTGCTGATGTGGTTTTCCCGGAAGGAGGGTGCTCGCCTTATACTGCCGAATTTGAAAACAACACGGTTGGTGCATTTACCTACTTATGGGAATTTGGTGACGGTAACTTCTCACAATCAGAAGAGCCTACTCATGTCTATGAGAACTTCAATTCACAAGACTCAACCTACTCGGTATTGTTCATTGCTCAGTCCCTTTACGGATGTGCCGATACATTGGAGTATGATCTTCCTGTTTTGGGCTTACCCGAAGCACAGTTTATTGCAACTCCTGCTGTTCAGCAATTTCCTGAGGCTACCATTGATGTAGTGAACCTCAGCAATGCAAATGACGGTGCAAATTATGGATGGGATTGGGGTGACGGAACTTCAGAATCTTCAACAGATCTTGATACACCACAAGGCCATACTTTTGAGACTTGGGGAGAGTACCTGATTACATTAAGCGTAGGTAATAGTATTTGTAACGATACCGCTACGCAAATGGTGATTATTGATCCTCCATTCCCTATTGCCTCGTTTGAAGGTGAAGGAATAGGTTGTGAACCATTGGTAGTAGAGTTTACCAATACGTCGACTTATGGGGTGTCTTACCTCTGGGATTTTGGTGATGGTACGATCAGCGAAGAAGAGAATCCCGTGCACGTTTATTACGAGTCAGGGACCTTCAATGTGGCTCTCACTGTGACAGGTCCCGGAGGCGATCAGGATACGGAAATCAAGCCAGCTTTAGTGACTGTGCATCCGAGGGCCGAGGCTTTCTTTACCGTCAACCCACCTGTTATCACTATTCCTGATCAGGTCTATTTTTTGAACCTCTCAACGGATGCTACGAGTTATTTTTGGGATTTTGGTGATGGAAACACATCTACGGAATTTTCGCCCTATAATTTTTATGAAACCACAGGATGGCACCCCGTAACACTGATTGCCGATAACGAATTTGGTTGTCGAGATACGTTCAGAGTCGATCAAGCTGTAAAGGGAAATGTCGATACGCGAATTGTTTTTCCTAATGCTTTTACCCCCAATACCTCCGGGCCAAATGGCGGCTATTGGACGATAGATGACATGTTTAATAATGACATCTTCTTCCCTCAATATAAGGGTGTTGAAGAGTTTGAGATGCAGATTTTCAACAAGTGGGGAGAACTCCTATTTGTTTCAGAAGAAGTCCGAAGAGGATGGGATGGATACTACCGAGGTGAAATTTGTCAGCAAGACGTATATGTCTGGAGAGTTAAAGTCAAATTCGCCGATGGAGGAGAACTTATTGATTCAGGTGACGTAACACTTTTAAGATGAGAAAACTTTACTTATTTCTTTTAGTCATTGTATTTATCGTTTCTGCGGGGCTCGAAGCCGTTGGGCAGAAGAATTTGGGTAGATACCACAAGAATTTACTTTACGAAGCTGATATCTACTATACACAAGGAGACTACTATTATGCCTCTGAATTGTACACAGAGATTGTGAAGGTTGATCCTCAGAACCCTGAAGTCCTCGGCAGGCTCGGTATATGTTATTTCCATCTGCCACCATATAAGGATGAGTCAAAAAGGTTTCTTGAGCTTGCGGTAAAGCAAGACGATACGGAGGCCAAGTATTATTTGGCGAAAGATCGAATCGCAGAGTACAAGTTTTTTGACGCTTTGAATTTGATATACGATTACGAAAATGACGCTGATCGAATGAAGTCAGCTGCAGAAATTGAACACCTCAAGAGCTCAGCTCAACGAGCAATCGTGATGGTTCAATCTCCACTTTCGGTTACTATAAAGAACCTAGGGAAAACGGTCAATTCGGAGCATCATGATTATGCACCTGTTTGGGATTTTGCAAAAAATACACTGTACTTCACATCCAGGAGAAAACTTAATGCAACAAGTGAGAAAGATATTTCAGAGCAATTTGATGAGAACATCTTTATCCTTGATTTGGAGTCTGCTGCCAAGATTGTAAAGGCAGCACCTGCACCGCTTAATACTGATCGTAATGATGCCGCTGTTGCTGCGACACCAAACGGTGAAGAATTGATTATATACCGTACGAGTAAGGATGGCTACTCAGGGGATTTGTACGTAAGCAAAATGAATCACTACGAGTGGTCGGAACCGGAAAAGCTGGATCAGGCCATCAATAGCAAATACCAGGAAGCAAGTGCCTCATACGATGGTTCTAATGTAGAAGTCCTCTATTTCTCAAGCGATAGAGACGGTGGTTTCGGGGGGAAAGACATTTACGTAATAAAAAGATTACCTAACGGAAAGTGGGGTAAGCCTGAAAACTTGGGTGAAGAAATCAATACCCCGTACAATGAAGATGCTCCTTTTGTAGACGTCAATGGTGATTTATATTTCGCATCACAAGGACACTCAACCATGGGGGGGTACGACATTTTTGTTTCAAAGAATATAGCCGATGGACGTGGTGCGCCGCAGAATATGGGTTATCCCATCAACACGCCTGGTGATGACATCTTCTTTACCATAAATGAAACGGGTAACAAAGCGTATTTCTCTTCAGAAAGAGTAGGAGGCTATGGTCTGCAAGATCTTTATGAAATAGATTTTGACGAAGATCATACGATTATTTTGAAAGGACAGCTTTCTGCTGAGGCAGAGGGTATTCCATCGAATGCCCTAATCACTTTACTGAATGAAGAGAATGGCAACGTAGAAGGATTGTTTCAAACCCGAAGCGGGTCGAGCGAATTCGTTTTGGCTTTGAACACGAATATGAAATACACCATGCTGGTTGAAGCCTCGGGCTACAATTCGGTAGAGAAATCAATCTATTTCGGTGGTGAACTAGACGGGGTAAAGGAAGTAGAAGAGATTGTAACTCTTTCGAAAAACATGAAATGAGACGCCTGATATACATATCGCTCACGGGGATATTTATGTCCCTTGCTCTCGTGATTAAAGCTCAGGACCAGCAGTACACGCAGTTTTACGCTGCTCCTATGTTATTGAACCCCGCCTTTGCAGGAACTTCAATTCAGAGTAGGGTAGCCATGAATTATCGAAATCAATGGCCTACGCTGCCACAGGCTTTTGTATCGTATAATTTTTCTTTTGACCACTTCTTCGCGGATATTAAAAGCGGGGTCGGAATTAATGTTTCTCACGATAAGGCTGGTACAGGTGCTTTGACCTACACCAATGTTTCTTTGCAGTATGCGTATGAGTTTAACGTGACCAGAAAGATCAGCCTTCGTCCCGCCATTACCGTTGGGTATGGAAGCAATTATTTAGATATAAATAAACTAACCTTCGGAGACCAATTGGCTAGACAAGACGACGGCCTAACTACACTTGACCCTGATAGAGCTCGTTTTAGTCAAGAACCAGTGGCGTATCCTGATTTTGGAGCAGGATTTTTAGTTTATGCAGAGAAGTTTTGGATTGGAGCTTCAGTCTATCACATTAATGAGCCCGTTCATTCTCTGGTAGGGAGAGAGAGCGTCTTGCCTCGCCGAGTTTCTGCTCACGGGGGAATCAGATTGAAGCTTTCTGAGATTGGCGCATTTTCGAAGAGGCAGTTTATCGTTCCTGCCTTTAACTACCAACTTCAAGGGTTGTTTGACCAATTGGATTTGGGCTTCTATTATGAGTACGATCCTGTAGTGATAGGCCTTTGGTATCGTGGATTACCCGGACTTAAGAAGAATGCTAACAATACCATAAATCAAGATGCTTTGGCTGTCTTGATCGGCTATGAGATAAATAATATGCAGATTGGGTATAGCTACGATCTCACCATATCATCACTCTCGCCCAACAGCGGAGGTGCTCATGAGATTTCTGTTATCCTTGAATTTGCCAGTAAAAAAAGCAAGAAAAAGAATAAAAGAAGAGTTATGCCATGTGCTAAGTTCTAAAGGATTTGGATCATTCTTCGATGAATAGGAGGCATACATCGTTATAATCTTTATCTTGGTCGAGCCAAAATCTTTTTCATGAACCTCACGAGAGATGCTTTGGAACATTTTTACTCCGAGGCTGAATGTTTTTATAAAGACCTAAGCGCAGATAATAAAACTGAGGTAATCGTGCATTATGCAGGAGACCTAAATTTCGGTTTTGCCAGCGCCCTGACTTCCCGAATGGAAAAACTTCTCGATGAAAAAGTTGAGAATAAGACGGCTAGAAAAAGGTTTTTCACTGTATTTATTGAGGCAATTCAAAATATTCGACTTCACAGTGAGATGGATGAAAGCGATCATGTTCATACAGTGGTTACAGTATATCGAAAGGAGAATAAGCTATGTGGTCAATTTTCAAATATCATTGACCAACT
Organism: uncultured Cryomorphaceae bacterium; assembly: GCA_964556465.1. GTDB lineage: Bacteria > Bacteroidota > Bacteroidia > Flavobacteriales_D > Cryomorphaceae > JAKVAV01. The sequence goes on along the minus strand of CAZKXG010000009.1, from coordinate 22,365 downwards.
GAAAGTCGCTGATTTGCAGGCTCGGTTCGATTCCATTAATGAGATGGACCCCATTTCGCTCAAGGAGAAGTACATGGAAGTAATGATGAACGGTGCCAGAAGTAGTAAAGGGGGCGCCGGCCTAGGGATTATTACTATGGTTATGAGATCGAAAAATGCCAGTCCCTATCAATTATCACCTCTCGATGAAGACTACAAAATATTCTCTCATACCGTTTGCGTAGATTTGGCTTAAGCCAATCTTTATGATTTTTATTTTCGACTGGGGACACCAAACTTTCAAAGAAATTGGACCTCTTTCCAAGACTGACTTCAAAACCTCGCTAGAACCTGAAATGGCATGGCTGGTTATGCGACGTAGCTGGTTCAGGGCTTTTTTTATTCCTACTATCCCAACTGAAACCGAGTATGGACTAGTGGATGAGAATGGGGATTTTTTCAAAATTGAAAAGGCTACATTCGAACAATATGTGCCTTTGGCAAAATTAAATGCTGCCATATCAAAAGACGAGATTTCGTGTGAAGAATATGAGAGGCGTAGAAACGAAATGGGATTTTAGCTATGTGCACCGTAACTTATCTTCCGCAATCAGGGGATAGCATAGTAACAGCAAATCGAGATGAGTCACCCGTTCGAAATGCTGACGGACTCTCTTCATATTTGAATCAAGATCAAAGTGAATTTTTGATAGCCAAGGAGCCTTTGCTCGGAGGTACGAATATTGCGATTGGACAAGAGTTCACTACAGTGTTATTAAATGGTGCTTTTATTTCTCATGAACGAAAACTGAATTATAGAAAGAGCAGAGGTGTCGTAGTCCTTGATAGTCTTAATTTTTCTTCGTTGAATGATTTCAAGCAGTATTCTCTTGAGGGAGTTGAGCCGTTTACTCTTTTGCGATTTGGTACGAAGATCGAAGAGTTGAGATGGGATGAATCAGTTATGCATTTTCGAACGCATGATCCTACTCTTCCTTTGATTGTAGCCAGCGCAAAGCTTTACAATAGTGAAGTGTTGGGAAAACGACAAAAGTGGTTTGATGACCTTGTCAAATCAGACCTAACCGACAGGGATGAAGTCTGGAACTTTCACTTAAATGGAGGTGATGGTGATCCTAAAAATGACATGGTGATGAATCGAAGCAACGTGGTGCGTACGGTATCAGTAAGCCAAGTCCGGACTTCAGCAAATAAAAAAGAGATAAAGCATCTCGACTTGATTCGAAACAGTGAAGAAGAGCTTACACTTGAGCTTTGACCGTATCCAAGTTCATTCTCATTGCCTTCAAACCGCGCTTTTCTAAGGCGTCCTCCACGAAATCGAATGTTGAAAGAATATCAGGAGCACCATTTACCACAGCGATGTCATGCTCAAAATGAGCTGAAAACATCTTATCTGCAGTAATAATAGTCCAATCATCATCCAGCATCATCACGTCTTTTGTGCCAAGATTTATCATGGGTTCCACTGCTAAGACCATTCCGTCAACAATCCGTTTTCCCCGACCTCGTCTGCCGAAATTTGGTACCTGAGGGTCTTCATGCATTGTTCTACCCAAGCCGTGTCCTACTAGCTCTCTAACCACACCGTAGCCATTTTGCTCAGCATGGTTTTGGATGGCAAAACCGATATCTCCGATTCGCATCCCGGATCGCATCTGGTCTATTCCGAGGTAGAGAGACTCCTTGGTCACCCTTAATAATTGCTCTATTTCTTTGCCCACTTCGCCTATAGCGAATGTATACGCATGATCTCCGTAAAAATCATTTTTTATCGCACCGCAATCTATCGAAACGATATCACCCTCGGCAAATGGTCGTTTGTTTGGTATACCGTGCACGACAGCCTCATTCACAGAAATGCACAAAGTATTAGGAAAGCCGCCAAACCCTAAAAATCCCGGAACCGCGCCTTGATCTGAGATGTATTCGTGTGCGATCTTATCCAATTCGAGAGGAGTAACACCAGGGCCTATTTTTTCAGCCATAAGTCCTAGGGTGCGCGATACGATTTGAGCACTTGCTCGCATCAATTCAATTTCTTCGGTATTCTTTAAGTGAACCATGACCTGAATAAGGATTTAAATCCGCTTTTTTTTGATTTAAAGTTGTAGTGAGCTTCGGCGTTTTTTAATTGATGATTGAATTCGCCGTCATTAGGATGTAGTATCTGGTAGACATCTCCCCACCCCGGGAAACCTCCCACATTCCGGTCATCAATGAAGATATCTGCATTGATCTTACGGCTGATTCCTTCTTCCAAGACTTCTTCAGGATAACTTTTATTGACC
>CAZKXG010000009.1:12191-20064 GCA_964556465.1 uncultured Cryomorphaceae bacterium | reverse complement strand
CAATCGGTGTCCTTTTTTTTGCAATGCCCTCAGCGTGTCAAATGCAAATAGCATTTCATCTCCGATTTCGGGATACTTGTGCTCAACGATAGTACCATCGAAGTCCACTGCAATTGTTAACGAGTCTTCAGAAATCATTCCCATTGAGCCGCGAAATTAAGGAATTTATAAAGGGTAGTTATTGTCTAAATTCAATCCTCGATAAACAAAAACCGCATTTTGTAGCTTTATTTAGCCCCACGATAAAGTATAAGCAGAAGCGAATATGATGAAGAAAGAGCCGATACGAGTCGTTTTAGAATCACTGACTCACCCGGTCTATAAACTTTACTCGAGTTCCAAACGATCTTGGGAATATCACGGAATGAACCTCGTAGTGCTTCCGGGAATATTCCATCCGGGATGGTTTGTTACATCGGTTATGCTTTTAGAGCAATTAGAGGGTTTGGACTTAAAGGATAAGCGAATCTTAGAAATGGGTTGTGGGGCCGGTGTTTTGGCATGTAGAGCGGTACAGTTGGGTGCCCTTAGTTTTGCCAGTGATATCACACCGTTGGCATGCGAAAATGCTGCACAAAATACATTGAGAAATGAGCTTGATGTAGAAGTTATTCAAAGCGATATTTTCGATCAGATGAGTGAAGACCATCACTTTGATTACATCTTCGTAAATCCACCTTTTAAGCCTGATTATCCCGAGAATCAAGATGATTTCGCTTTTTGTTGCGGCGAAGGATATGAATACTACATCTCTCTTTTTGGGAGTCTAAAAAAGCACCTTACGCCAAATGGTACGTTGATCATGGCCTTGGCCAAGAGTTGTGAGATCGATCGTATTTTGGAAATTGCCGATTTTGAAAAAGTTAGTTACGAACGCATTGTCTCCAAACGAAAATGGTCGGAGACCAATTATCTCTACAGCTTTAGTTGCCAATAATCACAAATTCCACTCTTCTGTTTTTTGCACGCCCTTCTTCTGTAGCATTTGATGTAAGCGGCTTCTCAGACCCGTAACCACTGTAAGAGAGTCTTACATCATTCACGTCTTCATCGATAAGATAGTCTACCACGCTTTTAGCTCTTGCTTCGCTTAGGTTCTTATTGTATTCAAGGCTGCCTACGTTATCTGTATGCCCTCCTATTTCAATGGTAAGAAAAGGATAGTCAGTTAAGATATCTACTAACTTGTCAAGTTCAGCTTTTGATTCTGGAAGAAGTTCAGCCTTGTCGAATTCGAAGAAAATATTCTCCAAAGTGATTCTGTCGCCCACTTTGTACGCGATACTGTCTAGCTTGATGTCTTTCGTTGACACAAATTCAGCTTTTTGCAATACCAATTTTGGTTTAGGCGAAATGCTTCTTTTCGGCTCAGGAGTTAATGCTTCGTTGGGCATTGCTCGCCTCACCTTGACATCATCAATGTAATAGTAAGCACCACCATCACCTGCTTCAAACTCTTGTATTTCTGTTCTGTTATCGTGATAAAAATTACCTATGATGAGATAATGCTTTTCATCGTCCACCTCAAATACACCCGAGATTTTTTGCCAGGCATTCCACCTGGACTTTATCACTTTGTCAGAATTAATTTGTGGAGTAAAGAACAGAGGCATTCTATCGCGAGTTACCACAGCAGTATCGCTGAAGTACATGCCAAGGTTGTTTGACGCTAGCCTTGAGTTGGCAGATTTGCTAGCATAAAATTCAGCGTAATAACGTTGTCCGGGAATTAAAGCTGAATCAAGCTCCACACTCAAGTACTCATGCCAGAATGTTTCGGTGCCGCCTTTGCCATAGGTTTTCAAGCCTGCCATATTATCACCGTTACGAGGCCCTTGCTTTCCTTTGCTATGTTTTCTTGGATTTGCCCAGCATGTGTTCTTAACTCTTAAGCTCAGCAGGTCAGGCGTGGTTTCAGTAGGGGAGTCCCACGCATTGATGTTCTCCATGTAGTTTCTGCCGTTTTGATTCCATCGGCAGTACTCTCTTTCGGTTTCTTCAAAACCCGGGTTTGACACATAGTTGTAGTATGCATCGTCATTTTCTAAAAGGTCTTTTACCAGTTGGGCTTGACTTGTATTTACAATGCCAATGGCCAGAAGAAGTGTAGATAGAATCGTTTTAAATAAAGACATAAGTTTTCCACAAGGGTTAGTACAGGGCAATGGGTAAATGTATCGCAATCCTTGACCTTCTGAGGATTCGAACCAATTATCTTTCTTCAATTCAATGTGGAAAATGACATGATCGAAAAGGTACTCCACCCATGGTGGTCATCTATCTTTGTTTGTGTTTCGCTTTCCCCCTTATATGCATCAAAAAAGACATTTCATCTTATTTCTATTCACTTTTTGTTCCTCGTTTCTTTATGCGCAGGATGAAGAGAGTCAGCCGATGTCTTGCATGAATGCACAGGAAATTCTGTTTCCACTTGGTCAGAATGACTTTTCCAAAAGTGAGATTCTAATGAACGAATCCACCATAAATGCGCTTTACTATCTCTATGAGGATCGCTACACTTTTTGGTATAAGTTTATCGCTACCGAAGACCTTACCATCGACTTTTCTGTCAGTCCATCCAATCAGGAAGATCGGTATAGAGCAATACTATTTAAGTACGGAGGAAAGGATTTTTGCGATAAGCTTGTCAATGAAAATCTTCAGCCTCAGCGGGTTGAGCGGCTACCTATCTTCAGTGATGATGGTGATATCCTTTATAAAAACACGGTCGAAGCTGCCAAAGGTGATACCTTTTACGTTTCTGTTCTGAGTCTCAATGCTGATGATTGTGGGCATTACCTCTACATTGAATCAGGTGGAGAAAAGTTTTCGTTTCACGCGATACACCAGCCTTGTTATGATTTCGACCAACTCAGGCAGCCTGATTTCTCAACTAATAAGGAAGATCAAGAAGACGTTAGTCTGGTACTTCCCTTGGTGAGCGAGTTGCCTGATGAGCCCAAGCCCGAAGTTGGCTTTTCTGCGCTCGAAACCATCGAAATCGAAAGTGAAGACGATGAGTTCATTTCCGTTGGAGACCGCTTGATTTTAAATCAAGTGTTCTTTTATAACAACACATACGCATTCAAACCGGGGGCTACTGATGAACTCGATCAACTGGTAAAATTCTTAAAAATGAATGCTACCGTGGAAGTGGAGATTCAAGGCCATACGGCCAATGACACAGATGATATTCGACCTGACCCTAATTTTAAAGGGCAAGGAAAAGAGTGGAACTTCAAAGGCACTGCATTAAAACTGAGCGAACGAAGGGCCGAAGCGGTAATGGAGTACCTGATCGGTAAGGGTATTTCTAAGAAAAGGTTAATAGCAAAGGGGTATGGTGACAGTCAAAAACGAGTTCCGGACGCCAAGACCTTCGATGAGTTTGAGAAAAATATGCGGGTAGAAGCCGTCGTAACTAAGCAATGAAAAAGCTACTCTATCTTTCACTTTCTGTTTTAATCTTGGCTTCTTGTGTTTCGCACAAGCAGGTCACCTATTTTAATGATATCCAAGAACTACAAACGGGAAAGCTAAATATTCCCGATCCACCCACTGCAGTTCTCAAAAACGGTGATCTGGTGGAAGTGCAAATATCCAGCATCAGTTTAGAAACGAATGCCTATTTCCAAACCGACCAGAGTTCATCTGACGATGGTTTTGGTGGGAACCTTTACCAAATCGATGAAGGTGGATTTATTCATCTTCCCTTAGTAGGAAATGTAGCGATTGTAGGCTTATCTAAGGAGGAAGCAAGAGCCGCTATCGAGTCTGCTCTTTTGGAGTATCTTCAAAAACCCAGCGTCAATCTTCGCATAGCAGATTATAAGATTACGGTACTTGGAGAGGTAAATTCCCCCGGTGTGTATAAGATTCCCACGGCCGAGGCTTCAGTGCTTGAGGCCCTTGGGTATGCCGGTGATTTGACCGTTTATGGGGTTAGAGAGAATGTGCTCCTTATTCGTGATAATGGCATAGAGAAGAGTTTTCATCGACTGAATTTGAACGATTCGAGCGTGTTGGAGAGTGAGCACTTCTATCTTCAGAATAACGATGTGATTTACGTTCAGCCTACCAAAGGGCTTACGTCAAAAGATGACAACATATATAGGATCTTACCGCTGGTGATCAGTTCGCTCACATTTGTCGCTGTCATTATAAGCTTGAATCAATAAATATGGCGGCAGATAATTTGAACAAGCCCGAAAGAATACAGAATGATTTCGATTTGAAATCGTTCTTTTTCAGGTACCTCAAGTACTGGTTCTGGTTTCCTCTTTGCCTGGTACTAGCATTGGTTATCGCGCGCTACTACAATTGGTACAAGAATCCTGTGTATGCCGTCACTGCCAAATTGATGGTCAAAGATGACAATGTTGGAAAGGATCAATTTCTGCGGCAGCTAGACGTGGAAACTCCTACCAAGAACATCGAGAACGAGATCGAAATACTTCGCTCGCATAGCCTTTTGGCAAAGACCTTGAACGAGTTGGAATTTGATGTTTCTTATTTTTTAGTAGGAGACGTAAAAGTTTCCGAAGCATATAAGGACAGCCCTTTCAAAGTGGATATCACAGGGCTGGAATATTCAGCTTATGGCAGAATTTTCGAAATTGAAATAATCGATGAAAATAGGTTTCGATTCACCTATCCTCAAGGCGACGGAGAAAAGGTAATCGAAGAGAAATTCGGAGAACCATTTGATTTTGGCTTGGGTACGATTACATTAATCAAAAGAGATATTTTTCCTTCGAGTGATCTGGAGAACCCCGAATTCGATAAGCGTCATTACAGAATCAGATTCAACACGATAACCGCCAATCAAAACAAGTATCTATCGAAGCTATCTGTGGCATTGGCGCGCGCTCAGAGTACCATTCTTCAACTATATCTCGAAGATGAGGTACCACAAAAGGGATTGGATTTCTTGAATGCCTTGATTACCGTCTACCTTCAAAACGATGTAGATTTAAAAAATAAGGCCGCATCAAAAACCGCTGAGTTTCTTGATCTTCAACTTGAAGATATTACTGAAGATTTAGAAAGCATCGAAATAAATCGCGAAAATTACAAAGCCTCTAAGGGAATTATAGACTTGGAGTCTGAGTCGCAAATCGTACTGGAGAGCATCAAAGATTTGGATGCCAAAAGTGCTATCAATCAAACCAAAATCGGGCTGATTCAGCAACTAAGGGAGTACATTACTGACAATGTGGATGTTCGAGACCTAGCTCCTTCTGCTCTGGACATCAATGATCCTTTGCTGGTGAAGCTTATCAACAAACTCAGTGAACTTCAAAGTCAACGCGAATTTGTGATCAATAGAAGTACAGCCAGCTCACCCGATTTGCAGGCAATCAATGCTGAGATCGAGCTCACCCGGTCATCTCTTCTGGAGAACATTCGAAACATTGAGAAGGGGCTGGAACGTCAGCAAAAAGAGCTGGAATCTTCCCTGAAAGCATTTACCAAGAGAATTCAACGAATCCCAACTACAGAGAGAGAGCTCTTGGAGATTGAACGACGATTTAGAATTCAAGAAAGCCTGTATTTATTCCTTTTGCAAAAAAGAGCAGAACTGGCCATATCTTTAGCGGCTACTGACAGTGATACAAGAGTTGTTGATGCCCCTCGAGTAATTCCCGGGCCCATATCACCTGTGCCTCAGCGCGCTTATTCCATTGCCATTCTACTTGGCTTCATGATTCCTGTTCTCATTATTTTCTTAGTCGAAAACTTAAACGATAAGATCAATGATTTGGCCAGTCTGAAGCGACTGACATCGATTCCGATCATTGGAGTGGTCAGATTCAATCAGCACAAATCTCCTCTCGTAGCTTTAGAAAAACCACGCTCGAGTATTTCAGAGGAGTACAGAAGCATCAGGTCAAATCTCAAATTCTTTCATTCTGAAGAGGGTCCCGATGTAGTTATGGTTACCTCTTCAATTGGTACCGAAGGAAAGACCTTTACAGCCATGAACTTGGCCTCCATTATGGCAGCTACAGGTTCTAAGGTGGTTCTCATCGGGCTTGATTTGCGCAAGCCAAGAATTGTCGAAGACTTTGGGATAAAGAACAAAATAGGTTGCAGCAATTACTTAAGTGGAAATGCATCAATCGACGATATATTAGTTCCTTCAGGCTATTCTGAAAATTTGTTTATCGCGCCTTCGGGCCCGCCACCACCTAATCCATCTGAGCTGATAATATCAGATCGTATGCCACACCTGATTAAAGAACTGAGTGAGCGGTTTGACAAGATTGTTATCGATACCCCTCCGGTAGGGTTGGTTTCAGACGGGTTGCAAATCAGCGATTATGCCAATGTTACAGTCTTTGTAGTTCGCGAAGGTGTAACGCGAAAGGCACATTTGGCTCAAGCCAATGAAATGTTTGAGAAGGGCCGTTTGAAGCACCCAACCCTCGTTTTCAATGCTGTACAACGCAAGAATAAATCATATTCTTACGGGGGTGCTTATGGCTATGGTTATGGCTACGGTTATCAAACCGATTACGGTAACTATTTTGACGAGCAGGAAGAGAAAGACTCAAAGTCGAAGTGGAATCCATTCCGTCGCAATGGTTAAAGGGCTGATTGCTCGAATAAGGTCTACCTCTGACAAAAGAGGTAAACAAATCCTCAAAAACATTTTATGGTCAGCGGGTCTCAAAGGAATGAATGCCTTGATCAGCTTCATCATCGTTCCGCTTTACTTAAGTCTCCTCACCGAGCTGAGCTTTGGTATTTGGCTTACGGTAAGCGCAGTTTTGCAGTGGTTCAATTTCTTTGACTTGGGTATTGGCAATGGTCTGAGGAATAAGCTTGCCGAGGCACTTGCACAAAAAGACTATCGGCTTGGAAAGATATTTATCAGTACAACTTATGCCTTAATATCAGGCATTGCCGTTGGCATGTTTATCTTGTTTTTCGGGGCTAATTTCTTTTTTGATTGGGCACAGGTTTTTGAAGCTCCGACAGCTCTGACTAATGATGTCAATGGAATGGTCATCGTTCTTTTTTGTCTCTTCGTTCCTCAGTTTGTCGCCCAATTGATCAAAATGGTTGTCACCGCTGATCAGCGACCGGCCTTGGCCAATCTGATGAACACTCTGGTCAACGTTCTTCAATTGGCAGGTGTATATGTATTGAGTGAAAACGGTTTGGGCTCACTCGTAAACCTGGCTTGGGTAATCGCAGGTATCAACCTGTTCATTCCGTTAGTAGCGAGTGCCTACCTTTTTTCTACCCGTTACAGAGAATTGAGCCCTTCTTTTTCTCACGTCGACCTCAAGTATTCCAATTCGCTTTTAGGTCTTGGGGCTACATTCTTTATCCTTCAAGGTGCGGCCCTAGTGGTTTTCATGACTGATAATCTAATCATTACCAAAGTACTCGGACCTGAGGAAGTTCCTGCCTACAATATAGCTTATCGGTACTTCAATCTAGCCCTTGTCTTTTTTGGCTTGGTTACCACTCCGTTCTGGTCAGCATTTACCGATGCCTTCGTAAAGAAGGATTTCGGATGGATTAAATTAATGCTTAAAAGATTGCTCTTTCTCTGGTTAGCGATGGCAGTCGGAGTTGTCTTATTGATCCTGATGGCTCCTTACGTTTACCATTTTTGGATTGGCAATGAGGTGAAAATTCCCCCGATCCTCAACTGGTGTATGGGAGCGTGGGTAGTTCTTTCAGCACTACTCAGTATTTTTGGCACTTTTTTAAGTGGCATTGGAAAATTAAAAGTCTCCCTCTTTCACGCGGTTTTCGTAATGATCATAAATATTCCGCTCTCCATCTGGTTGGCTCAATACTCCTTACTGGGAAGTGCAGGGGTGATTCTCGCAAGTACGATTGGCGCCTCGTTCCG
>CAZKXG010000009.1:7834-12181 GCA_964556465.1 uncultured Cryomorphaceae bacterium | reverse complement strand
CTGCGAACTGCCCCACGTCTTGTGCCCTTGATCAGTGCGATCGGCGCCTCGTTCCGCTTGTTCTTTCAACCGTATCAAACTTGGCTCATTTTGCAAAAACGAGCCAAAGGAATCTGGAACCGCTAAATTTCGTTTAAGTAGTTTTTCGCAAAATTCGCTGAACCATACGTGTCAGGAAGAAGCTCCTTAAGAGACTCGTTGTCCGTTCTGAAGTGATCTTTAATTTTTTTGCGAAGAGCAGGAGAGAACTGAAACTTTTTCTTACCACCTAACCTGTGCTCAATTGCTTGAATATTCTTTCTGAAAATCTGCTTGCCCGCGCCCGATCTTTCTAAAATTCCTTTTAGGCTATTGGTTTTGCGCAGATACTCCAGTTGACGAGCACTTAGGCTACTATTTGCCTTTTTGCCAAAATCAATGTCTAGCGTTAACTCTAGATTTAGCTTAAGGCAAAACTGTTCAATGAAATCACTCGGATTAGAAGTGAAATCTTCGTAGAGAAAAACATGAATCTTTTCAAAGAGACCTTGATATAGCCTCAAAAGTGAAGAGTAGAAATACTGCTCTGTTTGCTCTATTGAAGTAAAAGTTGGAAAAAGAGGATTTGAACTATCCGAACGTTCGTTATCAAATCGAATAAATTCGTGCGGTTTCGCTGTATGTCCTGAGTATACACCGATAGAATAGAGTGACTCCAAAAGGTCAGCCTGATTGCGGATAAATAAGATGATTTCGGCATTTGGGAAAAGCCGTTTCAGTCGCTGGGCATTTCGTGTCCTATTGGTCGAAGACAGATAGAGCGATTGACCCGCAAGAAGTTCGTTGGAGATAATCAAATCACCTTCGTCTTCCGCCGCTGCACTTTCGCGAACAAAATCTTCATTATAGCGACTTTCATCTTGGTACATCAGCCTCTGAAAAGCCTCACTGTACTGGGTTTGGTTTACACCGATGTGTTTGAAGTTTTTTAAATTAGTAAAAACCTCCTTTTGAAAAAAGGTGCTCGCTGTTCGCGGCATTCCTATGTGTAAAAGCATGCGATTCACGTTCAAATTTAATCATTTCTCATGGCTGAAAATGTATCTTTGAGCAATGCGGAATGCGACCATCGTACTCACGGCAACCATCAGGCCCAATGTTGATTTTGTGGCCAGAGCCGATGTCGACCAAAGAATAGAAGATTACGCCAAGTGCATTTCGTTTTATCTGGAAAATACCTCTCAGCCCATAGTCTTTGCCGAGAATTCGGATTTCGATCCCAATAAATCTCCGCTTTTTAGGCCCTTGCTTGGTCACAAACGCTTTTATTGGCATAGCATTGAGCCGCATTCAGACTTGTCTAAAGGCAAGGGATTTCAAGAATTTTATACCCTCGATCAATTGGTTGTAAGTGGTTTCTGTGGAGACTACTTTGTGAAGGTCACAGGCCGTTATTTAGTCAGGAATGCAGCTTCGCTTATCGCTAAGATGGATTCGCCATTCCACATCGATTTGCATCAAAAGATGAAAGTTGCCATTACTGGATTTTTCGGAGTGGATACTCAGTTTTATCGGGATTACCTTTTAGGTAAATATGTCGAGGCTGATGACACAAAAGGTCGATTCATTGAGCACGTCATTTATGAGACAATTTGCGAAAATGATTTGTCCCGGTCGGTAGAGCTTCTTCATGAAAATGCGCAGTACGAGGGCGTATCAGGTAGTCACGGAAATAGCATGGCGCGCAATCCTTACAAGATGAAAATGCGTTCCATCGAACGTTCAATTAATCGCTCGCTCGGTATCAATAAATTCCTTATCGAATATTGATGCATTGGGTGACTTACTTTCCCAAATTTGAGCGGATCCATCTCACCAAAGATGTTGGACTCATTCCTTACTACGCAGGGCTGAACGGATACGACGCCTTACTTCTGGGCCATTCAGATCGGCCTGTTTTGGTTCCCGACGAGGTAGGAGGTCTTGGAGTCGAACTACTCGAAGAGAAGCGCAAGCTCTTTTTTTTGGATCGTGCATTTTTGGATTGGCTTAAAACCAATGCCAAATCAGTGGATGTTCTCCATCTCTTTCACCTCAGTCGCGACACTATTTTTTACGGGGCCTATTACAAGCGGCTGAACCCTGACGGAAAGCTTTACTTGAAGATGGACGCCTACAACGATCACCTGCTTTCGCGAAAGCGATATGCGAGCAACCCGATCAAAAACGCCCTGCTTAAAAGGACGGAGAAGGAATTTTTTCGTCAACTTGATTTGGCGACTATCGAAAACAAAAAAGGGTGCGAACTAGCCGTGAAAACCTATCCTGAGCTTTCGGAAAAGCTTGACTATTTGCCAAATGGATGCAATGACCTTTACCTGAAGGAGCACTTTGGCAAGAGACGTTCAAAAGAAAAAATAATCCTCTCCGTGGGTCGACTGGGAAGCCCAGACAAGAACTACGAGCTTCTTTTAACTTCCCTGCCACTGATGGAGTTACCCGATTGGAAATGGCAGATTGTTGGCCCGATTGATCCTGATTTTCAGACTAAGATCGATGCATTTTTTGAAGAGCACCCCGACTGGCGCGAGAAGATTGCATTTCTCGGAGCTATTTCAGATCGAATAGAACTCTACAAGCTGTATTCAGAAGCTTCGGTATTTTTTCTCCCATCGCGATTCGAATCTTTCGGGATTTCCTTTGTGGAAGCACTTTACTTCGGCGCTTGCCTGGTAGGCCACGATGGCATGTACGCGTATAGCGACATAGCGAAAGAGGGTGAATTCGGATGCTACTTTAAAGACAACGATCCCGAATCTTTCGTAACGGCTATCCGAGATGCAACAGAGAAGTCCAAAGCACCTGATTTTGCAGAAAAGGCAAGTCAGTATGGACGACATTCTTTTTCATGGAGCAACCTCAGCAAAGAATTAATTGCTAAACTTGATCATGACTGAACGCCCCTTTCTGTCTGTGATTACGGTGAGTTTTAATTCGGCTAAAACCATCGGTCGCACGCTCGACTCATTGAAGAGCCAATCTTCGAACGATTTTGAATCGATCGTAATCGACGGTGCAAGCTCTGATGGAACGCAAGACATCGTTCGTTCTTTTGGCCCTTTGGTTAAAACCTTCGTTTCTGAAAAGGATTCCGGCATTTACGACGCCATGAATAAAGGCATCGCAAAAGCTCGAGGTCGCTATTTGGCATTTCTCAATAGCGACGACGCTTACTTCTCGGAAACGGTCGAGTCGGTGCTGGCTTTCGCCAATAAGGCGGATGCTTCCATTATCTATGGGAATCTCCAAAAAGAAAGAGATCTGGCTGGCGATGTTTTGACTAAAATTGAAAAGCCCCGGTTGGATCTAATGCCTAAGACGATGGGCATTTTTCATCCCGCTTCTTTTGTTAAAAGAACACTTTTCGATAAACTTGGCGACTACGATCTCCGCTTCAAACAAGCGGCAGACTACCATTGGTTTCTTCGCGCCTACTTGGCAAATATCGATTTCAATTACCTCGACAAAGTGTTAACGAGGTTCAATATCGGAGGGGTGAGTAATTTTTCGTGTGAGACCTATCGAGAGGCGGCAATTATTCAAGAAGAACTCGGAACCGGGCATCACAATGAAATGCAAAAGCTCCATGAACTTTGTCTCAAAAAGCGCAAGAAAAATCTAGTGGTTTCAAAGTTGGCGGAGTGGCCCATCCTTCGCGATATTTACCGCCAACAAATTAAAAAACGCTGGAATTGACCCGACTTTTTGAGTACTTCCTTTCTTTTCGCTACCGACTCAATGGGTGGTTTGTGAGTGTTTACTTAAATGCGCTCGGTTGCCAGGTGGGCAAAGGCCTCAAATGTCTGAGAATTCCATCTTTCAAGGACATCCCGAGAAAGAATATTCGTATCGGAGACCATGTATCCATGGGCAGGGGAGTGATTTTTGAAATTGCCGGCACTGGTTTGCTTGAAATCGGTGATCGCTGCACGTTGGGGGATTATAGTCGGTATTCATCCATCGATAGGGTTTCAATTGGCAATGCTGTTGCCATTGCTGAGCTCGTCAGCATTCGCGGAAGCTTTCACCAAACGGATCGCGATCATAATATTATCGATCAGGGAGATGAAGGTGCACCAATCTCTATTGGTAATGACGTTTTACTCGGTACTCAGACTATTGTCTTGATGGGAGTTAGTATTCCCGATGGAGTCGTTATCGGCTCTCAATCTTTGGTTCGCAAAAGCGATAAAGTCCATCCTTATGGTATTTTTGCAGGCTCACCGCTGAATCATATTCGCGATCGCCGATGAAAACCGATGAAGTAAAAGCCTTTTTTGAACGTACCGATGTGTACCTCACTTACAA
>CAZKXG010000009.1:6081-7824 GCA_964556465.1 uncultured Cryomorphaceae bacterium | reverse complement strand
GTGGCGATGGCGCTGGTCCGCTCCGGCGTCCACACGATCTTCGTGTCCAAGGACGTCAACCTCCGCATTCGAGCGGAAACGGTGGCGCATTTTATTGGTGACGAGCATTTCGATCAAGTACTAGACATGCCATGTGGAACAGGAGACATTTCTGCGCCTTTTCTCGAGAATTTCGGACACATCACCATGATGGATTTTTCTGAAAATATGATCGCTACTTCCAAGTCGCGAATCCCTGAAGACAAAAGGGAAAAGGCTACGTTCATCAATGGGGATTTTTACACTCATGACTTCGGAAGTCAACAATTCGACTTGGTGATGAACATTGGTATCCTTGCTCATATAGAAGATCCGCTGCGATTCCTCGATGAGTCGATGAAATTGGTGAAACCAGGTGGGAGATTCATTCTTCAAAATACCGATAGCGATCACTGGTTCGCCAAGCTAATTCACTCCTATCTGGGACTGCGGAGGGCAGTCGGGAAAGACAAGTACAAGTTGAATAAGGTATCTGAAAAAGACCTTATGCGAAAAGTGACTGGAAACGGATTTCATTTGCAGCAAAGCTTTCGATACAATCAGTCGTTTCTTGGCCTTTCGCGACTTTTTAGCAATGATTTGAAGTACAAACTTACCCGTGATTATTTTGGTGATGCCGCCCTTCCTCGAAATCAAAAGGCAGGTAGTGATACGACTTATTTGTTTCGGAAGGATTAGGATTTTATACAGGTGTTTCATATTTTTATTTCATAAATACGTTTTGTAATTATGAAAACCTACACAAGTTCACTTCCCGATGAGCTTTTCAATGCGCTGGCCGATAAAGCGGCTGAATATGGAATCCCCAAAAATCAACTGATCGAAAGAGCGGTTCGGGTCTATATGGAGCACCTTGAAAAAGCTGCTTACCTTAAGTCGTTTAAACGCATGAAAGACGATGCGGATGTAATCGCCATGGCAGAAGAAGGGCTCGCAGATTATTACACAAAGCTGGAAAGTGAGGCAGGGTGAGCTTTGGTGGGCAGAGCTCAATCCCGTCAAAGGGGGCGAACAAGCAGGAAGACGACCAGTCCTCGTTATTAGTGGAAACTTGTTGAATGAGAATACGGATATTGTGATCATTTGTCCTTTAACTTCCCAATTAAAGCGGTATCACGGAAATTTGATTCTGGATGTGTCCGAAGAAAATGGCTTGAAGGAAATTTCCGAAGTCCTGACTTGGCAAATTAGAACGGTGGCCAAAGCTCGATTAAAAGACAAGATTGGTGCTATCTCCATAAATGAAGTCGAAAAAGTTCATCGAACGCTCGGCGATATCCTGAAGTATTAAGTGAATATCCTCCTCATCCCCGAAAATTGCCCAACCGACCAGAATCCTGTAGCGGGGATTTTCATGAAGGATTACATCAAAGCCATGCAAGGTTTTGCTGAGGTCACGGTATTCAATTCCAATCCTTGGTACCGAGGCCAATACGAGGAAGTGGATGGTGCTCGTTCATTTGATCTGCATCTTTTCGCGAAAAAATGGAAGTTTCCTTTCAATATCGCAGCCTACACGTATTGGGAAAGGCAGAGTTTGAATTTTGCTAAAAAACTTCCAAAACCCGATCTGATTCACTTGCACGGAACGGCGCAGCGAGGAAAGTGGGTGGCTGCACTGGCTGATTATTGGAACGTGCCTTTCGTCATAACGGAGCACACTGGCCCATGGTCGGCTATTTCTGACCGTCCCGCCATTCTCAA
>CAZKXG010000009.1:3998-6071 GCA_964556465.1 uncultured Cryomorphaceae bacterium | reverse complement strand
ATCATGGAAAAAGCCGATTTGGTAATGCCGGTAAGTCACCATTTGGAAAAAGAAATTCTCGAAAGTGGAATCACGCCGAAGCAAATCACTGTTCTAGGTAACCCAGTTGATACCGACTTTTTTACCCTCCGCAAAAAATCTCTAACGGCAACTAATCGCATTCTTTTTGTGGGGAGGCTCGATCCATTTAAAGGCGGTCTACGAACGCTGAAGGCTTTTAATCAAATCAAGGACGAGTATCCCGAATACCGACTGACCATTGCAGGAGATGGAGCGGAAGGAAATGTGATTGAAGCGTTCATCAAAGAAAACCAACTTGACGATCGAGTCGAATTTCTGCGAAAGCAATTAACCCGTGAGGAGATGCGAACCCTATTTCATGAATCCACTTTTCTCGTTTTTCCGAGCGAGTTTGGATTGGTGGCAGCGGAGGCTGCGTCTACGGGGCTTCCCGTAGTTCTGACGGATAGAACTGGGCCATTAGATTATGGAAAGAGGGAAAATTCGGTGAGAACCTCACCATTTGAGATCGAACCAGCCATGAGAGAGATGATAGAAAAATTGGAGTTCTTTGATACCGTTGAAGTGAGGAATTCAATCACTCAATTATATGGTTCCGAAAACTTTAGCAAACGATTAGAGTTTATTTTTGGAACTTGCATTAAGTCTAGGGAGTAGATTAAAATTAAATTGAGACATGAGAGGAATCGTACTATGTATTTTAGGAGTTGGCGTTCTGTTGAGCTGTTCTAAGGATGATAATCCAAACAGAGCTCCAAGACCTATCTCAAACACCGTTGTGAATACGGGATACCATGCTTATGATCCGAACGGATCATTCATTTTCGATATTGGTACACCAAATACCAAAAGAGATACTACGATCAATGGCGAAGAAATTTTCATGCGCACATTTCCTAATCCCGCATGGCCATCCGATGGTTTTTCCGGTACGGTAATATGGAACGTTTTTGTAGATAATGTTGACCCTGAAAACGGGTTTAGAGCAATTTTGGTAAAAGCGAACTACATCGAAGAGTTTCTCTCGCCCGAATGGTTTGAAAATGGTGGGTTTGATCAAGACCTAGTTGATTCGACAATTGTCTGGGAGGCAGTAATCGACGAAATTTCTTTTAATGTCGAGATTGAAGTTCCTGGTTTAGGTGATTACCGACTTTATGTGGAAATGGATAGCATTACCCTTTATGACAACTTTGCAGTGAGGGAATTCTTGACCTACTAGAGCCATCTTATGGAGACAGAAAAATAAAAGTATCTGTCCACTAAATGCAAGTTTAATTAATAGAACCAGCTTTTAATCTAAAGCTGCATCTTTGGACTTACTATGTGCGGCATCTTCGGCATTTGGAATTTTAAAGGTATAAACGGTCATACTTTGCGCAAAGCGTCAGCCATGCTTCGCCACCGTGGGCCCGATGATGAAGGGTTTCTGCTGGTAAATCAAGGTCAAGCGATTTCTTATTCAGGGGAAGATACAGCTGCGAAAGACTTAGAGCAACTTCCCGACTCACTTCCTGCACCGAATGCGCTTCTGCACAGAAGGCTTTCCATCCTGGACCTTTCGCCGCAAGGCCATCAGCCGATGCGCCACCGCGAACGTGAAATCTACCTCACCTTCAACGGGGAGATTTACAATTTTAAGGAGCTCCGTGAGCAGTATAAATTGCCGACCAAAACGGGCACGGACACCGAGGTCATTCTTCTCCTTTACGCCAGGATAGGAGAGGAGGCCTTTTCGAAATTCCGCGGAATGTGGGCTATGGCCATTTTGGATCTGGAAAAAAACAAGCTGGTTCTTTCGCGCGATCGCTTTGGAATTAAGCCTCTTTACTTCAGTCAGAAGACTGACGGATTGGCTTTTTCTAGTGAGGTAAAACCGCTTTTGTCCTTGCCAGGAATGGACTCTGAATGGCAGCGTGACAAGCTCCTCCAATTTTTGGTTTATGGTGCTACGGATGATCCTTGTGAGACGTTCTTCAAAGGAATTGAATCGGTCAAGCCGGGACATTATTTGACCTTCGATTTGGATACTCTTTTCAAATCAGAAGCCCA
>CAZKXG010000009.1:834-3956 GCA_964556465.1 uncultured Cryomorphaceae bacterium | reverse complement strand
TTCACAAAAGCGAGTATGCCAACGGAACCTTCGAAGAACGATTTGGCGACAGCATTCGCGAACACCTGATTTCTGATTTGGAGGTGGGTTCCTGCCTTAGCGGTGGATTGGATTCCAGTCTGATCGTCGCATCGGCATGCCCTTACGTCAAAAAAACGTTCACGTGCTCATTTCCAAATTCAGCTATTGACGAAACCGATTTTGCCAAAAGGCTGACTTCTGCGTGCCCCGATCTGAATCAGTATTTCACAAGTCCAAGTTCGCGGGATTTCTACGAGGCTTTTGATGAAATTATTCGCACCCAAGAACGCCCAATTGGCTCCGCTTCGGTATTTGCCCAATACGCCGTCATGCAATCTGCTCGAAAAAACGGGATCACTGTCCTCTTAGATGGGCAGGGTGCTGACGAAGTATTCGGAGGTTATTATCCTTTTGCCGGAGCATACTTGTTGTCCGTTTTAAAGTCGGGGAATCTGAGTCGTTTCAACCGCGAAATGAAGGCGCTGAAAAAGAATTTCAATCCGAAGATGGAGCAGGCCATGATGCGCTCTCTGTTCTACAATTTACCGAAAGGCCTCAAACTCTTGGCGCGTAAAAAGAAGCGTTTGGGTTTTGATTTAATTGCCGAAAACCATCATAATACAGCAGCGCAGCTTGACGTTCCTGAGCGAGGAGCCTCTGAGTATACGGAACTCGCTTTAAAGAGTATCGGTTTTGGCTTGCAGGAGCTGCTGCATTACGAAGACCGCAATTCGATGCGGTTCAGTATCGAAAGTCGGGTGCCTTTTCTCGATCATCGATTGGTGGAGTGGGCGCTTGCACAATCGCCTGGAACGCTGATAAAAGAAGGCTGGACCAAGAATCCAATCCGCGAGGCACTGGATCAAAATGGCTTGAAAGAATTGGCTTGGCGTCGAGATAAACTCGGATTTGTGGTTCCACAAAAAGCTTGGCGCGACGAGCTTTTCCCAGAGCTCCAAAAGAATTGGAAAGACCTTGAACTCGATGAGGTATTCGATATCAAATCGGTGATGGGTTTACTCAACAACCCCGTTCATTCCAATTCAGCGCAGTCGGAGTTTTGGAGGATTTACGCGTTGATTCGCTGGTTGAAGATTTACAAAGTCAATTTGGTATGAAAATCACCATTGTCTGCGGTCATTTCATTCCTGCCATGGGCTATATCGAAGTCCACTTGGCGAGGGCTTTCGCCGATTTAGGTCACGAAGTCACGGTGGTTACGAGCGATGCTATTCCGCCATATGTCAGTCATCTTCATCAAGAGTTTGGTCAGCCTCCCAAAGGAGTTAAAGTCATCCGTCTCAAGTCTTTTTTTTCGCTCGGGCAAATAGTCATCAGTGGTGGGGTCGAGAAAGCTGTAGTGAATTCTCATCCCGATAGGATCGCCGTCATCGGCATGGGAAAACGTTTTCCAAAACCAGCTTTAGGGTTAGGAGTCCATACCACCGTTTTATTTGGCGACAATGCTGCGAGTTACGGTGATTCACCTTCCGGTAAGACGCGATTGCTATTCGAGCTCTTCAAAAGAGCGACGTACCAAAAAGCCGTTGCCAAAGCAGATCGACTAGTAGCCTATACCCCTGAAAGCTTCGAAGCGGCAGGTAGAATGCTCGGCGGAAAATGGGCGGATAAACTAGCTCGGCAAAAAGATTTTATCAGCCTTGGGTTTCATCCGGAGGAATTTTCACTCGACCGAAATCTTCGAGAATCCAAGCGAGCCCAACTCGGTTTTTCAGGGTCTGACCGTGTGGTGATTACCGCAACGCGTATTCGGCCTGAAAAAAATCTTGAAGCCGCTATTCCCGCTTTTGAAAATGCTGAATCTAAGGTGAAATGGCTCTTATTGGGTAGTGCTGATGACGCATATGCCGAAGATCTCAAGTCGAAATTGAATCATAGTCTTGGTTCAGATAGATTTACACTGCTTCCTCATCAAAAACGAGAAGAGTTGAACGCATTTTACAACTCAGCAGATCTGGCCCTTTTTACCACACCTGCCATTTCCATTATTGAAGCGATGGGGACAGGGCTCAGGGTTCTTCTTCCTAAAGCGATGAGCCTTTCACATTTGGTTCGCGAAAGCGATCAAGGGCAGGTAGTCTCTGATTTTGCCACTGCCGAATTAATAGAAAGCTTTCCTTCAAATCGAGAACAACTGGCAATAAAGAATGCCGAGCTCCTTTCTTGGAAGAGACAAGCTGAAAAAGAGCCATGACGGGCTGAACAAACTGGCGGAACTTCTTCTGGAAAGGCGTTAGAAACTTCTGAGAACTCGTTGATAAAAAGGTCGCTATTTCCGCTTTCACTCTGCGCGTCGAGGTTTTCTTTGTAAAACTTTATGACGTTTCGAGAATGGACAGAATGGCTGCGCGAATTGCCTTGGTTGCTCAGGTGGTTTCCACTTTTGGTGGTGCTCCGACCATTGGTCGACAGTCTTTATTTTCTCAAAGAGGTCAGCCCTTTGGCTTCACCACCGTACCTCGTAGGAGTCGTAACACCGATTTTGGCAATTTCGGCTTTAATCAAGTTTCGCTATCCGCCTTTCGGCAAAGTGGACAAAGCCTTTCTGCACTGGTCAATCATCGTGCTCCTCAATTGCTTTTTTCTACTACTCTACGATCCGCTTTCGATTCTCACCATCGAATTCCTTCTTAAACTTTCCTTGCCCGTTTATCTTTTCTTTTTCTTGAGATTACTCATCCGAGACTTGAGAGATCTACACGGGATTCTTCAATCCTTCCTCTACGCAGGTATTTTTATTGCAGGAATTTTGCTGTTCGAGGTTTTAGTGAACCCCATTGGAATTGAAGAGAGTCGAGGGCTGCAGCGAATCCAAGGAAGCTTTGGTGACGTGGTGAGTTACGGAATGTACATCACTTTTGCCATTTCTGCGGCTACCTATTTTTACTTTTCACGAAACCATATCGTTGCGCAAAACAAAAGATTGATACTGGTGGGAGTGGTCGCTTTTTTCGGCATTCTCGGTCTTTTGAATATTCACCATACCGCTACCTACACGGTCTTTTTCTTGATCACGGCTTTGTTCTTGCTTTTCAATTTCAGGAAAGGGAGTCCCGCTCTGGGTTTTGCCATGATCGTAT
>CAZKXG010000009.1:0-824 GCA_964556465.1 uncultured Cryomorphaceae bacterium | reverse complement strand
ATTCGTCGGAATCGGGATTTCATATTTCGGCAGCGGCATAGTAGATGAAAAGATTACGCCTTTAATCGAAACAGATTTGGCGGTTTACTCGGGAGATGAAGATACAGACCGTTTGCTTCACGGAAGAGTTGGCCGTTGGAGAGTAATGCTCGAAAAGTTTTCTTCAGAAAACGTTCCCGTCCAGTTCTTCGGCTACTCACTTAAGTTCGATTATGTCTTTCAATTCATTGGAATCGGTTCGCACAATGATTTTATTCGAATGCTTTTCGCTACCGGGGTGCTCGGATTGATATTGTATATCCGAATGCTCATTGTGGTTTTTCGAAGAAATATCTTGCTAGGCCCCGCTCAGCGCTTCCTCCTTTACGCTACTTTTGCAGCGCTACTATTTTACAGCATCAGCGTTACGCCTACATTTTACGCCCCTTTTATGTATTTCACCATGGCCGTATTTGCTTACACGGCCCTTCCCGAAAATTTGCGCCTGCGATGGAAAACCCGCGAATACTAATCTTAGGCAAGTTGCCTCCACCTTTGATGGGGCCCGCCATTGCGACGCGAATCCTACTCAATTCAGACCTGCAAAAGGACTTTGATCTGCATCATTTCGATACACGTATCAACGCGGATGTTGCAGATATGGGTAGGTTTAAGTTGCAGAAGATTAAAACCATCAGGGCTCTGTACTCGAAGTTTGAACAAAGTCTTAAGGAGCTAAATCCTGATCTTGTTTTAGTTCCAATCGGGCAAACTACCGCAGGATTTTTAAAGGACGTTCCTTTCATCAGAATGGCCGCAAAGGCCGGAGCCAAAGAGGATATTCA
>CAZKXG010000008.1:29876-39801 GCA_964556465.1 uncultured Cryomorphaceae bacterium | reverse complement strand
TTGATCTCCTTGGGCAGCAATACCGGCAAATCGCCTTCGCCGGATTGATCAATCTCCTCTTCGATGATTTCACTGCACAGCCGGATGCACTCGTCGCAAATGTAAACCGCCGGGCCGGCGATGAGCTTGGTGACCTCCTGCTGGCTCTTTCCGCAAAACGAGCAGTACATAGAAATGGGTAAAGGGATTTACACCAACTTCTGCGTGCAATGCCATGGAGCTGAAGGCCTAGGAAACGGACCCGTAGTGGAGAAAGGAGGACACCCCGCGCCACAAGCATACAACGGCCCCTTGAGTGAACTGCCTGAAGGAAAAATGTTTCATACTCTTACTTATGGTAAAGGAGCTATGGGATCTCATGCTTCTCAACTGACTAAAGCCGAAAGATGGAAAGTCGTAGCTTATGTAAAGTATTTGCAGAAGCAGGGCAATGAAGAAGAGAAAGAGGAAACCGAAGAAACTTCGGATATCAAAGGATAATACTATTAACGAAACTAACACAACCCGGAGGATGAACTTCGTATTCTCAAACAGAGCCAAAATAATCTCATACGTGCTGATAGCAATTGGTGTGTTGACATTGATTTTAGGTTTTATATTCGATCATAGTGAACACCACGGAAGATTCTGGTCCAACGTGCTGATCAATGGTTTTTACTTTTTAGCAATCGCATTGGGAGCACTGTTCTTTTATGCGCTCCACTTTGCTACAGAGACTGCTTGGGCTGTTTCCCTCAGGAGAGTTATTGAGGCAGTCTTTTCATTCGTTCCAATCGGTCTCGTGGTCGTGTTAGTTGTCCTGTTGGCATCTAGCTTCCATTTGAATCATATCTACCACTGGATGGATGAAGCAGTTCATGCAAAATTTGTTACGGAATCGACAATAGGTAACGACCATCCTGAATTCTTTACCACCATGGAAGAAGCCCAAGAGAGTGGAGCCGTTGTGGTAGCAAATGCCGAGTATGACGAGTTGATAGCTAACAAATCGGCTTACTTGAATTTGCCTTTTTTCTGGATTAGAACATTTCTATATGCGGCCGTTTTATTCTTATTTGCTCGCTGGTTTAGAAGGCGTTCGCTGAAAGAAGATGAAGTGGGTGGAGTAGAACTTCATCTAAAAGGTTACAAGAGAGGTGCTCTCTTCTTAGTCTTCTTTGCCGTTATATCGAGTACGATGTCTTGGGATTGGCTAATGTCAATTGACACTCACTGGTTCTCTACGCTTTACGGTTGGTATGTATTTTCAGGGATGTGGGTGTCTGCCATGAATGTAATTGTAGTCCTATCACTTTACCTCATTTCGAAAGGTTACTTGAAGGATATCAATTCCAGCCATATTCATGATGCCGGTAAGTGGGTATTTGCCCTAAGTTTCCTGTGGTCGTACTTATGGTTCTCACAGTTCCTTTTGATCTGGTACTCAAATATTCCTGAAGAAGTTACTTATTTCATAACTAGAATTGAGCAATACCAGATTCCATTTTTCGGGATGTTTATTATCAA
Source organism: uncultured Cryomorphaceae bacterium (assembly GCA_964556465.1). GTDB lineage: Bacteria > Bacteroidota > Bacteroidia > Flavobacteriales_D > Cryomorphaceae > JAKVAV01. The sequence goes on along the minus strand of CAZKXG010000008.1, from coordinate 38,295 downwards.
CTTTATGATACCAATGGTGTTATTAATGTCAAGGGATGCGAAAAGAAATCCGCGTTTTTTGATTGTGGTGGGAACTATAATTTTCATAGGTCACTATTTGGATACTTTCATGCTGATTACTCCAGGCGTGTTGTTTGAGCATTGGTATTTTGGTTGGTTGGAAATAGGAATGTTCTTAGGCTTCACAGGGCTGTTCATCAATAGAGTACTTAGCGCATTGACTAAGGCGCCATTGATGCCGCAGAAGTCGCCATACTTGGATGAAAGTTTACACCACAGCATTTAATTAGGATAAGGAAAAGATTATGGAGAAGCTTCTTTTAGTACTGGTGGTTATATTGGCTGTAGTAGGTATAGCCCAGATCGCTAAAGTATATCAAGTTTCCTCTGAGCTTCAAAAACGACGTGAAGAGGATATTTCACCTACATCAAATAAGGTGAATGCAAACCTTTGGCTATTGTTCATGATAGCCTTCTTCGGGTTTTTTATTTGGCAGTTTGCTGCATATGGTGATATGCTTTTACCTGTTGCCGCATCAGAACACGGAATGGAGGTTGACCAGCTATTTAATGTAAACTGGATCATATTAATTGCAGTCTTCTTTATCGTGAATTTCCTTTTGTTTTTCTTCTCATGGAAATACGTACACAACAAGAATCGAAAGGCATATTACTTTGCGCACGACAATAAGCTCGAGCTTATTTGGACCATCATCCCTACCATAGCGTTAGCCTTCTTGATCATTTATGGATTGAAAGTATGGAATGATGTCACCGACGAGCCTTCTGCGGATGCTGTGCAGGTTCAGTTGTACGCTAAACAGTTTGACTGGACTGCCCGATATGCTGGTCCTGATGGTGTGATGGGAGAATCAAATTACCTTTTGATTACTTCTCAGAATCCACTTGGACTTATAACTGACGAAACGATTGAAGATCGAGTAATCGAGTTGAAAGAAGGGATCTCAAAAACAGAAAATAAGTTGGCCAATGAGATCTTACCTGATGATCAGGTGGAAGAATTAGAAGATAGAATAGGTGCTTACAAGCGTCAAATAGCTAAAATTCTAAATTTCAAAAAAAGCAATAAAGATTTCTCTACTGCTTACGATGATATTATCGTTAAAGGAGAATTTCACTTACCGATCAGAAGAGATGTTTCTTTCAATATCAATTCCAGGGATGTTATCCACTCCGCATACATGCCTCACTTCAGAGCTCAGATGAATGCTGTACCCGGGATGACTACCAAGTTTGCATTCAAGCCTACGATTACCACGGATTCTATGAGAACCGTTTTAGATGATGCTGAGTTTAATTACATTTTGCTTTGCAACAAAGTTTGTGGATCAGCTCATTACAATATGCAAATGAATATTATAGTAGAGTCAGAAGAAGCATTTGCAAAATGGCTCTCAGAACAGAAGCCTTTTGTTGAGCCTGAAAGTATGAAGGCCAAGAAAGAAAGTGAAGAAGATAAAGTTGTTGAAGATGGCCCGTTGGCCGAAAATAATTGAAATTAGAAGCTTATGTCAGCTACTGTAGAAACACACGAGGCACACGCTCATTCACATGAGCACCACCATGAGAAAGAGAGTTTCGTAAGCAAATACGTATTCTCACAAGATCATAAAATGATCAGTAAGCAGTTTTTAATTACTGCGATTTTTATGGGAATCATCGCTATGATGTTGTCGGTATTTTTCCGACTACAATTGGCATGGCCCGGAGAAAGTTTTGAAATCTTGAACTACTTTTTGGGAGACCGATGGGCTCCTGACGGAGTTCTAGATAGAAACATGTACCTCTCATTGGTTACAATACACGGAACCATCATGGTATTCTTTGTATTAACCGGTGGTTTGAGCGGTACTTTTAGTAACCTACTTATTCCTTTGCAAATTGGTGCGAGAGATATGGCGTCAGGGTTCCTGAATATGCTTTCATACTGGTTTTTCTTAGTATCGAGTGTTATCATGGTTTCTTCCCTATTCGTTGAGACAGGAGCGGCAGGAGGAGGATGGACTATTTATCCACCTTTAAGTGCTCTTCCTCAAGCGATGCCTTCCTCAGGGCTTGGAATGACATTATGGTTGGTGAGTATGGCATTATTCATTGCCTCTTCACTATTGGGTAGTTTGAACTACATCGTTACAATTTTGAATTTGCGTACCAAGGGTATGAAAATGACGAGATTGCCATTGACTATCTGGGCATTCTTAGTTACAGCCATTCTTGGGGTATTGTCCTTCCCTGTTTTGTTTGCAGCGGTGTTGCTTTTGATTATGGACCGATCCATGGGCACAGCCTTTTACTTAAGCGACATTTATGTTGCAGGTGAGGCTCTTGATCCTGTTGGGGGAAGCCCAATTCTCTATGAGCACTTGTTTTGGTTCTTAGGTCACCCTGAAGTTTATATAGTATTGCTTCCTGCTCTTGGAATTAGTTCGGAAGTGATTGCGACAAATTCGAGAAAGCCAATTTTTGGATACCGCGCGATGATTGGTTCAATCATGGCTATTGGTTTCCTTTCATTCATCGTTTGGGGACACCACATGTTTATGTCGGGAATGAGTCCTTTCCTAGGCTCAGTATTCGTTTTTACAACTCTCTTGATCGCTATTCCGTCAGCAGTGAAAGCCTTTAACTATATAACCACTATATGGAAAGGTAACTTGGTTTTTACTCCAGCTATGCTTTTCTCCATTGGTTTGGTATCGACATTTGTTACAGGTGGATTGACAGGGATTATTCTTGCCGACTCGGCTCTTGATATTAATGTTCACGATACTTACTTCGTTGTCGCTCACTTCCATATTGTGATGGGGCTATCTGCGATATTCGGAATGTTCGCCGGAGTATATCATTGGTTCCCTAAAATGTTTGGAAGAATGATGAATTCAAAACTCGGTTATGCTCATTTTTGGATGACCATCATCGGAGGGTATGGTGTATTCTTCCCAATGCACTTTGTCGGTTTGGCAGGAGCACCACGACGTTACTATCAATACACCGATTATCCGATGTTTGATGGGGTTTACGATTTAAATGTATTAGTTACAACCTTCGCCATATTTGCCGCTGCTGCTCAAGCAATATTCTTGTTCAACTTTTTCTGGAGTATCTACAGAGGTCAGAAGGCATCTCAAAATCCATGGAAATCAAACACGCTTGAGTGGACTACTCCGGTAGAGCACATTCATGGAAACTGGCCTGCTGCGATTCCTGTAGTTCACAGATGGCCCTACGACTACAGTAAACCAGGCAAAGAGCTTGATTACGTGCCGCAAGATGTTCCTTTGACTGAAGGAGAAGAAGAGCATTAAGCTGTTCATATTAAACAGAATTGAAGGGCTCGCATATGCGGGCCCTTTTTGCATATTCACAGTATCTTTGGGTTCAATATGTCAGATCAGTTTGATTTAAGGGATTCGTCCTCATTTACAGATTCAGAGCTTGAGAAAGTCTTGAGACCAAAATCATTTGGAGATTTTCAAGGCCAAGACAAGATTTTGGAAAACCTGCAGGTTTTTGTTACGGCCGCAAAAAGACGAGGTGAATCTTTGGACCATGTCCTCCTACATGGACCTCCGGGTTTGGGAAAAACAACACTGGCAACAATCATTTCTCAAGAATTAGGAGTCGGCCTTAGGGTGACTTCAGGGCCTGTGTTGGATAAACCGGGAGATCTTGCCGGTTTACTCACTAATTTGGAGGAGAATGACGTGCTGTTTATTGATGAGATTCACCGACTTTCGGCAATAGTAGAGGAGTACCTCTATTCGGCTATGGAAGATTTTAAGATTGATTTGGTCATAGACACAGGACCTAATGCAAGAACCGTTGAGATCGATCTGAATCCATTTACACTAGTAGGTGCGACAACTCGTTCGGGGTTGCTTACGGCCCCTTTAAGAGCTCGTTTCGGTATAAATAGCAGATTAAGCTATTATACATCGGATATCCTTGCAGGAATTGTGAAAAGAAGTGCAGAGATTCTCAATATTCCAATTGAAAACAGAGCGGCTCATGAAATAGCGCGAAGATCAAGGGGTACTCCGCGAATCGCTAACGCTCTGTTGCGCAGAGTCAGAGATTTTGCTGAAGTAAAAGGTGATGGAGTAATTGACATGAAAATAGCTCAATCATCACTTGAAGCTTTAGATGTGGATACGCACGGTCTTGATGAAATGGATCACAAGATTCTGCTGACCATCATTGACAAGTTTAAGGGAGGTCCTGTAGGATTAGGGACAGTTGCCACTGCTGTGGGTGAAGATTCAGGGACTATTGAAGAGGTTTATGAGCCTTTTTTAATACAAGAAGGTTTCCTAATGAGAACTCCCAGAGGGCGTCAAGCTACTGAAGCCGCATATACTCATCTTGGTAGAGCCATGAATAGAGGAGGAGATCAACAAGGTCTTTTTTAGACATAAAAAAAGCGCCTCAAAGAGAGGCGCCCATAGATTCGAATACTTCCATTATAAGTTCATGGTAGGTGGCTCCAAAAGTGGCCAAGCACCATGTTTTTAGGAGAACACGCTCATTTGGTTTAAGCCAATTGAGGGATTTCCTAAGTTCCTTCTGAAATAGTTTACGATCGAAACTCACTTTTTGAAGGATTTTTTTACTTAGTTCCAGCATGTCCTTGTTCTTTTTGGTTCGTTTAAGATAAGAACTAAACGGCTAATACCTATGATGAGTATATGGCTTTTCGACGGATTAACATTTTTTTTAGGTAAATGAAAATCAAAGTGTTAAGCGAACACTTAGGCTTAGTTGATTGAATAAGAAAAGAGTATACCCAATACCGTATTGAACTGCGATCCAAGCACAAGAGGAATGTCAATGTCACCCCTTGTACGAATAGGTAAAAGTGATTGATCGTATCTAAGTTCGGCTCCAAATCTGCCTGAAATATTGTACTTCACAGCGAGAATTAGCGAAAAGTCAATTGCCTTAAAATCGGGTGTATTATCTATTACGCCATCGAAATCAGTCTCTTCGGCTGAGAGAAGAAATCCAAAGCCAGTGCCACCTATGGCAGATAGCTTCTCGTTGTATTTGTATTCGAATAGAATTGGAACCTGAGCGTACAGAAGCGACATTTTATACTCTGTCAGGTCACCATTATCAGGGTCGGCTACTTTTCTACTCCCTTTTTGGAGTAGGTTTATTCCTAGCTGCCAATCAAACTTTTCGTTGATTAAGCGCTGTACTCCTATTCCCGCAGCTAAATTAAGCTTGTCAAACCCTTGTAGCCCGTCTCCACCGACTTGGCTGGCATTCACACCTGCTTGAAGGAAGAACGAAAAACCTTTTTCGTCCTTTACGGTTTGCCCCCATAAAGGTAGGGTCAAGAACATGAGGCTAAATAAAACCAACCTCATAGCATCGGTGCCTTGGCCACTGCAAGAACTTCCAAGTTAGATGGGTTTTGCAAAAAGGCAAAAATGTAGCAGTTTTCCGGTACCCATTCACCGTCTAGAGCAGTACTAAACTTATAATACACGGCTTCATCATCGGCTAGAGATAAGTCAGGAGTAATAACAGCTTGCCCGAATCTTCCATTTACATATCCTCTGAAAACGTGTTGATGCGAGAATGGATAGATGATATCACTTCCGTCTTTTTGCCCTTCGATGATGTCATTCTCAAAAATACCAACAATGAGGTTCCAGTCTTCATCAACCTCTGACAGTGGTCTTAAGGCGACAGCAAATGAAACATCGCCATCTTCAACAACAATGGAATCAGCAATGACATCAACAAATCCGCGCGCTTCCAAACCCATTTGGTCCGAAACGAGACCCGCCCAATCGCCAGCCAACTGCGGTCGCCCTGAACCAAAATCAGTTCGGTTCACCATACCTTGAGGAAGTGATAGAATGCTTTCATCTTCTGCCAGCGCTTCACCCTCTTCAGTTCGAAAGTCTTTTGAAAAAATGAAATTGGGTGGTTGAGGGGCAATGTCGGGTGCTGCGAAGAAGGATAATACGTGGTAGCCAACTACTACTATTCGTTCTTCCCACTGCTCTTGGAGCAAGTCAGCAGTAGCTAGGGCAGGGCCACAGTTCTGACATTTGTAGCCTGTAAAATCTTCAAGAAGCACAGTCGATTCGTAAGAATCAAAAAAAGAGGAACCATATATGATTACACCTTCAGCGGTTCCTAAATCTCTGTCATTGTCCAGGTAAGGACTATCGGGTTTGTCACACGACCAAAAAAACAGGCCGACTAGAACGAATAATTTAAAACGCTTCATAATTAAAAACTACTTGTCAAACTTATGGTAAGACCATTTGAGGCCGGAACAACTCTACAAACCCCTCCCACACAAAATACTCCGGCTCGTTGACGTCCATAAGATACCGAAATTCTGTTGCTTCCATTTATGTATCCTGTCGACACAACGGGAAAATTGAACTTATCTCCGTCGGCATTTCCATAATTGTACTGGTTAACAGCTGAAAAGAACCAGTGCGGTGATACCGTGTACTCAGCAACTACAGCAAACCAGTCTTGCAGGTGTTGCTCTGTAAATAGAGCCTGTAGTTCGAATCGCAGGTTGTGTCCTTTCTTGATCTTCCAGCTTCCTTCAAAAGCGATGAGATCAGCAAATACAGTCCCCTTAGTCGGGTTGTTGTTGTAATCATAAGCCCCCAATACCACATCATTGTCATACTGGATGTACATGTACATCAAGCTCGCTTTGAATTTTTTGGAAACTCTTCTGGTCACCTTTGCATTAAAGTCCTCATAGTAAGTGTCATCTCCCCAGCTGAAAAGAGTTGGTTCAATGCCTTTCCTGTTTGTCTCGAAATCGTCGACGACAGGAAAGTCGGGTGATTGAATATGCGTGTAACTAACTTCTAGCTTAGTGCCATATCGACCACCTAAGAGACTTTTCTTTGGGATATTGTAGAAAACATCTCCCCTGACAGCAACTTCACCATTTGGTTGTGTTGCGTATGGGTAAAACTGAGCCAATAATGCTGTTTGCAGCACTGAGGTTGGCGGGAGGTAATTAATCCAAGAGTCGAATGGTCCTGAGTTTCGTTGGCTCTGAAGGGCCATGTTGGAAATAGAGCTTGCTGTTAACCCAACTCCGAAGCCTTTCTTGGAATAGTTGGTATGTATTTGCAAGCCTTGTCCATATTGGAAAATACCAACCGAAGGATCAAGAGAATCAGGTATATCTACGATATTACTATTAAGGGAGGATGGATTTGTAGAGATGTAGGCATACTCACCACTAAACTGAAAACCACTGTATTGATATTTCAACCGGACCGACCCTGATCCTACATTCTCCGGAAAGTCATAAACGGGGTTTCTGTTTTGCTCGTACTTACTGACGAAGCTACCACCAACCGTCCACTGACCTTTGAAGTTAATTACAGAGTCTAAAAGTTGATTAAGGTTAAATTCAATATCCGCACCACGTACAATCCCATCACCATTCTGATAGCCATCATTAAAATTGAAGCGCTGTTTTCCGTAGAGTCCTTTTACAGTAATACCATCAATTGGCCTAGCTACCACTCGAATACCATCAAGCGCATAATCTACTCCAAGTCCTCGGTCCTCCCAAGTTCTAAGTACTAATCCTGAGCCAAATTGTTCGTAGAAATTTCCGACAGTGATTTCTAGTTTATCACCGTTGTATTTAGCGTATCGATAGCCTATCCCCGTGCCCTCCCAAGGAGCTCCGGCAGGATAACCAACAAATGCAGGCAGGTAAGTTTCGAATCGGACACCTGTTTCAAATTTTCCTTTTGTGAGAATGATATTACCAAATCCTTGAAGGGCGATCTGTTCATCAGGCACTACTGCTGCAATGGCAGAGTCTTCTCGGTAATATTGAGCGTCAATGGAAAAGTTTCCTTTAACCTGAAGAGGATCTTGGCTAAATACCTCTGTCAGGCTGAATAATAGTAGTGAGAGGGTGAGTAGCTTTTTCATACATCCAAGTCTCACTCGATAAGACCAATAATCTTCTCAAAGAGTTCATCTTCATCACCGGGAGCATAGTTGTTGTGTGAATAAACAATATTCCCTGATCCGTCTATCAGAAATGTGTGGGGCACATTATTTACACCCATGGCTCGCTTAAAGTCTTGGTTTTCGTCAATGTATACTTCATAATCCCATGATGATCCGTTCACGTATGGAAGGACTCTTGATTGACTTCGGGCATCATCAATAGAAACAGCTACCAACTTAACTCCTGTTTCGTCAACCCAGTCGTCGTAAACTTCCGCAATGTTGTTCAATTCCTTTTTACATGGAGCGCACCAAGTAGCCCAAAAATTTATAATCATGGGTTTGCCGTCATTATTGAAATCAGCCCATTTTGCCGCAGAAGCACTGACCGCTGGAATGTCGGCCTGGATGTCTGCAAAAAGTAGGTTCGTGT
>CAZKXG010000008.1:4611-29866 GCA_964556465.1 uncultured Cryomorphaceae bacterium | reverse complement strand
GATTTCCCATCAATGGATTTTACAGTTGCAGAAGGGATTGTTGCATTTCCGTCTTGAGCAGAAACACTTGACACGATAAAGGCAAACGATAGAACTAGGAGTAGATAGTATTTCATATAGTGTTTAAAAAAAACGTTCGCAGCCTAAGCTGCGAACGTCATTGAAAATAATTCGAATTTTAGTTGTTTACGGTAAACTTGCCAACTACTCGGCCATCGTTTACGTTCATGTTCAGTAGGTACAAACCTTCGCTTTGACCTGAAAGGTTTATTTGTTGTAAGCTGTATCCTGCCGGAAGAACTCCCAAATCTTTTGAAATCACAAGACGTCCGGTGAGATCAAGAACATCAATTGAAACTCTTTGTGAAGAAACTAGATTAAACTCAACGTTCAGAAGTCCGTTTGTTGGGTTCGGGAACATGGTGAAGTCGTTTACAGAGGTTACGTTATCCACGCTTAGTATTCCTGCTGCAAAGTTCTTTGCTTCTTCTGCACTGAAAGATCCACCTTCTAAGATTGTTTCGCTAGAGGCCATGTCAACAACTTCGTAGGAACCGTTTCCATATTGGCAGCAAATTCCATCACCCCAGTAGTCGTAAATTTCGAAACTGTAGCAGTCAACTCCAGCTGGAATTGTTACAGTAGTCTGATACGTTTGGTTAGCGTTGTATGTACCCGCACCTTCAGTAGGAGCGCCACTGCCAACACCAATGTTTGTAGTTCCTACCCAACTGTTTCCACCTTCACCAAGTATGGTCTCATTTCCATCAACTACTCTCCAGTATGTCTCTTCAGCATAGTTATCCGTGGTGATAGTGACTTCAATTTCAGTTCCTGCTTGAGGTACGTTGGCGATGGTAGCTTCTATTTCATCATTCACTGCATTACCATCTTCCTGTCCATTCGGGTTTGAAAGGGTTACTACTAAATCTTCTTCTTGAGCAGTTGGAGTGGCAATTTCGCCCAAGTCAACTTCTGCGGTTTCAAAGAAATCAATTGAACCTGTCCACTCGATCGTGTTAGACTCTCCTGCAATGGTGTATTCAACGTCAAGACTAGTCAGCGTTTCACTACCCCAGTTTCTGATAGTCACTGTTGGGCTAAAAGTAGCAGCACAATTCTCTCCGGAAGTGTTATTAATAGCTATTCCGGCAGCATCATTCTCAGTTTCAGCCACATATTCTCCTGTCTCGGCATAAGCGGCTTGAAGCACCTCTTTAGTATTGTCGTCTTGAATAAATACTACCACTGCTAATTCCTCGATGTCGTAGATATTAGCTAGGTTCCAAGACTCAGAAGCTGTAAACTCATCGCCTGACTCGTAAGCCGCAGCCATTGAAAGTCCATCTACGTTAGGTAGAAACTTCTTCATAACGTTATAGAATTCGGTCTCTCCGTTTGAGCCCGGAGCTGTATCGAAAAGAACTTCCTTTTCAATCACAACTATTCTCAATCTCAAATCTCCCGAGGCAGCTTGAGTACAAGTAGCTGTTGCATTAACGCTGATCTCGCTGTAAGAAACAGTGAAGTCAGCCTCAAGATCAAATGACGCAGGAATCGCCGCAGCATCATCGAACATGCTTTGAGTAAAAGCTCCCGGAGCACCTGCGTATGATGGACTCACATCAGGAATTTCTCCATCGATAGTCGCTGTAGGAACACCATTGATACCATAGTAAGCCAGTCGTGCATTTGCTTCATCAGGATTGTGCTCGTGCATTGGGTCAAACCCAGGGAAATACCATTGGTATTTAATGGAAATAACATTGTCCGTGTTGGCATCCAACAGCGCGTTGAATGATGGATTTTGAGCAGCACATGGGCCACAGCTTGCGTTAGTTCCTTCTTCCGAAAGGACTAGTCTTTCTGATTGAGCGTACGTGAATGTTGCGAATAGGCAAACAATCGCACTTAAGTAAATTTTCTTCATATTGGTTAAAATTATGTCTTTACGCTAAGGTACTTTTTTTGCTGACAAATTATTTTTTTATGTCAAGATCTATTGAAATCCCAAATATTCATTAAGTCTGGATTGGTCTTTTTTGAAATGTGTAAAGTGCTTGTATGTATACGTTTGCGTAGTTGATCTGTTGGTGTGAAACTTATTCATGGGGTGGTTTCCATGTGATTCCTACTGTTTTCACCTTTACTGTTTTAAATTGTCCTGACCATTGTAAATCCGTACTTTTGATAAAAATCAAATCAATGAAAAAACTTTACGTCATACTTGTTGGGCTTCTTGTTGGAGCGTCAACTTATGCTCAAACAGTAATAGAGCCTAACGAAATTGCCGTTGAAGGTATTACCGATCAACAGACAGATGTTGTAGCTAATGCCGTTGTAATCAATCAGTCTTCTGAGACGCAGTCATACCTTTGGACACGTGAAATTGTAGATATAACACCTGAATGGTTTACTGCGGTGTGTGATGTGAATTTGTGCCACGGCCCTGTTGTAAATGAGGCAACCTTTAATTTGGAATCCGGACAAGAAGGTACTTTGGACGTACATGTTTATCCTAGTGGGTTCGAAGGTGGAGCGATTGTTATCGTAACAGTTACCAATGTAAACGACTCTGAGGACACAGATAGCGCCACTTATTATTTCAATCAGGCACTCTCGGCTCCAGTAGCAATCAACAATGCTTTGAAAATCTACCCGAATCCTGTTGTTTCAGAATTCTTTATAGATGGATCAGATAAGGTGGAGCGAATCGAGATTTACAACATTTCAGGTAAGCTCGTTAAAGAAGTTCAATCCTTCGGTCAAGGTTCGGTAAATGTTGACGGTCTTGGAACGGGCAACTACATCGTTAGAATGTGGAATGATACAAACGTTGCGATTTCAACAAACATCTTAACGGTTCAATAAAATGGACATTAGTTCTTTGAAGCCCGCAGTAGCGGGCTTTTTTATGTGCATTATTCTGGAATCCAAATATTCGAAGTTTCCCGGATCGATTAAAAAAACTTCCGCATGGGAAGGAGCCATTTGCGCCAATCCAGCTGCAGGATAAACATTCAAAGATGTGCCAATTACTACCAATATATCAGCCTTTGTGACGACTTCGATCGCCTCGTCCATAGCAGGGACCATTTCTCCAAACCATACAATATTTGGCCTTAGTTGAAAGCCCGTTGGACACAGGTCGCCAACTTTTAAGCCACTCTCGGGCATTTCAGTAACATAACTCTCGTTGCCTGAGCTTTTACATTTCGTAAGCTCTCCATGAAGATGATATACCCTTTTGCTACCTGCCCTTTCGTGGAGGTCATCAACATTCTGAGTCACCACTCTCACATCATATAGTCCTTTAATTTCGATTTGAGCTATTGCTAAATGAGCTTCGTTTGGCTCAACAGATTGCAGTTGGTTAAAGCGCTTATTGTAAAAATCCAAAACCTTTTTTGGATTGCTTCTAAAAGCTTCAGGGGTAGCGACATCCTCTATTTTATGGTTTTCCCAAAGCCCTCCGCTGTCCCTGAAAGTGTCAATACCGCTTTCGGCGCTCATTCCTGCTCCTGAAAATATGACTAGCTTTTTCTTGTCCATGGGCTTTTTTTACGGTTAGGTATTTATACTTTTACGCTCCTTTGAAAATTACGGTTTACTAATCTAACCGATTCTGTTTGAATAAACGCACTATCACCCACCGATGTACGAGTACATAAAAGGTCACATTACCTTTAGAAACCCTTCTTATTCCGTTATTGAAACGAGTGGTATTGGTTATGTCTTCCAGCATAGCCTGAGTACATTCGAGGCTTTAGGCAAACAAAAAGAAGTGCAGGTTTTCATGCATTTGGCCGTGCGCGAAGATGCCCATGTTTTGTATGGGTTTTTTGATGATGCCGAAAGAATCATGTTCAGACATCTGATTTCCGTTTCCGGAATTGGCCCGGCCTCTGCTATTGCAGCTTTGTCGGCTATGCAGCCCCATGAATTGAAGGAAGCGATTTTTGCGGAAGATGTGAACGCCTTGAAAAAGGTAAAGGGAATAGGAGCCAAATCTGCCCAGAGAATTATTGTCGATCTCAAGGATAAATTGGGTTCTCTAGAGGTGAATTTTGAAAATTTTAACGGTTCAAGCAATACAGTACGATCAGAGGCGTTAAAGGCTCTGCAAAACTTAGGTTTTGATCGACGGAAAGCACAAAAAATCATCGATGAAGTGCTGAAGTCAGCAGATGAATCGATTGGAATTGAGGATTTGATTAAAAGAAGTTTAAAGAGCTTATAGCTCTTTTCGATGTTTTGAGTTTGCGGTTTAATAACATATTGCGCCTATTTGCGATAGGTGCGCTAATCTTGTTTGTTTGGTCTGTAAGTGCCGAGGGACCTGCCTTTACACGAAAGGTTGTGAATCTCCCTGAGCTTACTGTTATGCCCATCGACTCTCCGGAGGTGGACTTAATTTATCCGATAGAAGATGGCGTAAATCCTTTCGGCAATAATGGTCGGATCAATCTTACTGATCCGAGTAATATGAATAATGTCATTGAATACGACCCTGAAAACGGGCAGTATTATTTCTACAAGCGTATTGGCGATAATATTGATTACCGAAATCCAACGGTAATGACTTTCGATGAATACATGGATTACGTAAATAGTAATTCGGTAAAAGATTATTGGAGAGAAATTCAAGCAGCCGATGCTATGGCAAGCGACGAGGATGGCGGGCCCGACCCGTTTGCTCCGAGCATTCAGGTCAATAGTAAAGCGTTTGACAGGATTTTCGGCGGAAACACAGTAGACATCAGACCTCAAGGTACTGCTGAACTTACCTTCGGGGCTAATATCAATAGCAATGAGAACCCCCAGATTCCGGTAAATCAACGGAGAATCACAACATTCAACTTCGACCAGCGAATCCAGTTGAATGTAGTTGGAAACATAGGGGATAAACTCAAGCTCAGCACTAACTACAACACAGAAGCCACATTCGATTTTGAGAACCAAACCAAAATTGAATACACCGGTTACGAAGACGAAATCATTCAAAAGATTGAGGCGGGTAACGTGAGTATGCCTCTCAATAACTCATTGATCTCCGGAAGTCAAAGCCTTTTCGGTATCAAAACTCAACTCAAGTTTGGCCGTTTGGATGTAACGACTCTCTTCTCTCAGGAGCGAGGACAGAAGAAGGAGATCAACGTGCAAGGTGGAGCTCAAACCCAAGATTTTGAAATTACGATTGACAACTACGAGGCCAATCGTCACTTCTTCCTGAGCGGTTACTTTCGAGATAGTTATGATCGTGCTCTTCAGAACCTACCCGTCGTAAACTCAGGTGTTCAGATCACTCGTATTGAAGTTTGGGTTGTAAACCAAACCGCAAATGTTGAAGAAACCAGGAATGTTATCGCTTTTACCGATCTTGGGGAAGACCCTGATTACGTTAATCCTGCTCTTCCCCTTGAGGTAGGGGGTAATCCACTGAATAGTTTCCCTGACAATGGTCAGAATACTTTATATAGCCAAATGGCTTCCAATCCACAAATTCGGGGATTTTCGCAATCATCGCAAGCTCTTGCAGGTCTGGGACTTGTAAATGGTCGTGACTTTGAGCGTCTTAGTAATGCGCGTCAACTTACCCCGAATGAGTTTACCTTTAACCAACGCCTTGGGTTTATTTCCTTGAACCAAGCACTTAACAACGCAGAGGTTCTGGCAGTGTCCTATCAGTACACCTTAAACGGGCGAACGTATCAAGTAGGAGATTTATCCAACGACGGTTTTACATCGCCTGATGCTCTTTATCTGAAGATGCTGAAGTCAACTGTAGTAGACGTTCTGAATCCAATGTGGGATTTGATGATGAGAAACGTTTATTCACTTGGGGCATATCAAGTGAATAGTCAGGAATTTATGCTGAACGTTTGGTACAACGACCCCGAAGAAGGGATAGATGTTCCTGTAATACCTGAGCCACAAGTTCAAGATATACCGCTTCTTCAGATTTTTGAGATGGATAAGTTGGATCAAAATGGAAACCCCCAGCCAGATGGTCGCTTTGACTTCGTGGACAATGCCGCGACTCAAGGAGGTACTATAAATGCCCAAAACGGGCGTGTTTTCTTCCCCGTAGTTGAGCCTTTCGGGTCCCACCTGCGACAAGTCTTGGAAGAGGCAGGAGTGCCTGAAAGTGAGATTGAACGGGTTGTGTATCCACAGCTTTATGATTCTACAAAAATTGTAGCTCAGCAGAACTTTCTCTATTTGAATCGATTCAAATTGAAAGGAAATTACCGTTCGGCTTCTTCGGATGAAATAGCCTTGAATGCGCTGAATATTCCACAAGGTGCGGTACAAGTAACTGCTGGTGGAGTTCCTTTGGTAGAGAATCAAGATTACACGGTAGACTACAACTTAGGTCGAGTGAAAATATTGAACTCGGGCCTTCTCGAATCTCAGACGCCAATTAAAATTTCTGTTGAAAGTAATACCCTGTTTAGTATTCAGACGAGGAGGTTAATGGGAGCCCGATTCGATTATCGCTTCAATGATAACTTCACTTTGGGTTCGACTATTATGAACTTGAATGAAAGGCCATTAACACAAAAAGTGAACATTGGTGATGAGCCAATGAACAATACTCTTTGGGGCTTTGACGCCAGATATCAAGACGAATCCCGCTTCTTGACTGATATGGTAGACGCTCTCCCTTTTATTAATACAAAGGAGACGTCAAATATTGATGCTGCCGTTGAATTTGCCCACTTAATTCCAGGTCACAACAAGGCAGTTGGTCAATCGGGAAATGCTTACATCGATGACTTTGAGGGAACTATCTCGCTTATCGATCTTCGAAATTTTGCATCTTGGGGGTTGGCCTCCATTCCTCAACTTCAGCCCGATTTGTTTCCGGAAGCGTCGCTGAGCGACGATCCTGTTTTAGGGTATAACCGTGCTAAAATTGCCTGGTACATTTTAGATCCATTGTTTTTCAGAAACGATAACATTACTCCTGACAACATCAACAATGAGCGCCACTACCAGAGAGAAGTAACCGAAAATGAGGTTTTTCCGGACAAGGAACTTCCGGCCGGAACACCTGCCAACATTGCTACTCTCGATATGTCTTACTTTCCCAGAGATCGGGGGCCTTACAACTACGATGCTGAATCTACAGCCCTTTCTGCGGGTATTGACCCACAAACAGGAGAACTGAATGATCCCGAATCCAGATGGAGCGGAGTCCAGAGAGCTATCAATACTACAGACTTTGAGCAGACCAACGTGGAGTTTATCCAGTTTTGGGTGATGGATCCCTACAACTCAGATAACCGAGACTTTGTAGGTACGGAAGGGAATCCAAGAGGAAAGCTCTTGGTCAACATAGGAAACGTTTCGGAAGATGTGCTTAGAGATGGGCAAATGAGTTTTGAGAATGGCTTACCTCTCGATCCGGATAACCCAAACGGCTTATTGACTGATACGACGAATTGGGCTCGGGTTCCACTGACTCAAAGCATTGTGAATGCTTTTGACAATACAACCAACTCAAACTTCGCTCAGGATGTTGGGTTTGACGGTTTCAGTGATACGGGTGAACGCATCTATTTCGAAGACTTTTTGGATCGGATTACCGCCTTGCCTGGAGTAAGTCCCGAAGTCGTTGCTCAAGCAAATGATGATCCATCTTCTGATAATTTCCGCTTTTTCAGAGGGTCTGAGTACGATGCCGAGCAAGCTGATATTCTTGAGCGCTACAAGGATTTTAATGGTTTTGAAGGAAACTCTGTTACCACCCAAGATAGTCCTGAAGATTATCCTACTCAGGCCACCACACTGCCCACAACTGAAGATATCAACCAAGATTTGACTCTCGGTGAAGCAGAATCTTATTTCCAATATGAGGTTGATCTTCCCGATCCACTTATAGACCCGGGAGCCTGGGAAGTAGGAAACAACTACATTACCGATGTGGTGAGTGGAGTAGCACCCGACGGAAGACAAGTTAGTTGGTATCAATTCAAAATTCCGGTAAGAGAAGGAAAATCTTTCGGAGGTATTCGCGATCTGCGCTCTATCCGATTTATGCGGATGATCACCACAGGATTCGAAACACCCGTTGTACTTCGTTTTGCCCGTTTGGAATTGATTCGTGGAGAGTGGAGGCGTTACACCGAAGAATTGCGCGAAGGTGAGTTCATTCCGGGACCTCCCGGAAATACTGAGTTCGACATCCTCGCGGTAAATATCGAAGAGAATAGTTCGAGAGTGCCTTTAAACTATGTGACTCCACCTGGAATTTCACGAGAAATTGACGCTGGTACGGCAAATCTTCGAAGTTTGAATGAGCAGTCTTTGGTTCTTCGCGTTAGCGAGTTAGAAGATGGTGATGCCCGTTCTGCTTTTAGAAGCACTGAAATAGACATGCGGATGTACGGTAACCTTGAAATGTTCATCCACGGTGAGACTCTGAATCAAGACAATCCACTTGGGTTTGGAGATGTTTCAGTCTTTGTAAGACTCGGTACTGACTTTGACCAGAATTACTACGAATACGAAATCCCCGTTGAGCCTACCGATCTTAATGCATCAAGCACTCCTCAAAACATTTGGCCTGAGGAGAATAATATGAAGATTGATTTTGACAAGCTTCAAAGCGCTAAAAACTCCAGAAATCAATCGGGGTTTGAGCAAAGCCGCATTTACGAGGAGATGGATGGAGATCGAAGGATCCGTATTAAGGGAAATCCTGTACTGAGCTCCGTTCGATCGATCATGATTGGTGTTCGAAACCCCAATGCTGCGGATAATATTTGGGCGGAAGATGATGCACTTCCTGAGAGTGCTGAGATTTGGGTAAATGAGCTTAGACTTACTGATTTCAACAATGAGGGAGGTTGGGCGGCTCTCGCCAGGGTAAATGCTCAACTCGCAGATTTTGGTAGCATTTCTCTTGCAGGTAATATCTCAACGCCAAACTTCGGGTCTTTAGAAAGCAGGGTAAGTGAAAGACCTCAGGAGCAATCAATGGGTTACGATGCCAATTCAAATCTTGAATTGGGTAAATTTCTCCCTGAAGAGTCAGGAGTAAAAGTCCCTATGTTTATTGGACAATCTGAACAAGTTGTGAGGCCTCGATTTGACCCGCTGGCACCTGACCTTGAGATAGACGAAGTGGCCGAAGGACTTTCTCAAGATGAAAAAAGGGAACTGAAAAAGCGATCTCAAACCTATACGCGCAGGCGAAGCATCAACTTTACCAATGTTAGAAAAGAGCGAACCAATCCTGATAAGAAGCCTCAGGTATATGACATTGAAAACTTCAATGCCACATTTGCCTACAGCGATAGGAAGTTTTACGATATCAATACAGCTTTTGACAATCAGAGGCAATTCAGGATAGGACTGGGATATAACTACAGTGCCAAACCAAAAAATATAAAACCTTTTGCTACAAGCAAGTTTCTGCGTAAGTCTGATTACTTAGCTCTGATCAGAGATTTCAATTTCACATTGATTCCAAAATCCTTTTCATTTCGATCAGAAATAAATAGAACCTACAGTGAGCAACAGTTTAAAAACAATAGCGACGTATTCGACTTTGAACAACCTATTCTGTACACCAAAACTTTCAACTGGAATAGGATTTACGATGTTCAGCATGATCTCACGCAATCCATCAGATTAACCTACAGTGCCAATAACCTGTCTTTCGTCGATGAGCCGGAAGGTAGAGTTGATAAGGATGATAGAGATTCTTACAACCAATACCGTGATACAATCTGGAGGAGCCTTACTAGTTTTGGTGAAAACGTAACGTTTAATCAAAATTTCTCTGCCAACTACCGAGTGCCCATCAACAAAATTCCAATTCTCGATTGGATATCCACTGATTTACGGTATAGCGGAAGTTACAATTGGCAGCGCGCACCATTCTCTCAAGACACACTGGGGAATGTCATACAAAACTCCAGAAACATCTCTATTAACGGTCAGCTAAACTTCTTATCCCTGTACAATAAGATTGACTATTTCAAAAATGTAAACCGAAAATTTCAGCGGCAGGGCAGAGGCGGTGGAAGATCACTTTCGCGAGGTTCAAGCCGAAATGACTCAGACAAAGAAAAAAAGGACGGCGAAGAGGAAGAGCCTGAGAAAAAAGAAAAAGACGAGAACGCCATAACCGTGCTCGACTATTTCGCCAAGTTGTTGATGAGCGTCAAGAACTTGAGTATCGTCTACAGTCAAAATGAAGGAACCTTACTGCCGGGCTACAACCGAACATCCAATATCATTGGTATGGATCCCGGATTTAATGCACCGGGTGTGGACTTCGTATTTGGGCACCAGATAGAGAATTTCAATCAACAAGCAGCCCTCAAAGGATGGCTTGTCGAAAACCAGTTTATCAACCAGCAATACCTCCAGACCTACACTGAGGATTTCAACCTAAGGCTTAACCTTGAACCACTGCCAAATTTGAGAATCGAATTGACTGCTCAAAGGAGTAGATCGGATAATGACGGGTCTTTTTTCAGGTACAATCCTGATCTGCAACAGTACTTAGAAGAAAGTCAATTTAAGACAGGAAGCTTTAGCACTACCTTAAACGCTTGGAGCACTCTTTGGACTGAGGACGTGAATAACCTTAGCCCCACTTTTGAGAAGTTCCTTGAAATCAGGCCTGAGATATCTAATCGCCTTGCTCGAGAGACAGGATTTTCTGAGCCAAACTCAGGCCTTGAAGGTGCTTATGCTGACGGGTTTGGGTCAACATCGCAGCAAGTAGTTATCGCGGCTTTCGTTGCCGCTTACACAGGTCAGGATGCTCAAAGTGTAAATTTCTATGTTAGCGATTACACCCTTTGGGATGCGATCAGAAACCCCAACTGGTCGGTTAACTACGACGGACTTTCAAAAATTCCTGCATTGAAGAAGATTTTCAGAACGGTGAATATTTCTCATGCCTACCGCAGTACCTTTAGCATAAGCAACTTTACTACCAACCTCGCGGCGGGAACCAATGCTGATGGAACACCTGCTCGAGACAATTCAATCGAACAAAACTTTATCGCCGAGAATCAAATCAATGCTATAACTATTAGTGAGCAGCTTAGTCCATTGATCAGAATAGACATGACTTGGCAGAACTCACTCATCACTAATTTTGAAATCAATAAGAACAGAGTCTTAGCTTTTAGCACTACTAATTTCCAACTTACGGAGAACAGGAGTGATGAGATCGTTTTAGGGCTAGGGTATCGCTTTCCTGATGTTGAGATTAAGTTGGCGGGTAAGAAAAGAAAGAGTGACTTAAATGTGAGATTTGACTTGAGTATTCGTGATACTGAAGTCATTGCCAGAAGAATGGAAGAGGGAACAAATCAGATAACTTCAGGACAAAATCTCATTTCTATCAAAACGGCTGTCGATTATGTGATTTCGGACCGGCTGAATATCAGAGCCTTTTACGACCACCAGATCAATAAGCCGAAAGTTTCCATTTCATTCCCTACATCAAACATAAACACCGGAGTATCTTTGCGCTTTACATTGACTCAATAAACAAGGTATAATGAATTTTCCTGCTGAATTAAAATATACAGAAGATCACGAATGGATTAAAATTGAAGGCAATACGGCCACAATTGGAATTACTGAATTTGCCCAAGGCGAATTGGGTGATATCGTATTTGTCGAAATTGAGACCGAAGGTGAGGATTTGGAATCAGGAGAAGTATTCGGAACCATTGAGGCCGTCAAAACTGTTTCCGACCTTTTCATGCCAATGACCGGAAAGGTCATTCAGTTTAACCAAGAACTTGAAGCCAATCCTGAATTGGTAAATCAAGATCCTTACGGAAAGGGATGGATGATCAAAATAGAATTTGAAGGTGAGCCGGACCTATCAGAACTCTTGGACGCTGATGCCTACAAATCGCATACGGCTTAGTAAGCCTTCATTTATTAAAGCATATTGGGCGGCTCTTTCATGGGCCGCCTTTATTCTTTTATTGATGTCCCTTCCGGGGAAAGACCTTCCTGATATTGACTTCTGGGCCATTGATATTGAAGATAAGCTCGCCCATGTAGCTGTATTCGGTTTGTTGGCTATTTTGATGGTATGGGGCTTGGCAAAGCGACGGGATCACTTGACTAAGAAGTCCCTGTGGGTCGTTTTTCTAATAGGTGCATTTTACGGTGGGGCAACTGAAATTCTCCAGGGTGTGGCTTTTCCAACTAGGTTTGCCAGTGTGCTTGATTTTGTAGCAGATACAATAGGTTCAGCCTTAGGCACAGTCTTTGCAATTTCATTTTACAATAAACTCCGCAGACAAAAAAGCTGAGTGGCCACGAAGCGGTTTTTCTGTTTTAAAAACCGTGTACTATGCAGATTAAAAAATCGCGCGAGGTAGAACTCGAACGCAAAAAACCGACCTTTTTTCTTTTGGGCCTTGCCGTAGCATGTGCCATTGTTCTATCGGCTTTCGAATGGAGGTCTCCGATCGATCAGAGCAGTTCGGGCTGTCCTGAGGTCGATGAGGTTCCCATTTTTGAAGCGACTATTATTCCGCCTTCTTTCAGAGAAAAAGAAAAGCCTCTTGAGAAAAAGAAGGATGTAAAAAAGGAAGTAGCGAAGTCCATAATCGACCAGTTTAAGTTTGATGAGGCTGACACTCGAGAAAAGGAAGTAGAATTTCCTGAATTAGATGGAGAGCCTATAGCCGAAGATATTTCCAGATTAAAAGAGGAGGTATTTGAAGAAGAGATTTTGCCAATAGCTGATGTAATGCCTGAGTTTCCCGGTGGTGATACAGCAAGAGTGGCTTTTCTTCAGAGTCAAGTGGTCTATCCGCCGATGGCAAAACGAGCGGGTATATCGGGTAAAGTTCATGTAGGATTTACCGTTAGAAAAGATGGCTCAATCACTGATATCAAGGTGATGAGAAAAGTAGGAGGGGGATTGGATGAAGAAGCAATTAGAGCTGTCGAAGCCATGCCGAAGTGGAACCCCGGATTTCATCAAGGTCGACCGGTCAGCGTGAGCTTTGTTATGCCGGTTACTTTCTCCTTGAAATGAAAGATCAGGCACAATAGTTGATGACATTAGAAAGTTAAAAATTGGGACTCTCGTCGATTAAGTATTTAAACTTTACTATTTTCGCTGAGTCTGTAAAAAACGGAACACATGGAATTAAAGAAAAGTCCTGAAGCAAACCTCGAAAAGAAGCGCGTACCGCTCATTATTATAGGTTTGTTGTTTTCCCTAGCCTTGGTTTTAGTAGCGTTTGAATGGAAGGCTTATGAAACGGAAGTTAAAGATCTGGGAGAGCTGGAACTGGATTTGATCGAAGAAGAGATTATCCCCATTTCGCAACAACAGCCTCCGCCTCCGCCTCCACCTCCTGCGCCTACTACAGTTATCGAAATTGTAGAAGATGAAGAGGAAATCGAGGAAGAGCTCGTTATTGAAGATCTAGAGGTGGATGAAGACACGGAAATCGAATTTATCGAAGACGTGGAAGAAGAAGTTGTGGAAGAGCAAATTTTTACCATCGTTGAGGAGATGCCTAGTTTCCCGGGAGGAGAAGCAGCATTGATGAAATATCTGGGTAAGAATATCAAATACCCTGCTATTGCCAAAGATGCAGGGATCCAAGGAACCGTTTATGTAACTTTCGTCGTTAACGAAGAAGGAAGTGTGAAGGATGTTAAGGTGCTTCGATCTATTGGGGGTGGTTGTGATGAAGAAGCCATCCGTGTAGTGGAAAGTATGCCGAAATGGTCTCCCGGAAAACAAAGGGGTAAATCCGTTAAGGTTCAGTACAACCTCCCGATTCGATTTACGCTCAGGTAATAAACCCTTGAAGTATAGAAATACATAGCCCTGCAATTTGCAGGGCTTTTTTTTTGACATGTCATCGCATCGAGTTGATTTTCTATATTTGAAAAAAACCATCTATTGGCAAAATCAACATTTAATCCCTCTGATATTCGACGAAAAGCAATCGATCAAGTAGGGGTGGAAGAGCGCTGTGCCCGATTTCAAACGCGCAGTATAAAGGCGGAAGCAAAGAAGCATGGTCTGAAAATGGCCTTGAATATGATTGATTTGACTACTCTTGAAGGAAAAGATACCGAAGGAAAAGTCCGTCAGCTTTGCCACAAGGCTGCTCATTTACATCATAGCCTGCCGGATTTACCCCATGTGGCAGCAGTTTGTGTTTACCCCACTTTCGTGAAGTTGGCCAAGTCGATCGTTGCCGACAAGGGAATCAAGGTAGCTTCAGTAGCCACTGCATTTCCTTCAGGACAGTCCTTCTTGAAGTACAAGCTCGACGAAACCAAGGAAGCGGCATCAGAAGGTGCCGAT
This sequence comes from uncultured Cryomorphaceae bacterium, assembly GCA_964556465.1. Classification (GTDB taxonomy): domain Bacteria; phylum Bacteroidota; class Bacteroidia; order Flavobacteriales_D; family Cryomorphaceae; genus JAKVAV01. The sequence goes on along the minus strand of CAZKXG010000008.1, from coordinate 15,534 downwards.
GAAATCGATATGGTTATTTCCCGCGGTCGATTTCATCAGGGAGACTACGCCTATGTTTTCGATGAAATCTGTGCTGTAAAAGAAGCGTGTGGTGATGCCAGGCTTAAGGTCATCCTGGAAACGGGTGAGATTGGAAATCTCGACGCTGTCTATTTCGCCTCTCAGATTGCTATTGCTGCCGGAGCCGATTTTATTAAAACTTCAACAGGTAAGATCAGCCCGGCTGCCACTTTGCCCGTAACTTTAGTTATGCTGGAAGCAATTAGAGATCATTATCATAATACGGGGAAGATGGTCGGAATGAAACCAGCCGGTGGAATCTCAAATGCCAAACTTGCCTTGCACTACCTTATTATGGTAAAAGAAACGTTGGGCGAAGCTTGGTTGACCAACAAATGGTTTCGCTTCGGAGCGAGTTCTCTAGCAAATGATTTGCTTAAACAACTGGTGAAACAAGAAACGGGAATCTATCAATCTTCAAATTATTTTGCTCTCGACTAATTATGGCCAAAACAAAAAAAGATATTTCTTGGGATTTGTCTCCTGCTCCTGAAAGCACCAGGCATGTTACCATCGACAAAAGATACGAACTCTTCATAAATGGAAAGTTTGTGCCCCCTACTACCAAAAAGTATTTTAAAACAATCAATCCCGCTACTGAGGAGAGCTTGAGTGAAATTGCTTCGGCAGGAGAGAAAGATGTAGACAAGGCAGTGAAAGCTGCACGCAAAGCATATGAAACTACTTGGTCAAAAATTTCTGCGAGCGAAAGAGGGAAGTACATCTATCGAATAGCCCGATTAATACAAGAACGAGCCCGAGAGTTTGCCGTGATCGAATCTTTGGATGGCGGAAAACCCATTCGGGAGTCGAGAGACGTAGATGTTCCCTTGGCTGCAGCGCACTTCTTCTATCATGCCGGTTGGGCTGATAAATTGGATTATGCTTTTGCGAATAGCTCTCCCACATCAATCGGTGTAGTAGGACAAATTATCCCTTGGAATTTCCCACTGCTCATGTCTGCATGGAAGTTAGCGCCCGCATTGGCTTGTGGAAACACTGTGGTCCTAAAGCCTGCAGAGACCACCTCACTTACTGCCATGAAGCTGGCCGAATTGATCAGAGACGCCGGCTTGCCCGACGGGGTAGTGAACATTGTGACCGGGGCAGGTGAAACAGGGAAGGCGCTGGTAGAGCACCCTGATGTAGACAAGATTGCCTTCACAGGCTCAACAGAAGTCGGTAAGATGATCCGCCGCTCGCTTGCAGGCACATCTACCCGATTGACGCTTGAGCTGGGAGGTAAAGCGGCCAATATAATATTTGAAGATGCTGCCATAGATCAAGCGGTTGAAGGGATTGTCAATGGTATTTACTTCAACCAAGGCCATGTTTGCTGTGCGGGTTCTCGCCTATTCGTTGAGGAGAATGTGGCTGATGAGGTGATTCGAAAGTTAAAGCACCGAATGAATCAGCTCATCGTTGGTGACCCGATGGATAAGAACACAGATGTAGGTGCCATCAACTCAAAAGGCCAACTCCAAACCATCGAAAAATATTTGAAAGCCGGAGAAAAGGACGGTTTTGAGATGTATCAGTCTCAAGTTGCTATTCCCAAGAAAGGCTATTGGTGCAAGCCTACTTTGTTTACCAATGTGTCCCAAAGCAGCATTATTTCTAAAGAGGAAATATTCGGACCTGTTTTGGCGATGCAGACTTTCAGAACAATAGACGAAGTGATTGACAAAGCCAACAACACGCCGTACGGGCTGTCAGCCGGGGTTTGGACTGACAAGGGTTCCAAGATTTTTAATCTGACTTCCAGGCTCAAGGCAGGAATTGTCTGGGCAAACACGTTCAACAAGTTCGATCCAACTTCACCTTTTGGTGGATATAAAGAGTCAGGATTTGGCAGGGAAGGAGGAATTCACGGACTGTCTGCTTACTTAAACTTGCAGGGATAATGGCTAAGAAAGAAACAACATCATCAGAAGGCATAGCAGTTATGAAAACATACAAACTGTTTATCGGCGGTGCTTTTCCGAGGACTGAAAGCGGCCGCTTCTACCCGGTGCGAAACAGCTCAGATGAGCTAATTGCCAATATCTGTCTGTCTTCGCGAAAAGACTTTAGAAATGCTGTAGTAGCTGCTCGTAAAGCCCAAGGTGGTTGGGCAGCTAAGTCTGCATATAACCGTTCTCAAATTATCTACCGTATTGCAGAAATGCTGCAGCAAAAGGAAGAGCTTTTTGTCAAAGAGATGAAAGATTTGGGATACACTGAAAAGCGCGCTCGTGAAGAGTTTTCAGCCTCAGTAAACTACCTCGTTCATTATGCAGGATGGTGCGATAAATATGTGCAGGTGTTTAGTTCTGTAAACCCGGTGGCTTCATCACATTTTAACTTTTCAGTACCGGAGCCCACAGGAGTTGTGGCTTCTTTTGCTTCAAATACATCAGCACTGGTTGGATTTTTAGAAGGTTTTGTTCCGGCTATCTGTGGTGGAAATACAGCGATTGTTTTAGCATCTGAAGATTTACCGACTTGTGCGATCACTTTGGCCGAAGTCATTGCCACATCTGATGTTCCGGGAGGTGTGGTCAATGTGCTTACCGGAAATCGAAAAGAACTTCTATCTCATTTTGCTTCACACATGGACGTGAATGCATTCATGATTTGGGACGCAGAATCTGAAGATTCCATTGCTATAGGTGAGTATGCCTCTGACAATGTGAAGCGAACAAAATTCTACACTTCGGAAGCTACGGCCTCTCAATCACCGCAGCGAATAATGGACCTTCAAGAAATCAAAACCACATGGCATCCGATTGAAAGTATTTCAGGGTCTGGCTCGGGATACTAAGCAGTGAAGAACGTATTCTTTTTACTTTTGCAAAAAATTAAGACATGCCAAGAAAAGTAGCCTTAGTAACCGGTGTAACGGGACAGGATGGAGCTTATCTCTCAGAACTTCTGCTTGATAAAGGTTACGAAGTTCATGGAATCAAGCGGAGAAGTTCACTCTTCAATACCGATAGAGTTGACCACTTGTACAAGGACCGTCACGAAAAAGACGTTAACTTTTTCTTGCATTACGGTGATCTAACTGATGCTTCAAATATTATCCGACTGATTCAAGAGATACAGCCCGATGAGATCTATAATTTGGGTGCTCAATCACATGTTCAGGTATCATTCGAAACCCCAGAGTACACAGCTAATGTAGACGGTATGGGTGTTCTTCGAATTCTCGAGGCTGTCCGAATCTTAGGATTAGAAAAGAAGACAAGAGTTTATCAAGCATCTACCAGTGAGCTATATGGCTTGGTACAAGAAACGCCGCAGTCAGAGAGTACACCGTTTTACCCGAGGAGTCCATACGCTGTAGCGAAGCTTTACGCTTTTTGGATTATTAAAAACTATCGAGAAGCTTATAATCTATTTGCGGTTAATGGAATTCTTTTCAACCATGAAAGTCCCTTGAGAGGTGAGACATTTCTCACCAGAAAAGTTACGAGAGCCGTTGCCCGAATTAAATTGGGATTGCAAGAAAGACTCTTTGTGGGGAATCTTGACGCCAAAAGAGACTGGGGGCACGCCAGAGATTATGTAGAAGGAATGTGGTTAATGCTTCAGCACGATAAGCCCGAAGATTTTGTATTGGCAACAGGGAAGACATATAGCGTGAGGTTTTTTATCGAAAACGCTTTCTCTCATGTAGGAGTTAAGATAAAGTGGCGAGGAGAAAAAGAGAATGAAGAAGGATATGACGAGACGACGGGGAAAGTACTTATCAAAGTCGACACAAAGTATTACAGACCTACCGAAGTAGATCTTCTGATTGGTGATCCAACTAAGGCTCAGCAAAAATTGAATTGGCACCATAAATACAATATTGAAGAGTTGATTAAGGAAATGGTGGAGGCTGACCTTGATCTATTCAAAAGAGACAAGTACCTCTTAGACGGCGGTCATGCCGTAATGAATTATAACGAGTAGTGAATAAGAACGCCAAAATATACGTAGCGGGTCATCGAGGGATGGTGGGTAGTGCGATTTTTCGTGCACTTCAAGAGTCAGGATATACCAACCTTATCGGAAAAACATCCGGTGAACTCGATCTCAGAGACAAATCGGCGGTCACTTCTTTTTTTGAAGGAGAAAAACCTGAATATGTCTTTTTGGCTGCAGCTAAAGTAGGTGGCATAAGAGCCAACGATACATTTAGAGCTGATTTCATTCACGATAATTTGGCCATCGAACTCAACGTGATCGATGCCTCTCACAGAGCAGGAGTTCAAAAGCTCCTCTTTTTGGGCTCTTCTTGCATTTACCCAAAGTTGGCACCTCAGCCTTTAAAAGAAGAATACTTGCTTACGGGATTGCTCGAACCTACCAATGAGCCTTATGCCATTGCAAAGATTGCGGGTATAAAAATGTGCGAAGCTTACCGCGACCAGCACGGTTGCAATTTTATCTCCGCCATGCCTACCAATCTTTACGGGCCAAACGATAATTACGATCTTAAAAACTCTCACGTTTTACCCGCACTAATCCGCAAATTCTATGAAGCCAAAGAATCAGGTTCGCGTGAAGTAGAGATTTGGGGCTCGGGAACTCCCAAAAGAGAATTTCTCCATGTAGATGATATGGCAGAGGCTTGCATTTTCTTAATGGAGAATTATGATGGAAAGGAATTTGTGAATGTTGGTGTTGGAGAGGATATCTCCATTTCTAACTTGGCTCATATGATCGCTGATATTGTCGGTTTTGACGGTCGCCTGGAATTCGATCGATCAAAACCGGACGGCACACCACGAAAACTCATGGATGTTTCTAAAATCAACCAACTCGGTTGGACTGCTCAAATTCCATTGGAGGAGGGTGTAAGAAGTGTTTACCAAGATTTTAAAGCCTCTTTAGTTAAAGCCTGATTATGCTGAGGTTCATCCTCGTTCTATTTATCTGCGCCCTTGGGATGAATTCTGTCTCCCAAGTTTATACGCTTCCTTTCGACAGGCTTTCACAACTCAGGCAGGAGCGGGTTGGTCTTGGCGCTCAAGCTACCGTCCATAGCGGTGCCAAGCCTGTTTTGATGAGTGATGCCGACGTTTCTCGAATTCCTGGATTTGCAAAAGATACCGCCGAATACTATTACAAGATCACCGAGAAAATATTTAGCGCTCACCTGATTGAGCTAGACAAACCCGATTTCAAACTTTATGCTGATTTCTTATTTGATTTTGGGTTCGGTCGTGAAACAGTAGATCAAATAAGCGCCGATCGTGAGGAAACATCTTTGTTTCAAAACACCCGTGGTTTCTCCATTCAAGGAAAGATAGGCAAGAATGTGTATTTCTACACCGATTTTAGAGAAAATCAAGGTAGGTATGCTGCGTTCATCAATAGGTTTGTGGATTCGACCCAAGTCTTTCCGGGTTCGGGAAGAATAAAACCTTTTGGCGAAGGGGGGTACGATTACAGCATGGCAAGCGGCTTCGTAGGAATTGAGGCTACTGATTGGCTTAATCTGTCTTTTGGTCACTACAAGCAGTTCGTAGGTCATGGCTATCGGTCGTTACTTCTTTCAGACAATTCACACAATTATCCCTTTGCTTCTTATGAGATAGATGTGCTGGAAGGGCGGCTTCAACACAGGTACACTCTGGCCCTTTTGCAAAATTTAGACAGACTGCCTCAGGGGGAAACTCCGGAAGCAATTTTTAAAAGGAAAGTGGCCTCATGGAATTACTTGTCTTTTAAACTGCTTCCCAATCTGGAAGTAGGATTCTTTGAGGAAGTGATTTGGAAAGTCTTTGACGATAGTTTGGGGAGCCAGCCTTTCGACTATAGAGCCTTGATTCCCATTCCCGGGATAAACTCTGCAATACTCGGGCTGGACGATCAAGAGAACAATGCCAGGCTCGGCCTCAATGCTGCTTGGTTCATCATTCCGACTGTCAAAGTATACGGACAGGTTCTTTCGAGCAGTGGGCAGGTTAATCTTGATGGTTTTCAAATTGGAGGTCGTTGGTCAGGCATTTTTGATCGTTTCGATTTCCAAGCCGAGTACAATCAATCGAGCAATAGCGCCACAGGCAGACCTGACAATCTTCAGTCCGCTTATCACTTCAATCAGCCTCTCGGGCACGTGCTTGGACGAGACTTTTCTGAAGTAGTAGGGATAATCACTTATTACCACAATCGTATTTTTGGCCGTTTAAAATCCGTCTACTTAAATTCTGATGTTGGCGAAGAATTCTCACCTGAAGAGACTTCTTTAGAAGTTTTAAATACGGATGTTCAATTTGGTTATAACTTTAATCCAAGCTGTAACTTTCAAGTATATACGGGGTATACGTACCGAAGTGAGGGTGAAGAAAATAATGAAAGTGTAAATGGATTTTGGTATATGGGAATCAGAACAGCATTGTCCAATATTTATCGCGACTTTTGAAAACATTTTTAATTAACATTATCATTTTATGAAAGAGATTGTCCTTGGGTTTGTGACGTCTTTTTTTGTCGTGCTTCTCACTACTCCTTCCCTCATCAAAGTGGCTAAGATGAAGAAGCTTGTGGACGATCCCAATGAGGAGAGAAAGAAGCACCGTAAAAGCACCCCTACGATTGGGGGAATTATCATTTTCGCCGCCAGCATTTTCGCATATTCGCTTTGGTTTCCATCGGATAATCTGAACTATTTTGGGAGTCTCCACCATTTTTCGGAATCTGTAAGTGATTTCAAATTTTTGATTGCCGCGACTATTCTGCTCTTTTTTATTGGTGTTAAGGATGATATCATTGGCGTTGCACCTATGAAAAAACTCATTGGTCATGTTATCGTAGGTTTTATTCTGGTAGTAATGGCGGATATCAGAATAATGGGGATGCACGGTGTGTTCGGTATTTATGAGATTCCCGAATGGGCCAGTGTTGGCCTTTCCGTTTTTACTTACATCGTTATTGTGAATGCCATAAATCTGATAGACGGTAGTGACGGTTTGGCCGCGGGGACAGGGTTTATCTGTTCCGTCTATTTTGGTCTTTGGTTTTACGGTACATATCAATACGACTTTAGCATGATGGCTTTTGTGCTGGCAGGATCGCTTGGAGGATTTTTGCTCTTTAATTTTTCACCTGCTAAGATTTTCATGGGCGACTCGGGCTCTCTGTTTATTGGTGCATTTGTATTTGTAATGGCTATGAAATGCATTGAGACTGATACAAGGCTACTCGACGGATGGACTGAGAATGTCTCATCAGCTGTTTTTGCATTAAGTGTCTTGGCATACCCGCTTGTAGATACGCTTCGGGTTTTTACCTTGAGAATTTTAAAAGGTCGTTCCCCCTTTTCACCCGATAGAAATCACATTCACCACCAACTTATAGATAGTGGGTACGGTCATGTGTTCACTGCATTGTACCTATATTTGGTCGTTATCGCGGTGCCTCTCGTTTCGCTAGGTTTTAAGGGATATAGCCCTACGATTGCCTTTTTCTCAATGTTGCTGATAAGTTTTGCCCTTGTTCACACTGTATTCTTATTCAGATTCTGGAAGTCCAAACAAAAAGCTTCTGAAACAAAGGAGGCTTAGACTCTTTATTCTCGCTGCGATTATTAGTGTTTCAGGGCAAGTGAGCTCCCAAAGCTTGTTTCTTGATAATCAAGAAGAATACTCCATTTCTCAAAGATCATTTTCTTCTGTGCGAGGTCATTGGTACAATACTGTGCCGGATTCGGGTAGCTCCATTCTCTTCAACTCAAAGAATTTTAACTTTTGGGCGAAACCCGACTCAGCGCGAACAGAATTTGGAATCCTTCCGATCGTTCAGTTAGAAGGTGGTTACTCGACCCAAGCCGATGCTATTTATGAAACGAGTGGAGGCTTTGCTATTACCGCATCTAAAGGCAAATTCAAATTTAATGCTGACTTTATTGGTGGTGTATTGGCTCAACCTCAATACCTCAATGTATTTACGGACAGCTTGGGAGTCCTTCCCTCGCGTGGCAGAAATTTATCGTCAGGAGGAACAGCTTTTTTGATGCCTACGGCAGCCTTGAATTTCAAAGCTAGTGACATATTCACCTTTGAGCTCGGATACGGAAAAAACTTTTTCGGGAATGGGCATCGATCCCTTTTTCTAAGTGATGCAGCATACAATTACCCTTACCTGAGGATTGAGACGAATGTCTGGAATATCAAGTATATCAACCTTTTTAGCGCTCTTCAGGATATCTCGGCAGATCCTTCCAAACCCTCAGCTTACCGAAATAAGTTTTCTTCGACTCATTATTTCAATTGGGCCATTTCATCACGATTCAATGTGGGCCTTTTCGAAGCCATCATCTGGCAGGGCAGTGATACGCTCTCTGAAAGAGGATTTGACCCAAATTACCTCAATCCAATTATTTTCTTTCGTCCTGTTGAGTTTTCCGTTGGCTCTCCTGACAATGCTATCATTGGTTTGGACCTGTCTTTCAAGGCTACTTCGAAAATGATGTTTTACGGCCAGCTGGTATTCGATGAATTTCTATTGAGCGAATTCAGAGCAGGAGATGGCTGGTGGGGAAATAAATGGGGAGCTCAAATTGGCTTTAAGGCTTTTGATGTTTTTGGTTTGAAAAAATCTTTCTTACGCGGAGAGTTTAATTTGGCGAGACCATTCACCTATACGCACGGAAGTGTTCTTCAAAACTTTGGTCATTACAATCAGCCTTTGGCCCACCCTCTTGGCACTAATTTCTATGAAGGACTCATAAAGGCTTACTATGAAAAAGAGAGCTACTTTTTTGAAGGCCAGTGGAATTATGCGCTCTACGGAAGAGATCCTGATACGCTGAACTTAGGTGGGGATATTTACCGTAGTTATGCCAATCCGGCTGAGATCTATGGGAACGAAATAGGTCAAGGAATCCGATCGCAACTATTCTACCAGAGGCTAGCGGCAGGAATTATTCTTAATCGAAAAATAAATTTGAGGGCTTCGGCTTATTACATCTATCGCCGATTGGACCAAGAAGGTTCAAGTGTAAACAACGAGCACATATTTGGTGTTCGAATAGCAACGGAACTCTTCCGAACCTACACGGACTTTTAAGGAAGCGTCCTCAAAAAATAAGTATCTTTGCACTCGAATTTTTTTGGTTGAATGCTTGTCAATTCTGCATCTAAATCTTTTCCTGTTATCGTGAGAGCTAAGCTCGGAGCATATGCGGCCTTTGCCAAACTGCGACTCACTTCACTTGTAGTCATCTCTTCTATCATTGGCTATGGAATAGGGGCTGCTACGTTTTCGTGGATGGAAGTTTTTTGGCTTTCACTAAGCGGAGTCTTAGTAACAGGAGCCTCAAACGGCTTTAATCAGGTCATAGAGCGAGACGTCGATTCTCTCATGAATCGTACGAAAAATCGTCCTCTTCCCCAAGGAACGATGAGTGTGGTTGAGTCACTTCTTCTAGCCACGGCAATGGGTGTGGCTGGTTTGGTAGTGCTTTATTTCATGTTCAATCAACTAGCGGCAGTCTTGGGAGCCTTGGCCTTGTTCAGCTACGTATTGCTTTACACCCCACTCAAGCGATATTCCTCTATCGCTGTTTTTGTAGGAGCTTTTCCAGGTGCTATACCACCTATGTTGGGTTATGTGGCAGCTACTGCAGATTTTGACCTATATGCAGGGCTTCTTTTTGCTATGCAGTTTATGTGGCAGTTCCCTCATTTTTGGGCCATTGCGTGGGTTTCACATGAAGATTATCAGAGGGCGGGATACCATCTTTTGCCTTCTAAAGGAAAGGATGGACAAAGCGCTTTTTTGATTTTACTCTATGCCTTGTTTTTAATTCCCGTTTCACTTTTGCCTTGGGCTTTTGACCTTATCGGACCTTTGCGGCGGTGGCACTAGCTCTGGCGGGAATAGCATTTTCAATCCCCGCTTTTAAACTACTCAGAACAAAGGCCGACAAATCTGCCCGAGCAGTTATGTTTGCTTCGTTCTTCTACTTGCCTATCGCTCAGTTGATTTTATTATTCGACAAATTTTAATTTATGGCAACTTCAATAAATATTCAGGCGGCGGAACAATCACCGAATAATGAGCGCACAAAAAAAATGGTGCTCTACATCGGAATCTTCAGCATTGTGATGCTCTTTGCGGGTTTTTCCAGCGCTTATGTCATCAGTTCCTACAACGAGATTTGGGTAAATATTTCGATGCCCAATGCTTTTTACATCAGTACTGTTCTCATTTTGTTGAGTAGTTTGACCATCAGATTGGCGGTCAATGCTTCCAATGAAGGGCAAGAGAGCAAAGCCACTGCCTTACTGGGATTAACCTTACTTCTAGGCTTGGGGTTTGGCGTAAGCCAATACATGGGTTGGAATGAATTGATCGGTCAAGGCAGTTACCTCTCGGGTCACATTGATAATTTAGACGGAGTCTACGGAGAGGACTACACCATCTCCTTTCAGGGGCAGGAGTTGGTATTTGAAGAAGGAGAATATTATTTACCAAATGATGATCTGAGAGAGAAGCCTTTGCTTGATGAGATTGCCGTGTATAGCAACTCTACAGCGAGTTACATCTACATTCTGAGTTTTGTCCATTTGCTTCACGTACTCGGCGGAATTCTTTTTTTAGCCGGTATTCTGATAGTCTCGCAGGTTGGAAAGAAAAAGGGCTTGAGCAATTTGAGATTAAGATTGGGTGCTATTTACTGGCATTTTGTCGACGGACTATGGCTCTATTTGTTGCTCTTTTTGCTTTTAATTCACTAAACTTGCACAAAATTTTGAGCAATGGCAGGAGAAGCTACTAAAGCTATTGATAAAACTCTTCTTTGGGGCGGAGGTCGTTCCCCATTCAGCGTAAGCTACGGCAAAATGATGATGTGGTTTTTCCTCGTCTCTGATGCCCTGACATTTT
>CAZKXG010000008.1:0-4601 GCA_964556465.1 uncultured Cryomorphaceae bacterium | reverse complement strand
ATCAATTTATCGGCCATTGTCTAATCCCTTTAGATCAATAAAGGTAGTATTTTGTTTTATTTTAAGCTATTGATAAAACAGTTCTTTGGGGCGGCGGACGTTCGCCTTTCAGTGTGAGCTATGGTAAAATGATGATGTGGTTCTTCCTCGTCTCAGATGCCTTAACCTTTTCAGGACTTCTTGTAGCATACGGTTACGCTCGACAGGCCTACACAGGTGCTTGGCCTATTGGTGAAGAAGTATTTCACGCACTTCCAGGATTACACGGAAATTTCCCGCTCATTTATGTAGCCTTGATGACATTTATTCTCATCATCAGTTCCGTTACAATGGTATTAGCCGTTGAGGCGGGTCACAGAATGGATCGGAAGGGTGTTACCAAGTGGTTGGCTTGGACAATCGTTGGAGGGTTTATCTTCTTAGGATCCCAAGCTTGGGAATGGAGCCACTTTATCCACGGTTCAGGTGGATATATCACCACTGAAGATAACGCTCAATATTTCTTAGCTGAAGAAATACCTCATGGATTGACCGCTGCGGAATTTGAAGGTTTCTCGCTCATTGCTAATAAGGGAGAAGAGAACGAATCGATAATTACAGGTGATAAGGCCGTTTCACTTTTTAATGATAGAATCGATTATGTACAAGGTGCTAATATGACTATCAATGAATATGGGCCACCACAATATGCCAACTTTTTCTTCTTTATAACAGGATTTCATGGTTTCCATGTTTTTAGTGGAGTCTTGATTAACATCATCGTTTTCTTTGGTGTGATCAATGGAGTTTACGAGAAGAGAGGCCATTACGAAATGGTTGAAAAGACAGGGCTATATTGGCACTTTGTCGACTTGGTTTGGGTATTTGTATTTACTTTCTTTTACCTGATATAATTCTACTACTATGGAGCGCGACGACCTTATTGTAAACGACAGTTACTCAGTTGATGCCCGTCATGACGAGGCTCATGGAAAGCAGATTCGAAAAAAAATCTATTTCGTAACTATTCTCCTTTCGGTGATTACCACCGTAGAAGTAGCTTTGGGTATCTTCATCAAGCAGGGTACAGATTTTTGGCCGGTTGTGAAGTGGTCATTTATTGCAATGACATTGGTGAAAGCAGCATATATCGTGCTTGTTTTTATGCACCTTGGCGATGAACGAAAATCGCTGAGATATGTTATACTCTTGCCATACGCCATTTTCATTCTTTATCTGCTGTTTATTGGCGTTACAGAGTCTAGCCACTTGAATGACGTATGGCTTGAATTTCAGCCATAACAAACAATGAACAAATCTTCTGAGAGACGGAAATACTTACTGCTTTTCGCTCTGTTGCTTGGCCCGGGACTAATATTAATTTTCCTGAGCAAAGCCGACCATAGCTTCGTAATACTCCCACATTACGGTCCGAAAGAGCCTATACATACCGTTGCAGGTACAGGTATTCCTGATACAATCTATCATACTGTTCCAAATTTTTCTTTCACAAATCAATTTGGCGAAATCACTACGATGGATGATTTCGAGGGAGACATAATGGTAGTCGATTTCTTTTTTACTACCTGTCCCACCATTTGTCCGATTATGACCAAACAAATGGCTCGATTGCAGTGGATGCTGGAGGATGCAGCCTATGACGATGTTAAATTTTTGTCGCATACGGTCAATCCTATGAACGATACACCTGAGGTTCTTTTGGAATACGGAACGGAGCAGGGTGCTGATTTCGAGAAATGGACTTTTGTAACAGGAGATCAGGAAGAGATTTTTAAACAAGGTTTTGAAGGATATCTCCTGAGCACCCAGGAAGATTCGGGCGCCCCCGGAGGATTTTTGCATTCCAGTATGTTTGTATTGCTAGATAGAGATCGACACATCCGAGGATTCTATGACGGAACTAGTTCAAAGGAGGTAGATGATCTGGTAACAGATATCAAAATGCTGAAGAAAGAAGAGACCTTAAAGGAATCAGAAAAAGTAAGTTCATGATGGGAGCAGGAGTTGAAAAAAAGAGCAAACCATGGATCATTGTCGTTTCGATTGCGGTGCCTATCGTTGTGGCAATTTTGTTCACTGTAAAAATTGAAGGTTACGACACTTCGTTTTTACCTCCTATTTATGCCACTCTTAATGGGTTTACGGCCTTGTTCTTGATTGCAGGGGTTATCTCGATCAAAAACAAAAAAATTGAAATCCACCGGAAATTCATGACTTCGGCGATTGTCTTTTCCGCCTTGTTTCTAGTTCTTTATGTAATTTATCACAGCACCAGCGATTCCACTCCTTTCGGAGGAGAAGGGTGGATTCGTCCTGTGTACTTTACATTATTAATCTCCCATATTCTACTCTCCATTATTATCATTCCTTTAGTGCTATTTACTTACGTTAGAGCCTTGGCCGAGCGTTTTGATAAGCACAAAAAAATTGCGCGTATCACCTTTCCAATTTGGCTCTATGTAGCCATTTCGGGTGTTGTGGTTTATTTGATGATTTCGCCTTATTACGTTTAGTAACTTTGTTGAAATGAGAAGGAAGAGAAATATCGTATTGTTCCTTTTAGTACTCACATTTATGCTTTCGGCATCTACCGAAATTATGGCTCAATGTGCCATGTGTAAAGCGGTAGCAGAAGATGCTCAAGGTGAGTCAGGATATGGTTTAGCTAATGGGCTGAACAATGGGATAATCTACTTAATGGGAATCCCTTACATCCTGCTTGGAACGCTTCTCTTCGTCTTTTTCCGAAAAGAGATCGGAGGGTTTTGGCGCTCATTCAATCAAATTCATTAATCCACTTTTTTCATAGATAATGAGGCAAACGAAACCTTCGGGTAACGAGATAAAGAATATATTGAGAAATCGAGTGATGGTTTTGGATGGTGCTATGGGTACCATGATTCAGCGCCACACCTTGGAGGAAGAAGATTTTCGCGGTGAGCAATTCAAAGATCACCCACATCCCCTAAAGGGAAACAATGATCTGCTTAGTCTCACCCGACCTGATATTATCAAAGAGATTCATTCCCTATATTTCGAGGCAGGAGCAGACATTGCCGAAACGAATACATTCAGCTCAACTCAAATCGCCCAAGCTGATTACCACTTGGAGTCTGCCGTCTACGATTTGAATGTGGCAAGTGCGCGAGTCGCAAGAGAAGCTGCCGATGAGTTTACGGCAAAACAACCGGACAAACCGCGATTTGTAGCTGGTTCTATGGGCCCCACGAATAGAACGGCCAGCCTTTCACCTGACGTGAATGATCCGGGATATCGCGCTGTTACTTTTGATCAACTCAAAGAAAATTACGCCCAACAGGCCAAAGCTCTAATCGAAGGAGGAGTAGACATGCTGCTGGTAGAAACAGTATTTGATACTCTCAATGCCAAAGCAGCCCTTTTCGCTATAGATGAGGTATTTGATGAACTCAATCTCGAACTACCGATTATGGTATCGGGCACCATTACGGATGCTAGTGGCAGAACCCTGTCGGGACAAACGACCGAAGCTTTTCTCATTTCCTTGGAGCATATGCCTCTCTTATCCATTGGTTTGAACTGTGCCTTAGGAGCAGCTCAACTCCGACCATATCTTAAGGTACTCGGAGAAAAAGCTCCTTTTGCCGTGAGTGCGCATCCGAATGCCGGATTGCCAAATGAATTTGGCGAGTACGATCAAACGCCCGAAGAAATGGCTTCCGAGGTCAGCGAGTTTTTAGAAGCCGGATTTCTCAATATTGTCGGAGGCTGTTGCGGAACCACTCCTGATCATATCCATGCTTTGGCGGAAGCCGCAAAGAATAGAAAACCGAGAACAGGATTCGTAGCTCATACTGAAGTAACCAAAGCAGAAACCCACTAAACCTATGTTAAGATTAAGTGGTCTTGAGCCATTAGTAGTCACTCCCGATACGAATTTTGTAAATGTTGGTGAGCGCACCAATGTAACGGGCAGCCGTAAGTTTTTGCGACTGATTAAGGAGGATAGATACGATGAGGCGATTGAAGTAGCCTTAGAGCAAGTCAGAGGTGGTGCCCAGATTCTCGATGTCAACATGGATGAGGGAATGCTCGATGGGGAGAAGGCAATGGTGAAATTCCTTAATCTCATTGCTTCTGAGCCAGAGATTTCCAGAATCCCTATCATGATCGATTCTTCCAAATGGTCGATTATCGAGGCTGGACTTAAGTGCGTACAGGGTAAAGCGGTCGTAAACAGCATCAGCCTCAAAGGGGGAGAAGAAGAGTTTATTTACCAAGCCAAGCAGCTGCGACGCTACGGAGCAGCGGTTATCGTCATGGCATTCGACGAAAGAGGCCAAGCCGATAGTCTGGAACGCAGAAAAGAGATTTGCGGCCGTTCGTACAAAATCCTGACGGAGGTAGTTGGGTTTCCTAAGTCAGACATCATTTTCGACCCCAATATTTTTCCCGTCGGGACGGGAATAGACGAACACAACAACAATGCGGTCGACTTTTTTGAAGCGACCAAATGGATAAAAGCCAATCTTCCAGGCGCTTTGGTGAGCGGCGGAGTGAGCAATGTCTCCTTTTCCTTCCGGGGCAACAACCCCGTACGCGAAGCGATTCATGCGGTCTTT
>CAZKXG010000007.1:32199-40324 GCA_964556465.1 uncultured Cryomorphaceae bacterium | reverse complement strand
AGGCAGATGCATTGCTTTTTTCAGAAAAATCAAACACAAATGAATCCTCAATTTCTAGAAAAGCACAAATGCCGGCCAAAACGTCTTCAGGATCTTTCTTATAGTCTTCAAAGAAAATCGGGAGCACTCGCTCCTTTCCGAAAAGATCAAAATACCTTTTGAGTTGATCTGAATATTTTCCTAATTCGAGGTACTGATGGTTCACTCCCCAACCTTTCGGGTTTTGAGCGTGATCGTTTTCTAATTCTTGAATGAAATTGTCAGCATCACTTTTGGCTTCGCGCAAATTCATCAAAAACTGAGACCAAGCTCTTCGGATCGGATTTCTTAAGATGACCAGAATTTTAGCCTCAGGATTAAAATCATGTATTGCTTTGGCCGCGCTTGGGCAGATCATGTAAGAGTTACTGATCTCACCGATCGCCTTCTCCTGCCCCACTTTTGAAAACAATGCCTTGTAGTGGCGATCTTCATTTACATGGGCAATATGAATGGTCTCTGTCATGCCACTCTTGATGTATTTATCAAGATCGATTTTGACATCTTGTGCATAGCCTTTCAAAAAGTCCTGTTCGGAAATATCGTTAGCAGAAAAATGATTGGTCTCCTTGATATGAGGAAGATACACATCGGGGTGCTGCGTTAAATAATGGTATAGGCTGGTCGTTCCTCCTTTTACCACTCCAACTACAAAGAAATTGGGCAATCGTTTATCAGTTGTCATGATAGTACTCTGTCTTTTCTCAAGGTTCCCTCTAGCTTGATATCTTCGATCGATTCGCCCTTATTGACTCTTGCTTGAATTACCTTATCCCTTTGGTAGAAATAAAAAATCAATAAAATCATCGTGAGCGTCTGCCCCGAATATAGAGTGAGGTACTCGGTTGTGATGGCGTCTAATGCATGAATGAGCAACGTTATTTTTAGGGTAACTAAAAATACGTTTTGCTTGATATACTTAATCCCTCTGATGTATTTAATTGCAAGTACAAACTGGAAGAAGACAATAACAAGACCCAGGATCCCCGCAGAAAACAAGTAGCCGAAAATCCCTACATCTGATGTGTAGAAGAAACCATAAAAGTGATTGTATCCATCAGGTAAGAAATAGGTACTGATCTTACCCTTTCCAAAGATTGGGCTATCTAGAAATCCCTTCACTGCTATATCTACCTCCATAAGGCGAATATTATCCTCCAGAGAACCCGAACCTGCCTTACCTGCCGTATTAAATACATCAAGGAACATGTGGTAATACTGTTCGTAAATCTCTGCCTTAAAAATGGCTATAATCAAGGCTACGGTTGTCAAGGGTATCAATGCTCGAAAGATGGTAAGCACTTGTGTTTTGGCCGGAAGGGCGGTTAAGAAAAAGACTCCCAAACCAAAACCAAGGACCGCAATGGATGTGCGGTCGAGCCGTATGAACACAACGTAGAATATAAATAATGCAGCAATGCCCAAGTAGATGAGGTTCTTTTGATAAAATGACTTCACCGTAAAATAAACCGAGCCAAAAAAGAACAAGGACATATTCAGGCGGTAATATACGTCTCCACCTTTCTCGGGGTTTGCCCCGGAAATGGCCGTGTCCTGAAATTGGACCGGATCTATAAAGATGGTGAGAAAATAAGAGAAGAACATGTAGATCAATGCCAGTGTGACAAAGGAATGCTCCACGGTTTTTATGCTCACATAACCCTCTTTCAAAAGATTGTAAACAATTAAACCGCCGAACAATAGGTAGAAATCCCGATAGGTGGCTACACCAAAAAACATGGGTTGATCAAATTCCCTCCATGCCGCAAATGCGGGTATAATAGGGAAAATAAAAAGGATGCCAAGGTAAATTTCGAGCCCATTGAAAGTGTAATTCTTTTCAATAATCCTGCAAACCAAACGGTACAGGATGTAAAGAAAAATAAGACCTTCCAAAAGAGCCTCCAACACAAGCTCCACAGGATACATGACACTTGCCCAAAAACTTCTGAATGTGAGTGCCACAATAAGCGCTAGGCCAATCATGGTGAAAAAGTTTTTCTTCACCGCAAAATGATTGCCTTGTCTATCCAATGAAAAATATGGGTTCTTTAGCATTTTCTAAGGGGGAATACCAATTTCTTAGAACGAAGTATCAGCAAGTTAGGTTTCAATTCAAAGATGACAAAATAACCCTATTTTCGCTTCACAGGGTATGGATTAGGTTCGAATTATGTAAACCCTTTTTCAGTTAAAGCTTGATTTTTAAATCAGAGCGACAAATTAAACACTTCGAAAAGAATATATGAGCAATTCTCATTTTCTATTTGTTGGCACCGCCAAAGCAGGTACGACTTCCATTTTTGAATACCTGCGTCAACATCCTGAAATCGACATTCCCGTTAAAGAAACATTTTATTTCCTCCGTGATGTTTTCACTGACTTTAGCCTAGGCTATCCGGCACAGCGACCCAAGTCAGAGCTCATTTTGGAAAAGTCTAGTTTCGTTTCTCTCTATCCCGAGAACAGTAATAAAACCTACGGAGAAATCGGAACGGGATACCTCTACCACCACAAAGAGAGTATTCCTCTGATAAAAGAAACCTTTGGTGACGATGTGAAAATCTTGATTATTCTCAGAAACCCCATTAGCAGAGCCTATTCTTCTTACATGCATTTTGTGAAGGATGTACACGAAAAATTGACCTTTGAGGAATCGATGGAGATGGAAGCTCAACGCAAAAAACAGAAGTACGACTTCATGTGGATGCACCGAGATATGGGGTTGTATTTTGAGCAAGTGAAAGCATTTATGAAGGCTTTCAAGGACGTGAAAGTCTTAATCACCGAAGAATTCAAAGAAAATCAAGAGGAAGAAATGAGGAATATTTTGGAGTTTTTGGAAGTAAATCCTGAGGTGCAATTCAACACGAGTAAGGAATACAATAAGTCCGGAGAGCCAAAGTTCAAAAGCCTTCAAAGGCTCATCACTCAAGAAAATCTAGTTAAGAAAACATTGAGACCTGTTTTCAGAGCAGCATTTAATAAGGAGAAAAGAGCTAAAATGCGCAAGAAGGTAAAAAACATCAATATCTCTTCCTATCCCCCTATGAATGATGATACGCGTAGCAAATTGATCGAGTTTTATCGGGCGGATATTGAGGCTTTAGAAGGCTTGTTGGGAAAATCTCTGGAGAGGTGGAAAACTTAGGCTTTGTACTTTCCCACTGCACTATACCACTTCGACAAATCCCTATCCAATACTTTTTCAAGTTTTTGAATATCTGATTTGAAATATTTCTCAATCAGTTCTGATCGAACGGCCGGGTCCAACTCAACCCTTTCAATACCTTTTTCCATCAGCTTCGATTTCAAGGCATACATTTTGAAAAGGGCTTTACCAGGCAGGGCCTTTTTCATAAACGACTTCAGCGGGTTCTGATGGTTCAACGCTGAGATCAAACCCTTTCTCTTTGGCAAACCACTTGGATTTAACCTTGCTTTGGTATTAATATCTACATCGGTACGCACATCGCAAGCGGTCAGAAACTCTTCTAAAAGCTCAGGCCTCTTGAGATCGCTTGTGATATAAACAACGGTTTGAGGCAGTTCCTCCAATATATCTTTGATCCTTTCGGCATAGAGGCTTCCGCCAATATAATCGAAGCCCAACTGTTCTTTTCTTCTCCGCTCGACTATTTCAGGAGCCAATGCTTCTTGAAAATCAAGATCCTCAAGCTGATTTTTAACAAACATCAAGTAATGACTGAATGCTCTGTCAATGGGGTTTCTAAGTATGATGAAGGTTTTTAGCTCTTTCGCTTTGTCCCCATAAAGGGCTTTGATATTGCGCAGCGTGTCTTTGTGATTGGTGAATTGAGCAACAGAACTATCACAAATCTTTTGTCCTTTCTTCACCGGCGCATACATATCCGTATACTCTTTAAGGTCGACTATTTGACGATCACGTATTCCCGATGGAATCTCAGAAGTAGCTCTATCGTGATAGGCAAAGAACCCAGGCTCTTTTCGCGGCATAAACACATCAGGATGTTGCTTAAGGAAAAAAGCGAGGGAAGTAGTGCCACTTTTGGCAGCACCTAAAATCAGAATATCGGGAAGATTGAGGTCTTGGCCGTTTATATCTATCAGCATAAGTGGGAGTTGCTCTACAAATGTTGAAAATTAGAACGAGACTTTCTTTCAACTGGTTACATATTTATCAATTTTGCCACGATGTTCAACTACAATTACAAAGGACAGACCTATCGGCTTCCTGATTTCATTATTCCGGGAGCAGCCAAAAGCGGCACTACTACGCTTTACCAATTGCTGTCTCAACATCCGGACTTGTTTTTTCCTCCTGCTCGAAAGGAGCCTTTCTACTTTAGCTTTGGTGGGGAAAAACCGACTTACACTGACGAGAAATTCAATGCCATACCAATTTGGGAAACGCAAAAGTATTTGGAGCTTTTTGACTCGGCCAAGGGAAATCAACTTTGTGGCGAAGCGTCTACGTCATATCTGTACACTTACGAGAAAAGCTTAAAGCTGCTCAAAGATATTTACGGTGAAGCACTCAAAGATCTAAAGTCTATGATCATCTTGCGAAATCCCGTAGATCGCGCCTATTCGCACTATACCTACTTGATTCGCAATGGTTTTGAAAACCGCACATTTGAAGAAGCAATTTCTGAAAAAGGCATAAGCGAGTGGAAAAATAAGCGGTGGGGGTTTGATTACTTGGCTTATGGTAAATATGCAGATCAGATTTCTGCTTTTAAAAGAGCCATTCCCCAAACCAAAGTGTGGCTTTTGGAAGATCTAAAAAAAGGAAGCGAGACAACTGATGAAATGCTCAATTTCTTGGGTGTACCCTTAATGAAGTTTGACACCACGATGAAAGCCAATCCGAGCGGTATACCTAAAAGTAAAGGGTTGGTAAATCTGCTCAGAAAAAATCCTATTGCGAAGAAAATTGGTAAAGCCCTACCCACTTCGCTTCAGGCCAACCTGAAAAACAAACGCGACAAGCTTATGAGTAAGCTTTTGACCAAATCACCAATGAAACCCGAAACCAGAAAGAATCTCACCTTCTATTTCCGCGATGACATTGAAAAGCTACAAGAAGTATTGGATCGGGATTTAAAGCATTGGCTGGACGGCTAGCCCCTTTTCAGCATTTTGAAAACACTCAAGGGATTAAAGAAGGTTGAAATTTTGTATTTCTTGTAAATAAATCTTACCCCTACTATATTCCACGTTACCGTGCTCAGCAAGGTTGCAAAAGCAGCTCCCTCCATTCCATAAATTGGGATGAGGATGAGATTGAGAATAATATTCATTGTGGTCGTGATCGAAACAATCTTCGTAAAAAACATCTGATTACCCGACATATTCAGAAAGACAGCTACCATTCCCGAGCCTGCATTGATCAATTGCATCAAGGCAAATATCCTCAATACACTTGCCCCCTCTGTAAACTCTTCGTCAATCAGTGAAAGGATAAACTCAGGAAAGATCATCAGTATCATAGAGACCGGAAAAGCAAAAGCGAAGATGAAAAGAGTAGAGAAGTGAACGACTTTTTTAAGTTCATCCTTTTTGTTTGACCAAAACAACTCGCTGATCTTTGGCATGGCAATCGCCTTCATCGCGCCGATCACAAAGTTAGTAATGATGGATAATTTGAATGCCATCCCAAAGACTCCCGCAACCCCTGTATCAGAAAAGTAGCCCAACATCAATATATCCACTCGGCCGTTCAAGAGTTGGATAAAAGATGTCATGATCATCGGAAGAGAGATCATTAAGTGATTTTTAAACGAAAAAAAAGGCTCGGGCTCGGTTGGAGTTTCCCCATTCCCTGAAGCCTTCTTCAAGTATTTGTGAATAAAGATGGTGGTTCCTACCAATGCCAAAAATGCTCCACATGCGTAAGCGATCAAGGGGTCTTCTGCTGCCAGGGAATAGTAGGACAGCACCAGAGTCCCAATGAGCGCCGTTACCTGCAAAACCAGCGTTCTGAAGAATTCACTGATTTGAATTCTCTTCATCCCTCTGATGAACTCCACGTTAATGGTCGAAACCACCACAAGTGGTACTATGAATCCCGTGATCTTCAAGGGGATGTTCATAGCTGCATCTTTGAAATAATATGTGGCCAAAAATTCCGAAGAAAAAAATAGGATTGCCCCTAGTGCTAATCCACTCAAACTCGAATAGCGAATAATAACGCGATAAAGGGTTCTGACTGTTGAATGCCAATTCTTAGATCTGTACTGTGATACAAATCGAACAATGGAGGTATTAAATCCGAAACACCCGATCATCACCCAAATATTAAGAGTGGCAATACAGAGGTTCCATACCCCTATTCCTTCTTTTCCCAATTTCTTGGAAATGAGAATCACCAATCCATAGCTCACACACATGGTGATCAGGCGGTAACCAAATGCAAAAAGTCCTCCTTTTACCAGTTCTCCCAGGTTTTTATCGCCTTTTCCTGAGAGTATATTTTGGATTGATTGAAGATTCATGAATCTCGTAAGGCTTTGTTTGGGACGACAATAAGAACTGTGCAAAGAAAGCAGAATTGCTTTCAATGAAGTAGTTGAAATTTATGTAAAAAAATTGCTTGTTTAAAATTGGTTCTTTTCCGGTTCAGGCCATACGTTTCTGCATTTTAATAAGTTACCACTGCCGGAAGGTAACCTAAAGTGATATCTCTCCGTTAGTAAAGCCAAAACTTATTTATTTCTTAAAGCGATAGAAACGTTATACGCTTCATTTGCAGTCAAGTATTCGTACTTTTGCGCTCCAATCATTATGAAGGAAAGAGAAAACAACATTTTTACCTTTTACGACGAAGTCGTTCAGCGAGGTGAAAAAGAAGCACTACTAAAGCAAAGAGCTATTTCCATTTGGATGACGGGCTTATCCGGTTCAGGCAAAACTACAGTAGCAAAAATTGTGGAGAGAAAGCTTCACGATAAAGGACATCTCGTACAACTTCTAGATGGTGACAACGTACGCCATGGCTTGAATAACAATTTGAGCTTCACGGAAGAAGATCGAAGAGAAAACATTCGGCGTATCGCGGAAGTAAATAAACTCTTCAATGAGTGCGGTATTATTACCATCAACTGTTTTGTAAGTCCTACTGTGGAAATTCGTAACATGGCCCGAGAAATAATTGGTGATGACAGTTTTAATGAGGTCTTTGTAGACACTCCGCTTCACATTTGTGAAGAGCGAGATGTGAAAGGTTTGTACAAAAAGGCCCGAAAAGGTGAAATCAAGAACTTTACCGGGATTGATTCTCCTTTTGAAGCTTCCGCCAGTCCTGAATTAACTCTATTTACCGAAAATCAAACGGCAGAAGAATCTGCTGATCAATTATTGAATTTTATATCAACCAAAATAAAATACGACTGATGCAATCTTACAGTCTAACACACTTAAAAGAACTCGAATCAGAGTCAATCTTCATCCTACGGGAAGTAGCCGCTCAATTTGAGAATCCGGTAATGTTATTTTCCGGAGGAAAGGATTCTATTGTAATGTTTCACTTAGCCCGAAAGGCTTTCTATCCGGGCAAGGTTCCATTCCCCTTGCTGCACGTAGACACGGGACACAATTTCCCTGAAACCATAGAGTTTCGGGATAAATTGATGGAAGAGACAGGGGCAGAGCTCATTGTAGGCTCCGTGCAACAATCCATTGACGAAGGGAAAGTAGTTGAAGAAAAAGGATTCAACGCCAGCCGTAATGCTTTGCAAACGGTCACGCTTCTTGAATCATTGGAGGAAGGAAAGTACGATGCCGCCATGGGTGGAGGAAGAAGAGATGAAGAAAAGGCTCGTGCGAAAGAACGTTTCTTCAGCCACAGAGATGAGTTTGGTCAGTGGGATCCTAAAAACCAGCGACCTGAACTATGGAATCTCTTTAACGGAAAGAAAAACATGGGAGAACACTTCAGGGTGTTCCCAATATCAAACTGGACGGAGATGGATGTTTGGCAATATATCTTATTGGAAAACATTGCTATTCCTCACCTCTACCTCAGCCACGAAAGAATGGTGTTTGAGCGCGACGGAGTGCTACTTGCTGATACAGAAGTTATCACAAGAAAAGAGGGAGAAAT
>CAZKXG010000007.1:27663-32099 GCA_964556465.1 uncultured Cryomorphaceae bacterium | reverse complement strand
CAAGCGAAGTGAAGCTGCTATGGAAGACCGTAAAAAACAAGGATACTTTTAACCTACCTCAACAATGACTAAAGAACACGCATATTTAGATATGGATTTACTGCGCTTCACCACAGCGGGAAGTGTAGATGATGGTAAATCAACTTTGATTGGTAGAATGCTCTACGATTCAAAAAGTATTTTCGCCGATCAGATGGAAGCGATTGAACAAGCCTCCAAAAAGAGTGGAGTAGAAGCTGAAGTTAACTTGGCACTTTTAACTGATGGTCTTCGTTCTGAGCGAGAACAAGGAATCACAATTGATGTTGCCTACAGATACTTCGCAACTCCAAAACGAAAGTTCATCATCGCTGATACTCCTGGCCACATTCAGTACACAAGGAATATGGTTACGGGCGCCTCAACGGCAAACTTGGCAATTATTCTGGTGGATGCTCGCCACGGACTTGTTGAACAAACGGCTCGTCACTCGTTCATCGCATCTTTGTTAAAGATTCCGCACGTAGTTTACTGCATTAACAAGATGGATTTGGTTGACTACAGCGAAGAAAGATTTGAAGAAATCAAAGAAGAGCTTGAAGCTTTCAGTTCCAAGTTAGAGGTGAACGATATTCGATTTATCCCGATCAGCGCATTGAAAGGAGATAATGTAGTTCACAAGTCTGAAAACATGGATTGGTATGAAGGGAGTACGTTAATGTACACCTTGGAGAATATTCATATTTCCAGTGATCAAAACCTGGTTGACAATCGGTTTCCCGTTCAGTATGTCGTGCGACCTCAGTCTACTGAGCACCATGATTATAGAGGATACGCAGGACGCGTCGCTGGTGGAGTATTCAAAAAAGGAGATGACGTCGTTGTTCTTCCTTCGGGATTTTCATCAAAAATAGCAGCGATAGACACATTCACCGGCGAGATAGATGAAGCTTTTGCGCCAATGAGTGTCACTCTGCGTTTGGAGGATGACATCGACATTGGTCGCGGTGATATGATCGTAAGGCCCAACAACCAGCCCGAGGTCGGTCAAGATATTGAGATGATGATTTGCTGGATGGGAGAAAAGCCTCTCATAGCGAATGGAAAGTATGCTATAAAGCACACCACCAAAGACGCTCGTTGCATAGTAAAAGAGATCAAATACAAAGTAGATATTAATTCTTTGCACCGTTTAGAGGATGAAAAAAACATCCAGATGAACGACATGGCGCGCATCAAAATCAGAACGACTCAGCCTTTGTTTTATGACCGATATTCACGAAACAGAATAACCGGTAGTATCATTCTGATAGATGAAGCCACCAATGAGACAGTTGGAGCAGGAATGATTATAGAGTAAACTGAATTTACATTCACTAAAAAACTCCGTGATCCAATGGGTCACGGAGTTTTTTTTGTTTTAAAAAGAACCGAATTACATCTCTTCTTCGTCTTGCATTAATGTGTCTGCCGCTTCCTCGATAGACTCTCCTGCATCCTCCATGGCATCTTCCAAGTCTTCTCCGGCTTCTTCCATGTCATCCATGAGTTCATCGGTCATTTCCTCTGCTTTCTCCTGAGCATTTTCTGCGGGAGTGTCAGATTCACATCCTACGAATGCCATTGATGCAATTAGGCTTAAGGTGATAAATACTCTTTTCATTCTTTAAATTTTATTTGGTTTGTTAATTAGGTTTTATTCAACAGTAACACTTTTAGCGAGATTTCTTGGCTGATCAACATTGCAACCTCTCATGACGGCTATATGATAACTCAAAAGTTGAAGCGGAATAACGGTAACAAGAGGCATCAGGCACTCATCGACATCAGGAATTTCGATCGTATGATCTGCCATTTCCTTTATTTGTCTTTCTCCTTCAGTAATTATCGCAATAATCTTTCCCTTTCTTGCCTTCACTTCTTGAATATTGCTGACAATTTTCTCGTAAGAACCAGCACGAGGGGCAACCACAATTACCGGCATTTCCTCGTCAATCAGAGCAATAGGGCCGTGTTTCATCTCGGCAGCAGGATATCCTTCGGCATGGATGTATGAGATCTCTTTAAGTTTCAAAGCTCCCTCAAGAGCTACAGGAAAGTTGTATCCCCTACCCAAGTAAAGCGCATTGGGGACATTTTGATAAATCCGAGAAATTTCTCTTACCAACTCGTTTGATTCGAGAATTTTTTCAATCTTATCAGGTATACTATCAAGTTCGATTAACAATCGCTGAAACCTGCTCTCAGGTATGGTCCCTTTCTGCTTAGCTATATGAAGGGCCATCAAAGTAAGAACGGTTACCTGAGCTGTAAAAGCCTTTGTCGATGCAACTCCAATTTCGGGTCCGGCATGTGTATAAGACCCCGCGTGGGTCATCCGTGGAATCGATGATCCGATGACGTTGCAAATTCCAATGATCGTTGCACCTTTTGACTTTGCCAACTCAATGGCCGCTAAAGTGTCAGCAGTTTCTCCCGATTGTGAGATGGCAATGACCACATCATTCTCGTAGATGACCGGATTTCTATATCGAAACTCCGACGCGTACTCCACTTCAACAGGCACTCTGGCCAGATCTTCAAAAAGATACTCTCCAACCAAACCGGCATGCCAACTCGTACCACAAGCCACAATAAGTATTCTATTGGCGTTTACAAATTTTGATACATAATCTCGGATACCGCCCAACTCTACTTGACCTGAATCGACTCTCAGTCTTCCACGCATGGAATCCCTCACCGATCTGGGCTGCTCGTAAATTTCCTTCAGCATAAAATGCTCGTATCCACCCTTTTCCAGGACTTCCAATTGCATCTCTAGCTCCTGTACATAAGGAGTTTTCTTCTGATTCTTTATGTTCATCAGGGTGAAACCCTCCTCTCGATCTAAGATCGCTATTTCCTCATCATCCAAGTAAATTACGTTCTTGGTGTATTCGATAATAGGAGTGGCATCAGATGCTATGAAAAATTCTTTATCGTGCCCAAGACCAATGACTAGGGGGCTTCCCTTTTTCGCCGCGATAAGTTGATTTGGATTATTCTTATCCAATACTACGATGGCATATGCTCCGATAACTTCGCCTAAAGCAATGCGCACCGCATCGAATAGACTGTTATTCTCGTTTTTCTGAACATTAGATATTAAGTGGATCAGGACTTCAGTGTCAGTGTCGCTTTTAAAAACATGGCCACGCTTTGTTAACTCCTCTCTCAAGGCGCCGTAATTCTCGATGATCCCATTATGGATGATAGCCATATTCCCATCTTCACTTTCGTGAGGGTGAGAATTCACATCATTTGGAGGTCCATGAGTAGCCCATCGAGTATGACCAATACCAATGGTACCGATCATTCCTTTTCCTTGTTCAACTTTTTCTTCGAGACCACTAACTTTTCCTTTCTGTTTGACGATTCGTAATTCGTCATTCTCGAGAGTCGCTACTCCCGCGCTATCGTACCCGCGGTATTCGAGTCTTTTTAATCCCTTTATAAGAATAGGGTATGCTTTTTTGGTACCTATATATCCAACTATTCCACACATCGGTTGTCAAAAATTAGTAAAGAGTATTTCAAGTCTGAGATTTTCTTCAGGATTCTCGCTGTTTGGGAAATTCGCTCCGTTAAGGACAACTCTATTTGCAGTAGTGGAGGCTCTCTGAACGACAATTTCCAAACCGTCAAATTCCCTTTCTTCGGAAAGAATCTGTTGTAAAAATCGTGTAATAAAAAATCGATATTGCCCATTTTGAGAATCGAAGGCTCCATCAATAAAGGAGAAATTTTGTGGATCTTGAAGGAATTCATCAAGCAAAAAGGCGTCACCATTCTCATCAAGTCCAAATATCAAAAGCCTTTCAGGAACGGGATATCTGCCTCCACTTTTTGAATTCACAGGTAATATCAGTTCGGCTTTGGCAATTGCAATTCCTTCTTCTTCCCGCAAATCTTCTAAATAAGGTAAATCCACTTGCAATTTCACACCCCCTATCGACTGTGCATAAAGCGTTTGTTCTCCCGGAGAAGCTACACCATTGACTACTTGTCTAATGAGCGAAGGCTCTCCTCCTCTCACGAAATCATGTTGGAATGAATTAAACTTTCCCGTACTACCTCTGATTTCAAAATCATAGAAAAGGGTATCAGGCTCCGGATCGTCTTCTGTAACCAGCGTATCCCTGTAATAAAGCTCCATTCGACTTGTGCCAAGAAAGCTGTTGAATGAGATGATCCCTGTATTGGCAAGGTTAACCCCGGCAGCATTGTCATCTACTGTAATTTTGAAGCCCTTTAGAACTTCGAGGAATTCTGTAGCACTAAGTCCGTCTCCTTCACTAGCATCAAATATTCTTTGGCCCAGTTCCTCTGTTAAAGGCAATCTGATGGAAGGTCGAAATGCAACTCCATCGACTATGGAAGAATCGCGGTAATTTGGAGTCACCAAATTATTTCCTTCC
>CAZKXG010000007.1:21894-27653 GCA_964556465.1 uncultured Cryomorphaceae bacterium | reverse complement strand
TCCAAAACCAGATCTTGGTCTGTGACGGCTAGCGATTGATTACTGTAATACGACTCGGTAACATCCAATGAATCCTCTACTTCAAAAACTTGAAAATACTGCGCCCCGCTAGACCCATAAACAGGCACTCCCTGACCAAACTCAAAAGCGAGATTTAGAATAAGGCTATCTATTACAAGATTCTCCAATGAAGAACCTTCCGTAAAAAAAATGGGGTTCGATGATGTTAGTCTCAGCTCGGTGTAGTGATCAGCTTTACTATATCCAAATATAGGATCTATATAGGCCCCCACCATTCCAGTTACCACCCCGTCCGTTCTCACAGAATCCTCTGGCAACGAAACGGCAGTTACGGTGAAGGTATCAATGCCTGAAACGCTTAAGATATCGTCATCAGGTTGGAGGTCAATACCTACTGACCCTTCGGGTTTTTCACATGCCGCAAATGCAGCAAATAAAAAAAAGATAGCGGCCCACTTGCGCGGCCGCTTATCTAAGTTCAACATATTACAGTCTTTAAGTCTATTCTGCGAGAATAGTGTTTTCTTCAAGTATTTCGTCGTAGAATTCACTGTAGTTTTTAACGCAATTTTCAGGATCGCAGTATTCAAGTTTCGGCTTATCAGAAGACTCAATTTCAGATTTAATTCCATCAGACAAATCATCACTGGCTTCAATAATGCCATCGGAATATTTGAATGCAAATTTGGTCAAAGTTTCAAAGTCAACCTCACCATTTTTCAAATCTCCTAAATCTTCATCAGAGAATCCGTCAAACTTCAACTTTTCAGCTACTTTTTTATCAAGCTTTCCTTCAAAATCTCGGGAATATGCAGAGAAAACAACTTTTGAATCAGCAAAATGAGGATCCTCGTTGTAGAATTTTTTCAAGTAAAGCGGCAAAAAGGAAGTAAACCATCCGTGGCAATGAATCACATCAGGAGCCCAGCCTAGTTTTTTAACCGTTTCTAATACTCCTCGACAGAAAAATATCGAGCGCTCATCATTGTCTTTAAAAAACTTACCCTTTTTATCAGTAAGCACTGCTTTTCTTTGGAAGTAATCTTCG
This sequence comes from uncultured Cryomorphaceae bacterium, assembly GCA_964556465.1. GTDB lineage: Bacteria > Bacteroidota > Bacteroidia > Flavobacteriales_D > Cryomorphaceae > JAKVAV01. The sequence goes on along the minus strand of CAZKXG010000007.1, from coordinate 26,584 downwards.
TTATCTATAAAGTACACCTGCATGCGCGCTGTAGGTATTGAAGCTACTTTAATGATAAGCGGGTGATCTGTATCGTTCACCACTAAGTTCATTCCAGATAGACGAATTACTTCGTGAAGCTGATGTCTACGCTCGTTGATAGAACCATATTTGGGCATGAAAACTCTGATTTCTTTGCCTTTCTCATGTATTCCTTGAGGTAAATTTCTAGAAACTTCTGACAATTCATTCTTCGGCAGGAAGGGTGTAATTTCCTGGGACACATATAAAACTCTCGTCTTCTTCATAAAATGCTGGGAATTGTTTGGATAGTACAAAAATAACTAAATTTTCTCGGTTTCTCAATCTATTCGTTAGCTTTGGCCAATTTCGCTTTGGCGTTTTGAACCATAAATTCCTTCATTTCGGAAGCATATGATAGTGATCAGAAAGGCAAGTGAAATGACTTCTCTGGCTGAAAAACTGCCGGAAAAATCAATTGGATTTGTTCCCACAATGGGCGCATTGCATCAAGGTCATTTAAGTTTAGTGGAAAAGAGTTCTTCCGAAAATGACCTTACCGTCGTTTCAATCTTTGTCAACCCCACTCAATTCAATGATCCTAAAGACTTTGATCGATATCCTCGCGAAGTTGACCAAGATCTGGAGCTTCTGAAAGCAGCTGGTGTTGATCATGTCTTTTTACCGAGTAACGATGAGATTTACCCCGAAAAAGACGAACATCACTATGAACTCGGAGAATTGTCTCTTGTGCTGGAAGGAGCTTTTCGACCTGGGCATTTCAATGGTGTTGCCTCTGTAGTAAAAAGGCTATTCGAAATAGTTCAGCCGAAAAGAGCCTATTTTGGCTTAAAAGATTTCCAACAGTACCGAATTATTTCAGAACTGAACAAGAACTACAATCTGGGTGTGGAAGTAATAGGATGCGACACTATCAGGGATAAGGACGGTTTGGCCCTTAGCTCGAGAAATATGCTCCTCTCAGAAGAGGAGAGAAGCTTGGCCCTGCACCTATCGAAAACACTTCAATTGATGTCGGAGAATAGTGCCTCTATGAATCATTTGGAATTAGAAAACCTTGGGAAGCGCTATTTAACAGATTTTCCCGAACTTGAGCTTGAGTATGTCAAGGTAGTCGATCCCAAAAGTTTTGAACCACCCTCAAGCGAATCTTCGAAGGGAGAGAGAATAGCTCTATTGGCGGCAAAAATTGGTAAGGTGAGACTCATCGATAACATGAAGATTTGAACCTAATCTACTATGTTTAAAGCTAAGGCCGTTCAGCTTCTTAAAATAATTGTCCCGGTAGGTCTGGGTATTTATTTGGTTTGGCACATCTATAATCAACTCAGCCCCGATCAGAGAATCGAGCTTTTTAAAGCTTTCGAAAGTGCCAATTATTTTTGGGTCCTTCTGTCATTTTTTATGGGCCTGCTGAGCCACTGGATCAGAGGATACCGATGGAAATTTCAACTCGAGGCAATGGGTTACTCCCCGAGTACGAGCAATAATTTTATGGCGGTCATGATAGGGTACATTGTCAATCTGGCGCTTCCCAGAGTAGGAGAGGTAAGTAGAGCCGCCGCCCTCACCAAATACGAAGGAGTCCCTTTTCAAAAATCGTTTGGATCTATTCTTTCCGAGCGAGCTCTTGACTTTATCATTCTGCTATTCATCACATTTACTACCCTTATACTCCAATATGAACTTCTCGAGAAATATGCGCTGGAAATAATCAGTATCGCAAAAAGCAAGTTTGAGTGGCCTCTTTTATTGGCTGGGGGTCTTATGCTAATTGCGCTAGTTGTTTTGGGATTCCTTCTCCTAAAAAAGTTCGCACATATTCCGCTGGTTGGTAAAATTCGCAGCTTCATCAACGAGTTACTCGAAGGTTTGCGCAGTATTGTAAGAATGGAAAAGCGTTGGTTGTATCTGTTGGCAACCGCAGCAATCTGGGGGCTTTATCTTGCCATGTTTGGTGTTTGCTTCTTTGCGCTGGAAGAAACCTCAAGCGTTGGGATCAGCGCAATTTTTGCGGGTTTCGTATTGGGTAGTTTCGCAATTGTCATTATACCCGGCGGTATAGGAGCATTTCCAGCAGGAATTATGCAAGCGCTCATGCTTTATGGAATTTCTGCCGAAAGTGGGTTTGCATTGGGATGGATTCTCTGGTTTTCACAAACAATCATGATTGTCTTGGTAGGAGGATTATGCATGTTCCTCATGCCAGTCTTAAATAAAAAGCGCCTCAATGAGCAGACTGGATAGAGTGAACGAAAAGATTGTCCAAGTTGAAAAACTTGATTCTCTTGCCCAAAGGCTCAGAGTGAAAGGAAAACGTATCGTTTTCACTAATGGCGTTTTTGATATTCTTCACAGGGGTCATGTGACGCTGCTAAATCATGCCAGTGAACAAGGAGATTTTCTTATAGTGGGAGTTAACTCTGATGCTTCGGTAAAAACCTTGAATAAAGGACCTGAAAGGCCAATTAATGGCGAGCTTGATCGCGCTACCTTGATGGCTGCATTACAATGCGTTGATGCCGTAGTGATCTTTAATGAAGGTACTCCCTACGAATTAGTGAAACGGATTAAACCTGACATCCTCCTCAAAGGCGGGGACTACGATCCCGATCAGGAAGATCCAAAGGAAAAGAACTATATAGTAGGATCGGATATTCAACGTGCCAATGGTAATAGTACTGTATCCATCCCGCTGGTAGAAGGGTATAGCACAACGGCGATAATTAAAAAGTCTAAGAATGGCTAAATCAAAATCAGTTTTCTTCTGCCAGAATTGCGGTTTCGAGTCGCCGAAGTGGCAAGGCAAATGTCCCTCTTGCGGAGAGTGGAACACCTTTGTTGAAGAAACTGTAGTGAAGTCCAAAAAAGGATTTTCACCAGAAAGAAAAAAAGAGAGCTTGCCTGTGGCCATAAACGAAGTGCAAAGTGAAACAGGCAAGCGCAACCACACAGGTGATGCAGAAGCGGATCGCGTTTTGGGAGGCGGGATGGTTCCGGGATCATTGGTTTTAATTGCCGGCGAACCTGGCATTGGAAAATCGACTCTTCTGCTTCAGACAGCCTTAAAGTACAAAAAGGAAAATGTGCTTTATGTCTCGGGAGAAGAAAGCAAGGCTCAAATCGCAGATCGCGCCTCCCGAATTGGTGACCTCAATCCGAGGTGTTTCCTACTCACCGAAACTGATCCTGACGCCATTATTGAACACGCAGGTAGCCTTAAACCTGATTTTATTGTGATAGACTCCGTCCAAACGCTGAATGCATCTTGGATTGAATCATCGCCTGGATCCATCAGTCAAATCAGAGAAAGCGCAGCTCGATTGATGCGTTTTGCCAAAGAAGAGGGAGTCACACTTTTTTTGATCGGCCACATTACCAAAGAAGGAAACATTGCAGGGCCAAAGGTACTTGAGCACATGGTTGATGCCGTTCTTCTCTTCGAAGGAGATCAGAATCATGTTTTTCGCCTGCTCAGGTGTACAAAAAACCGCTTCGGAAGCACCAATGAATTGGGCATTTACCGCATGGAAGGTTCAGGTCTTCAAAGTGTAGAAAATCCTTCGGAACTTTTACTGAGTGGCTACTCCGATAATTTGAGCGGGTCTGCCGCCGCGGCGATTATAGAAGGAATTCGCCCACTCATCATAGAGGTACAAGCCTTGGTGAGTACCGCTGTTTATGGAACTCCTCAACGATCAGCGACGGGATACGACGTCAAGCGACTCAACATGCTGCTGGCCGTTCTGGAAAAGAGATGTGGGTTTAAACTGGCGGGAAAAGATGTCTTTTTAAATATTGCCGGAGGACTCAAAATACACGATCCTTCCATTGATCTCGCAGTAGTTGCGGCAGTCTTGTCATCGAGCGAAGATTTAAGCCTTCCGCGTCAAACCTGTTTTGCGGGTGAGGTCGGCTTGTCGGGAGAAATAAGGCCCATAAATCGAATTGAGCAACGAATCGCAGAAGCCGATAAACTGGGATTCAAATCCATTTTCATCTCCAAGCACCACCAACTTTCAAAATCGGCACTATCAGGTACAATGCAGATTCACTCTGTGGGCCACGTGCGCGATATGCTCACCGAAATGTTTGGTTAATCGCCACTCACCATTTCAAGCAATTCATTCAATTTAGGCGAAAGTATAATTTCAATACGTCGATTTTTCGCCTTGTTGTTCGGATCTACCGGCATGTATTGACTTCGACCGGCAGCAACCAACATATCCGGATTGATATCTGAATTGTCGAGCATGATATTAATTACAGAGGTGGCTCTGAGAACACTTAAATCCCAGTTGTTACGAGGAAAAGTGGATCTTTGAAACTCATCGGAATCGGTATGACCTTCTACAATGATGTCAAGATCGTCTCGATTACCAAGAGCTCTGGCTAAATCTATAATCACTTCTTGCCCCTTTTTGTCCACAGCGGTTTCTCCAGTGGCAAACAGCAGCTTTGCCTCCATACTTACATACACACGGCCATTTCGTTTTTCAATTGTGAGTCCATTGCCTTCAAAACCAAGTAAAGCGTCTGAAACACTTTGCCGTAAAGCGTTCATCAACGAGTCCTTCACACTGATCGCTACTCGCAACTCTTGAAGCTTTGCTTCTCTTTCAAGTAGTTCCTCTTCTTTAGTATTCAATGCTGTTTCAAGTTGATTCAA
>CAZKXG010000007.1:17773-21884 GCA_964556465.1 uncultured Cryomorphaceae bacterium | reverse complement strand
TCAATGCGTCCTCTTTTTCTAAGAGAGACAATCGAACCGTTTCTAGCTCAGCCATTAGAGTTTGCTTCTCTGCCTCCGTGCCTTCTCGCAAGCTGGCTGTTTTAGAAAGAAGCTGATCATTCAAAGCGTTGATTTTGTCGTATTGCTTTCTCAGGATGCGCAAGCTATTCCCCAATACCGCCGTATCAGATTTCAACGCGTCGATTTTTCTCTCAGACACATTATACTTAGTATCGAACTCATTCAATTCTGTACTTAGCTTTTCATTTTGGAGCCTCAGTTGCTCATTTTCGCGCTCACACGCTTCTTGCTTTTGGGCTACATCCATAAACTTCCCATTAGGGACACAGGATGCGAGGGTAACAACTGCAATAATGAAAAGAGTTGTTTTGGAATAAGTATTTAACATATGGCTAGTTTATGATCATTGTACACGCTGTGGCAAATTTCTTACCTTTTTGCATTACGTGTACCAAAGGTCGGCAACTTTTATCCACCAACGGAGTATTATTATATATGAGTAGGCTTAGTAATGATTGGCTAATTGAGCCTGTATTCGATTATGAATACAAAACCTACCAGGTGTTGGCGTACACATCTCAAGCACAAAAACGATTTGAGGAGTCAATGCTATTCCCATATCTCCCAGACATTCAAAATCATTTAAGAAAGCTAAACCTTTACAAGCAAAGTGTTCTAAACCTCGAAAATGAGCTGAGAACGGATTTGATCGGTGTTGACGTGAAAAAACTGCGGTTGATCCGCGAACGGCTTTCTGATGACGGGGTAATTAGCACGCTTAGTGATGTTTTGGAGTTTGCACTGGAAAAACTCTCTTCCACTTACCAACTTGGTATTTCAGAAAAGGAGCAACTTATCGAGAAAATCAATATTCGCCCTATCGGCCTGCTGAGCCCTCAAAGAAGCGGAGGCTTAATACTACTGAATAGTTTGAAAAAAACTCGAATCTACAAATATGAATACCGATTTGTAAGACGACCTTATGAAAGTGAAGCTTACAAAGATGTAATGACTCAATTTATAGATGAAAGAACGACAGGAAGATTTCCAAACTTTCGTGAGCTGAAGATGGAGTATCGGAAAAATCATGAGATCAACACGTATCTCATCGAAACGGAAACGGAAATTCCCATTTTCGAAACCCTTTTGCCTGTTGCAAAGGAGTTTCTACTTCAATATGAATAATGATACTTAATCCTCCGCTTTCGAGAGGTAAACTTGCGAAAGATCAAGGGTTCCCATAGGGCTTACAGAAAGATTCTGAACTCGCTTATTGACCAACCAAACCCATTGCTCGTAATACAAAGGCGCCACGGCAGCCTTGTCTATCACTACGCTATCTGCTTTAAATAACAACTTCTGTCTTAGTTCAGAATTGGTCTCACGGGTTGAGAGCTCAAAAAATTCGTCAAAGTCAGAGTCTTTAAACCTTACCGTGTTTAAGTAAGAGGCTTTCACGGAATCATTCGGCACCAATTTACCGTGAAATAACTTCAAAAAATTCTCGGGATCCGGGTAATCGGCAATCCATCCATCTCTCCAGATTTCTACATTTCCTAATTCAACTTCCTCGTAGTGCTTATCCCTAGGAAGAATCGAGAGTTCTATAGTCAATCCCAGATTTACAACAAGCATTTTTTGAACCGCCTCTGCTACATCAAGTGCCGTTGGGTTACCATCATTTATTTGAATCGTTAGCACGGGAAAATCTTGAGAATCCTCAAACCCCGCTTGGATTAATAACTCGCGCGCACGCTCGGGATTGAAGGTATAACCTTCAAGGTTCTTGGCGTCATATCCCGGCGCAGAAGGAGGGACAAAACCGTATACAGCCGGCTCTCCAAAACCTTTGAGAACACTATCCACCAAAAATTGTCGATCTATAGCATAATTGATTGCCTTGCGGACATCCTCACTTTCAAACAAGTCGCTTCTATGTTGAAAACCATAGTATTCCACACGCATTCCGGGAATGGTCATAATACTGTAGGCTGCGCCTTGACCTTTCGCTGATTCAGCCAGCTGTTGAACATTCTCTCTTGGCACGCTGAAAATCAGATCCAAATTTCCATCAAGGAAGGCGTCAAGTTGATCTCTTTCATTCTCCACAAAGTTGCAACGCACAGCGTCAAGGTATGGAAGTGAGCGCCCTAAACTGTCTATTTCTCGATACTTCTTATTTCGTTGAAATATGATTACATCGTTCATTTTAATGGTAAAGGCCTTGAAAGGTCCGGTACCAATGCACCAATTGTTAATCTGATCTTCATATTCATACAGCTCCTTTGGGAAAACCCAGCAGCATGGATGTGTGAGAACAGCCAAAAAGTTTGGTGTGGAATGCTCTAATTCGATTTCGAGAGTATAGTCATCTACCAATCGCAACCCTTCGGGACTCTCGGAGGTCTTTCTCCCGTCTTTTTTGGATTTTCTGAAATCAGACGCTCCCTTTATAAGATCTATCACATATGGGTAAAGCGCATTATTTTCTGAAGGCTCACAAAGTTTGGTAAAGCAATGCACAACATCTTCAGCTTTAACCTCTCTTCCTTTTCCTCCGGGGAAAATGGGATCATCATGAAAGAATACTCCTTTCTTAAGAACAATTGTATAAACTTTTCCGTCCTCACTAATGGAGTAGGACTCTGCTAATTGTGGTTTAAAACTATTTGTCTTCTCATCTAACTCAAAAAGGCCTTCATAAACTTGATTCATCAAATTGAAGGCGGCAGCGTCGATTAAGTTATGTGGAAAAATACTCAGAATGTCGTCTGACAGACTCATTTTAAAAAGCCCTCCGCTCAATTCGTGATTTACCTCACCGTTTGTTCGTGCGCTATCTGATTGCGAATTATCGCAACCGTTTACGAAAAAGAATAAAAAAACTACGAGAATAACTCTGTTTAGAAACGAAGGAACTGCTCTAATCATTTAACTTAAGTTCTAGGGAAACCGGACAATGATCGCTATGGAACACGTCGCCTAATATACCCGCTTTAACGATAGATTCCTGCAAAGGTTGCGACACCATATTGTAGTCAATACGCCATCCCAAATTCTTTTTCCTTGCATTAAAGCGATAAGTCCACCATGAGTATTGATCAGTCACATCACCATTCACACTTCTGAACGAATCGATAAAACCGGATTCCAAAAATTGAGTGACCCACTCCCTTTCCTCCGGAAGAAATCCACTGGACTTCTTATTTGAAACAGGATTGTGAATATCTATAGCTCGATGGCAAATATTGTAATCGCCTCCAACGACGAGATTTGGCCTTTCCTCCTTAAGCTTGTCAATAAACACAAAGAAGTCAGCCAAAAACTCCATCTTAAAAGCCTGTCTATCCTCACCGCTACTGCCTGAAGGGAAGTAAGTACTCATAATGGAGAGGTCTCCAAAATCAGCTCTCAGAATCCGGCCTTCGCGATCATACTTCTGAATACCACAACCTTCTACTACCTTATCAGGCTCTATTTTGCTTAAAATTGCTACTCCCGAGTATCCGGCCTTCTCTGCACTATGAAAATAGGATTTGTATCCCATTTCCTCTGCTACTTTGAGGTCGATCTGTTCGGGCTTTGCTTTGGTTTCTTGTATTAAAACAATGTCAGGTGAAGCATCTTCGAGCCATTCGTAAAATCCTTTTCGGATGGCAGCGCGAATGCCATTGACATTGTATGATATAATTTTAAGCTTCAAATTGCGTATTCTTAGGAGCCCACGTGGGCGAATCGATGTTCTTTCAGACGCTCAAAGTTAATAGATTCCCTATACTACCGTGTTTTTGTCGTCTAAAGAAAACGGCAATAGCAGGGTTGTGTCTTATCGCTCTTTTAAGCGGTACGACGCATCTTTGTGCTCAGGATTTCGGATCTTATAGAAGTAAAACACTTCCTCTTCAGGGCGATACCACTTCTATTGATACTGTGAGTATTGACCCAAGTTCATTTGTGGTTAAATCCAATGGTGTAATTGTATCGGACTCTTTGTATTCGCTTTTTCCCGCAGAGGCAAAACTGATCTGGAAAAAAAACTCGCCTCCAGAATCTATTGAGGTTTCATATCGAGTATTCGCCATAGACTTAA